>NZ_CP025086.1:1606739-1945109 GCF_004135935.1 Methylovirgula ligni | reverse complement strand
AGATTCGTAATCGGCTGTCGCCTTGTAAAGCGTACCCCTGATCTCAAGCTCCTTTACCCCTTGGCTGTGAAGCAGCTTCAATTTGGTTATGTCCGCCGCCTTCATCAATTCGAACTTTGTTGAGTCACTTCTGATGCGAGCTTTCCTGAAAAGTTCACGCAGGAAATAGCCGATCGCTCCGTCACGCATTCCCGTTGTACAAAGACATACGTGGTCGTGCCGAATAAATAGCAACGCGTCGCCGTCAAGCCATTCTGCGTCTTGAGGTGGCTTTTGAACTCTTAAATCCAATTCCGCCGCGCCAGGAGCCGCCTTCGGGACAACCGAAGCAGGTTCTCCGGGCGTATCAGACGTGATGTGCAAGAATAGGCCGCCGCTGGAGCCATCTTTGTGTTTTGCGATGCGAGTGATCTGACCGCCGTTGACTATCTCCCTGTCGCTCACGGTCGGCAGCTTTTTCAGGGCGTCGCGAACACACTTTTCAAGAGTAGTGTTAGCTTCATCCAGCCACTCCGCTCGGCGATAGCTTATTGTTTTTTCGCGCTTTGCTGCCATGCCAAGTCCCGTCCGCATGCGTCAAAAAGAGCATATTACGGAACTGCAGCGTGGCTATATTGATTATCGGGCGAGATCACAAGATTTCTAGCGCCCAAAAAATTGGTAAATTATCAAGTCAATTGAATGCGTTACATGCCTATTTCCCGCAATCGCTTGGCGGCGTCTCCCCGGCAAACCGGGCCGTCATCCAGGCAATGGCTTCAAGCGCGCTCTTCATCGCCGCGCCGCCGTGGCCGACGCCCGGCATCAGGTAAAGCCGCGCCTTGCTGCCGCCCTTGCAGAGTCTGTCGAAATAATTCTGCGTCACCGCGGGCCGGATGATCGCATCATCGAGGCCTTGCGCGAGAAACACCGGAATGTCGCGCGGGACGGGCCCCGGCGTGTTCTTCGCCAAGAGATCGCGCCAGGGTTCGACGTCGGCCGGGTGCGCGACGGTCAGAAAATGCTGTTCCAGCGGCCGCGTCGTCCGGTTGCGGACCGAAATATCCCACGGCCCTTCGATACATTCCCGCGCGAGCTTGTCGATCGCCGGCATGGCGCGCGGATCGACGACTTTATCCATCGGCGCATCATAGACGCGCTGCCAGGACCACAGCGTCATCGCGGTGATGTTCTTGCCCGCAGGTGTCGAAAGATCGTCGTCCATTAAATCCGCAAGCTCGCTCGCCGGCGCGGCCGCGGCGACGCCGAGCAACGTCAGCTCCGGCGCGTAGCTCTTGGCGATGAGGCCGGTGAAGAGCGCCGCATGGCCGCCCTGCGAATGGCCCCAGACGATGAAGCGACTGCCGCCGCCCGCGCCCGGCAGGCTGCGTGCGACGCGCACGCTGTCGATGACGGCGCGGGCCTCGCTGAGCCCGACGAGATAGGGATGCGGCCCAGGCGTGCCGAGGCCGGGATAATCCGTCGCCGCGACCACATAGCCATTCCGTACCATCGTGCGCAGGCCCTGCACCTGCTGGAAGAAGAACAGCGCGAGCGAGGGCGCGCAAGGCGGCACGATGCCGGACGTCGGATGCGCCCAGGCGACGATGGGTCTACCGCCGGGCGGCGGCGCGCCTTGCGGCACGATGACGACGCCGGAAACGAGGATCGGCCTGCCGTCGAAACTCGTCGAGCGATAGAGCACGCGATAGGCGGCGGCATTAAGCGGCGCGCCTTCCATCGCCTGCGCACGCACGAGCGTGCCGGGCTTGCCGCGCGCATCGACGCGTGGCGCGTCATAGAAAGCTGTCTGCGCGGCGGCCGATACCGCGAGAAGGACAAAGGCCAGCAACCAGGCGAGCCGCATCATCACAGGCCGTAGAGAATCTTGAGGTCGCCGCTGGCGCGCAACGCGATGCTGAGGCCGTTCTGCAACAGCGCAATATGATCGAGCGTGGCCGAGTCGAGATGGCCTTCCATGCGGAAGCCGTCCTTCAAAGGCCGCGTCAGACTTTTGTTCGCGGCCGCGAGCAGCCGTTGATACGCCTCTTGATAGAGGATTTTCGCCTGCCGCAGCCGATCGATAAGATCGGCATTGCCGCTTTCTTGCGCCAGCGCCTGGGTTTTGGCAGCGAGGGTCGCGAGATCGGGAAGCTGCAAGGTCTGCGTGTCGGGATCGATCTTCGGCGTCGCGGAGAGATAATACCAGGTGCCGGCATCAGGCGCGGTCTCGGTGCTCTTCGCGATTTTCAAGCCGACGATGAGCTTGCCGTTCGACGGATAGATCTTGACATCCTCCAGCGTAAGTTTGCCCTTCAATTCCGCGGCGGCGACCTCCTTGATCTTCTGGCTCAGGAAATCATAGCCAATGTTCACCGGCAGGATGACTTCGAACTTGCCGGGCGCCTCGATATCGCGGCCGAGCGCCGGCAAAGGCGTGGCGGCAACCGGCGCCGGCGCGACGCCGACACTGGTTGCGGCATTGCCTTCAATCTGCATCACACCCCACAGCACGCGCCGGTCGGCGCGCACGCCGGCGAAGGCGGCGCTTTGCGGCGTAAGCTGCAACCAGACGGGCGGATTGTCCGCAAGCTCGATCGGCGTGAAGGCATGGCGCCAGACGGTCGCGGCCTTGTCGTGCAGATCGAGCCGGCGCACGGCCTCGGCGGCACGCACGCGCACGCGGGCGAGTTGCTCGCGGATGCGCGGTTCGACATACCGCGCGAGCTGGATGTCGCGACCGAGCACATGAAGCACCGGCGGCTCGGTCCAATGGTAGCTGTCGCTCAAACGCAGATCGAGCGACCAGTCGTGCCGGAGCATCGGCCGCGCCTCCGCCTCGACCGAGACGCCGGCCTCGGCGTTGCCGTGGATGCGCCGTGTGAACCTGTTCGCGCCCTGCCCGCTCACCGCGCCGAAGATCGGCGTCGAACCGATGAGGGCGTCACCGCGGCCGTAAAGCGAAATGGGGCCGGTGCGCTCGACATAACCTTCTATGTCGCAATTGGCCCGGACGCGAAAGAAAAGAACACGCCGGTGAACGCACTGGACGCGCTCATCAAAGGTCGCAAGCCGGCGCGGCACATCACGCTCAATGTCGCGGGCAAGCGTCGGAATGCTGAACTCGATCGTCGCCGAAACGCGGGATGGCGTGACATAGGCCGCTGCGGGCTTGTCGGGGCTGACGGGCGGCGCCTCATCGGCGCGGACGGATGGACATAAAACTGTTGCAAAGAGAAGTGCAGTCACCCCGCGAAGACACGCCGCCGCTTTACCCATCACCACGCTCCGCGCTCAACACCTCTGCAATTAATCCGGCTTAAAGGGACTGGCGTCAAGGTTGAAGGACGTTATCCTCGTCGAACTTTAGCGCCTGCTCTAGGTCGCTTTCGCAAGCATCTTTGGCGCGTCGACTATGACACCGGTGCGATTGAACTGTGCCTCATGAACTGCCATCCCCGATTCGCCTTGATAATTCGTGCCTGCGAAAGATCGAAGTCGAGGGCCGAGGCAGGAACCGCAGCATCGGGCACCTCGATTCAGACGGCCCGGGTAAGTCCTGAGAGAAGGCGACGAATGTCGATCACGGCTGATTTGAAGTTCGATTCAGCAAAGCGACGAGGTCTGCTTTCGTCAAAAACTTTCCGCCCATGGTGATGTGACGGTAATCATCCGGAATTTCGGAGAGTTTGTTCCTCACGGAACGATCGCCAGTCTTCGCGAGCAAATAGAAATAGAGGAACTTGGTATCGATCGCGAGGCCATAAAAGTCTTCCATCTCCTGTTCAATGGGTGCGCCGCTCAACTCACGCAAAGCACCTTGATCGTCGCCAATTTTATCGAGGATCTCGGCAATGATCTTGAGCGGAAGACATTGGCTATTAAAGAGCGCGCCATCTTTGCGCAAAAGATCAATTGCCTCCTGATATCGGCCCTGCTTTATGAGAGCCATCGTTCTCCAATAAATTTCGCTAGCTTTGTCTTCCTGCGTCACGGCATGGTCGCGTGCGCTGTCAAGCAATGAGTAGACGGAGGCCCAAGCCTTCTCGCGCATGAGCTTTTGAATGTTTCTAACTTCTTCGGCGCTAAATCGCATTAGACAGGATTTCCCCCGCAACGTTCGCTCACAAACCCTTTCGCGCAGCCGTCGACGGTTTTATGGCTGCCAAGCTTGGCTCGATCTGGATGAAATGGGTGCAACTCTAATAGCCTAAGACAATACTCTCGCGCGCTTTCCCATTCCTCGTCGCATCCGTCGTCATCGATAAGAGCAGTTCTCCCCGATGACGACGCCGGTTCTTTGCCATTTGGCGCAAACCGACCGCCGTGATGATCGCCTGATCCCGCAGGCCAGCGCGGATGCTGATCTTCATCCCAGCTCGCTGATTTATCAATCCTTGATACGATGGACGATTTTGAAACATCGTCGTCAGTCCCCTGTCCCAGCGCCACATAGCCGCCGCCCGTGAGCGTCATCGGCGTGCTCGCGGCGGCATCAGGAAACGGATCGCGGCCGAGCGCGGCGCGCGCCTCATTGATCGTGATGATGCCTTTCGCCGTATAGCTCGAAAGGATTGCTTCCTGCGCCTGCGGATCAATCGAGGGCTCAGCGCTCCAGGAAAATTCGAGATCGGGCGCGTCGAATTCCTGCGCGATAATCTGGTCGATGAGATCCTTCACCCAGGCGAGAATGGGGGCGAGGCCCTCCTCTTCCGCGATCTCTTTCTGCGTCTCCGCCGTGGCGCGGTTCGTCTGCTGCGTCAGCGCCTGCGGCGAGATCGAGAAGGCGAAGCAGACGATGCGCGCCAGCCATTCGTCGAACGGGCCTTTGAGATCCGGCTCCTTGGTCTGGATGAACGTTTTGGCGACGCCGCCAGGCACAAACTTGGCGCGCCGCCGGCGGCCGAGATCGCCATCGAAATAAGCGTCCCAATATTTCTGATAGGAGGCGATCTGGTCCGGCGTCCAGTTCTCCGGCACGCCGATGAGGCTGTCGGGAATATTGCCCTGCGTGAAATAGTCGAGCAGATACATCTGCCGGCGCAGCGCGATGTTGACGCTCGTGACGATCTGCTCGACCGGGCTGAAGCCATAGGCGCGATTGACGCGGACGTTGCGCGGCCGGTAGATGATGTCGCGCAGCGAATAATCGACAGCCGGGTAGCCCTTCAGCACTTGCTGATAGGCGACCGGATAGATCATCGTGCCGTCCGCGGCATAGGGCTGCGGCGTGCGGCCCCAATCGTCGATCACCGGCTTGATCGTCGCGCCGTCGAGCGGCAGCAGCGCGGCGAGGCGGCCGGCACGATCGCGTTGCAGATAGAGCGTCGGCGCGTCGATGACGAACAATTCTTCCAGCAGCAGCCGCAGCCAGTCGCCGAACGTGTGCAACCCGTCCGGCCGGGCGAAGAACTGGCGCAACGCCGCGATGCGCGGATCGGCACCGGGCTGCTTGCTGCGCGGACCGATGTTCCAGACGAGGCGCGCGACCTGATCCTTGCGCGTCTCGATCACGAGGCGCAGCAAATCATAGCCTTCGGCGAGTCCGCGCAAGGTGTGGAACGAGATAGGCTCGTAGATGCGCGGCGTCGTCGCGAGATTATAGCCGGAGGGATAATCCCACTGCCGCCCCGAGACCTCCGGCGGCGCCAGCGGCGTAATCGGCGCGAGCGGGCCGAACCAATCCGCCCCCTGCCCGGCCGCCCCGGGCTGGCCATAGCTCACGCTCACTTCATAGGGACTGAGCGGCCAGCTCCGCTGGCCTTCGCCGCGTTGACTCATGAACATTCCTTTTTGCTCCGAGCGTCCGCGCTCTTCGCGCCGGTGTTGCTGGCTTTCGTCATCTCCCGGACGACGAGAACGCTACTTTCGCGCACCGGTCGCGCGGCGATAGAATTCGATGATGCCGGTGCCGTCGGTCAGCTCGAAAAGATAGGTCAGCGCCCAGATCGCCGCATCGGCGTGATCGGGGCTGCCGGGGCCGTTAAAGCCTGCGGCGGTGAAAGCGCAGAGCTGATCCTCGAGCTTCGGAAACCGCCCGGCGTGATGGACCTGCCGCTGCGCATAACGCACCGAGATCGGTTCGGCCCGCACAGCCTTGCCGCGGCTCGCAGTGACGAGCCGCACCGGCACGCCCGGATCGGCCGCCTGGATGGTCGCGCGCACCATCTCGCCGCCGAAGTTCGATTCGGCGACAATGCAATCGGCGCGAAATTCGTGAAATGCTGTCACCGCGCGGCGGCCCCAGACCGCGGGCGCCTCGCGGCAGGAACGGTCGGCGAGAATGTAGCACTCGCCGTCCATGCCTCGCGCCGCGACGATAAGGCCGATCTCGTCGGCGCCAAGATCGTCGCGCCCCGCCGCACCGGAAGGATCGAGCGCGACGACGACGCTGGCGCGGGCCGGTTCGCAGATGTCGGCGGGATCGCAGCGCGCCGCCTCGATGATTTCATAGCTCCACAGCGCTGCCTCTATCTCGTCGAGATAGACGCCTTCATAAAAACGCTTGCGCTGGCGCTCCGGCAGATTGGCGAGGCTCTCTAGAAATTCCGGCGCGAGATTTTCGGTATTGTCGACGGGGTTGAGAAAAGAGCGCGCGTAATTCTTCGGATCTTTCAGCTTCTGCATCGAAACCGGATCGCGCTTCTCACCGAAGAGCAGATTGGTCCAGTGCGATTTCGCGACCGGGTTCAGATCGACATAAGCGCGCTGCTTCAAGCCCTCGACTTTCTGCGCCAGCCGCGTGAAGGCAACGAGTGCGGAAGCGTAGGGAATCTGCGACGCCTCGTTGAGGAAGATACTGACATATTCGAGGCCGAGAATTTTCTCGACACGTTCCTTGTCGTCGAGGCCGCCGATCCAGATGCGAGACTTGTTCGGCAGTTCGAAGAAGCCGTCCTGGCGCGCGTGCCGCAGTTTGAGTTTCGGAAAGCAAAGCCGCGCCACATTCGGCAGCGTATCGAGCGTGATCGAGGCGCGCGCGGCATTGGCGTGAAAGCGCAGAATGGCATGGCGCGAACCCGGCGCCTTCAACGCGCGGGCGAGGATGGCGCGCGTGATGAGAAAGGTCTTGCCCGAGCGCGTGCCGCCGGCAAGGCATGTATAGCGTTGCGGCCCTTCGAGGAGACGGCGCGCCGCCTCCTGCCCCGGGCTGAATGACGGCATCGATTTCCCTTGGGAATTGCTACAGGCCAAAACAAAAGGCCACCGCGTTGCGATGGCCTCGAAACTTCTTTGTGACGCGTTTTCTTTACGCGAACCGGTATCCACTTCGCTCGAAAACGCTTTCAGCAGCAGGCATAGGTCCGGCGCTGCAATGCGCGTGTTATGCCTCACAAACTGTCGCGCGGTCAATGGATCGGCGGGGTGCGGTTTTGCGAGTTCGTACAATGCTCAAGACAGGCGAAAGCCTCTCCGTCATGGCCGTGCTCGTCACGGCCATCCACGCCAAAGGCATTGTTCAAGGATGATGAAGATGCGGCAGCGTCAACACACGGATGCCGGATCAAGTCCGGCCATGACGCGCACGAAGACGTCTGCCAATCGGGAGCGAAATCAGCGCGCAGATCGGGTGCTGCAATGCGCGTGTTATCGCTCGCAAATTGTCGCGCGGTCAAGAACGGCGCGAAAGTCGATTTCAGTATTTCATACTCGCGCGCAGCGAGGAATTGTCGTCATTGCGCGCGAAGCGAAGCAATCCAGAATTGCAGCCTGGATTGCTTCGACGCTTCAGCAGCCGGATCAAGGCTTCGCGTGTGAGACCACGCTTGATGGCGGCGGCGTCGTAGCGCGCCGCGGCCTCCGGCGTCAGGCGCAGGCTGGTCGCCGTCGCGTCGCGGAAGGCAAGTCCGAAGCGCTGCGCCTGGCGATGCACATTGTTCGGCGTCGAAGCGATCAGCGGATCGTCGGCGATGCGCTTGGCGCCGAATCCCTGCCCTACGAGAAAGCCAAGCCGCGCGACGCGCGCGCTCGTCCAGGAGGTTTTTTCAGACTGAGATATTTTCTCAGATTGCATGACGGTCTTCCTCTTTGCTGAGGCAACTATTAGGTAATTATACCTTCATGTCAACGGTAAAATTACATAATGCAGATCGCAGAAAATCGGTCAATCTACCGTTATGGAACTCGAAGACATTCTGGGCCGCGTCGAGACGCGCCTGCAGGCTCTGGGGCTCTCCGCCCACGCCGCCTCGCTCGCGGCCAGGAAGCCGGATGCGATCCGCAATCTGAAGCGGGCGGTGAAGAACGGCGATCGCCGCGGCATCACGACCGAGACGCTGGCTGCCCTCGCGCCGGTGCTGAAGACGAGCGCCTCCTGGCTCCTCGAAGGCGCGAGCGCCTCCTGGCTCCTCGAAGGCGTCGGCGATCCCAATGCCGGAACTGAGGTGAAAGTCGCCGGGCGGATCGGCGCCGGCGCCGAGATCCTGCCGGAATACGAGCAAATTCCGGAGGATGGGCTTTTCGAGATCAGCGTGCCCTTCGCCACGCCGGCGGATACGATCGCCTTCGAGGTTGAAGGCGACAGTATGTGGCCCCGCTATGATTCCGGTGATGTCGTCATCTGCTGGCGGCAGAGCGAAGATGCGGAGAATGTCGTCGGCCGCGAGGCGGCGGTGCGCACGCGCGACGGCCGGCGCTATCTCAAACGGGTGCGGCGCGGCGCTGTCGCCGGCACCTACGACCTCGAAAGCCACAATGCGGCGCCGATTCGCGGCGTCGAAATCGTCTGGGCGGCGGCCATTCAGGCCGTGGTCCGGGCTGGCCAATGGCAGCGGATCGCATCAAGTGCCCGCTCCGGCATGTAAGGTAATATTACCTTTATAAGGTATAATTACCCATTACAATGCGTCTTCTTACCGGAGGACGCCATGCTCATTCCACACGACCCCGTCGAAGCCCTGCGCCTGCAAGCCCGGCGCACCGCCGCTTTTCTGGTGAAAGCCCGCGCCCGCGATTACGCGCGGCGGCCGATGCTGATGGAAATTCTGTATCCCGGGCTTGGCGCCGCCGATCCGGCGGTTCTCATCGCCGTCGCCGAACATCTGCTGCGGCGCGAGCGAAAAAATCCGCGCCGCTGGTTCGGTTTTGGTGGCGAAGTCTGCGCGCTGAACGCGAAGGCAGCTCTGCTGCTCGGCCGCACGCTGCGGCGCGCCAGCGCCGCGAACCGAATATCAGTGTGTTGAATCTTCGTCGGCAACGGCCGCCTCAACCGGCGCCTGGCCATCCCGCTTCGGCCGCAAACGCACGACGACATCCACCTTGATGACCTCGTAACCTTCCGGCGCCTCGAACTGGCCAGCGAAGTTGAGGTTCTTTGCCGCTATATCCGTCACGCGGCCGGTGTCTTCATAGTAATAATGGCAATGATCGGTCGTGTTCGTATCGAAAATCGTCTTGCCGCCCTCTACGGTGAAGCTGCGGACCAGACCCACCTCGGCGAAAAGATTGAGCACATTATAGACCGTCGCCAGCGAGGCGAACATGCGCGCTTCCTGCGCCTCGGCCGCCAGAACGTCGGCGGTGATATGGCGATTTCCCTTGCCGAACAGGAGCTTGGCCAGACCTAGGCGCTGGCGCGTGGCGCGCAGCCCGTATTTCTCCAGCAACGGGCGGATCTGGCCGTTGCCGGGTGGCGCCATCTGTTCGCGTAATTGAAATGCCATCGCAGGTCCCGATCTCCTTAAGATTTCAACTGTAACAAAAATCGCGCCAACCACGCAAGCGGCGATTCCGCACCGCACGATCACAAAATCACATAAAGACTTGCTTATATCCTTATTGCCTTGGCCGCGATGATCGGTTAGACCGACCCGGAATTCAAGGAGTATCCATGACCCATTCGATCGCCCATTCCGCCATTACTGATCTGGGGCTTGCCGCCTGGGGGCGCAAGGAGATCGACATCGCCGAAACGGAAATGCCGGGGCTGATGGCGACGCGAGCCGAATATGGTCCCTCGCAGCCGCTCGCCGGGGCGCGGATCGCCGGTTCGCTGCACATGACGGTGCAGACCGCCGTGCTGATCGAGACTCTGCGGGCGCTGGGCGCTGACCTGCGCTGGGCCTCCTGCAATATCTATTCGACGCAGGACCATGCCGCCGCGGCGATCGCCGCCGCCGGCATTCCGGTGTTCGCGCGCAAGGGCGAGAGCCTCGTCGATTACTGGGATTACACCCACCAAATCTTCGAATGGAGCGACGGCGGCGGTCCGAACCTCATCCTCGACGACGGCGGTGACGCGACCCTGCTCATCCATTTCGGCGTGCGGGCCGAGGCCGGCGACGTCGACTTCCTCGACAAGGCCACCAACGAGGAAGAGGAAGTGCTCTTCGCCGCCATCAAGCGCCGGCTCAAGGAAAATCCCGGCTGGTACGGCCGCATCGCGGCCGGCATCAAGGGCGTCAGCGAGGAGACGACGACCGGCGTGCACCGGCTCTACATCATGCACAAGGAGGGCAAGCTCCTCTGGCCGGCGATCAACGTCAACGATTCGGTGACGAAATCGAAATTCGACAATCTTTACGGCTGCCGCGAATCGCTTGTCGATGGCATCCGCCGCGGCACCGATGTGATGATGGCCGGCAAGATCGCGATGGTGGCGGGCTTCGGCGATGTCGGCAAGGGCTCCGCTGCCTCGCTGCGCAACGCCGGCTGCCGTGTCATCGTCTCCGAGGTCGATCCGATTTGCGCGCTTCAGGCGGCGATGGAAGGCTACGAAGTCACGACCATGGAAGATGCGGCGCCGCGCGCCGACATTTTCGTCACCTGCACCGGCAACATCGATGTTATCCGGCTCGAGCATATGCGGGCGATGAAGGACCGCGCCATCGTCTGCAACATCGGCCATTTCGACTCGGAGATCCAGGTCTCAGCCTTGCGCAATTTCCGCTGGAACAATGTGAAGCCGCAGGTGGATGAAATCGAGTTCTCGGACGGTAAACGGATCATCCTTCTGTCGGAAGGCCGCCTCGTCAACCTCGGCAACGCGATGGGCCATCCTTCGTTCGTGATGTCCGCCTCGTTCACCAACCAGACTTTGGCGCAGATCGAGCTGTGGACCAAGCAAGGCGAATACCAGCAGGGAGTCTACACCCTGCCCAAACATCTCGACGAGAAAGTTGCCGCCTTGCACCTCGCCAAGGTCGGCGCCAATCTGACGAAATTGACGCCGGAACAGGCCAATTATATCGGCGTGCCGCAATCCGGCCCCTTCAAGCCCGACCAGTATCGTTATTAGGGTCGGGCCGCGCTAGCGGCGCTGGACCTTGCTGCGAGGGATATTGGCTGCGCGCCGTTCGGCGAGATAATCGCTCTCGATTTTTCCCGCCAGCGGCGACTTTGCAGCAAACTCCCACCAGATGGCATCAAGCGGCGTTGCCGGATCCCTTGCGATCCAAGGCTTATTGGCGCCGGCGTAATGAATGATCCAGGGGTCGCAAAACCAGAGATCGCGGATCGCGGCCCAATCATCGACCTGCTTTTCCCCTAGTAGTTTCTTCGGCAAGAAGCGGGCGCGCCGCTTGGCGCAAGGCGCCTGCGCGTTCCAGCGCGCGTCCAGCCGGACGAAATTGCCGCTCACATAGCGATTCAAAGAATCCTGGTCCGGGTATTTGAGCCTATGCTCTGCAAGGAAACTGACCACTTGCCTGCCGAGTCCGCGTTCGCGCCATTCATCGAGATTGATGAGAAGAACCCCCGAATTCATGTAGGGAAATGAGTCGAGATTTCCGATCCCGAGAACCTCTTGGATATAGTCGCGGAAAATATAGGCTTTGCCCTCATAAACCGCACGGTAACGGTCCCATTCCCGGCTTCCCAGGAGATGCGCAAAATCCGGAACTGCGGCGAGCGGCACGCCACTCACGTCGGTATCAAACAGCGGCGACAAATCCGCGTTGATGACCGTATCGGAGTCCAGATAGACGACCTTCGTGAGATCAGGCAGAATCTCCGGCAGCCGATAGCGCAAATAGGCCGTTGCGGTGATGTTCTCGCGGATCGGAAAGTCCGCATAGGGGTTGGCGACGGGCAGGACGACGACCTCGAACGATGCCGTTTTGGACGCCCTCGCAACGCAGTGCAATTCCTCGGAATCGTAAGGCGTTACCGCGAACAGTCTGACCGGACGCGCCGCGTGGGCATGCTGCCGCAGCGAGGCGATCAGAGCCGCGGCGCCATAAAGGGCTTTTGCGTCGAAGCAAGTCGCAACGTCGATTATACCCTTCAACCTTGCCTCCCGGCTTCCCTTACGGAAGCTCGTGGGTTAGCCCGGGCCAAATCGAGGTGGGATTCACATCTGCGTCAAATCACTCAACTGTGTACCAAACGGACAAAGTATTTCGTCCGCCGCGGATGGCGGCGACATGTTGTAAATAGGTGATTCGAGCGGGGGCGTGAGCGATTCGGATGCTGCGCCCGGCGTCACGATGAGGGTGCAATGGGCGGACGAGCACGGCAGAAGGGCGGCTCAAACACGCAACATAGCGACGTCGGCGGACGCTTGCCTCTTTTGGCGTCACTCAAGCTTGCGATGGCGTGTGCCCTGGCCTGCGCCGCCACGCCGGCGCTCGCCGAGCCCGGCTATCCCGCGCTCGTGTTCGAGCATATCCAGGCCAATCAGGACATTCTCGGCCTCTCGCTGCTTGTCGGCCTCGTCATGTTCTCCGCGGTCACCGCGCTCTTGCATCTGCGCGAATCGCGCAAATGGACGAAGCAGGACGTGGCCTATTCGCTTGAACTCAACAATATGCGCGCCAAATTCGATCGCGCGCAGGTCTTTCTTGCCGCCGAGCCGCAGATCATCATCGCCTGGGACGGCCCGGACAATGAAGCTGAAATCGAGGGCGATCTGAGCCTCGTCACCGACCAGCCGATTGCGCGGCGCATTCTCGGCTTCGGTTCCTGGCTGCCGCCGGATTCAGCCCAGCACCTGGAAACCGCAGTGGAAAAATTGCGGGCGCGCGGCGAGGCTTTTCACTTCAACGTCGAAAGCCTCGCCGGCCGGACGCTCGAACTCGACGGTCGCGCGGTGAGCGGGCGCGCCGTCATGCGCATCCGCGATGTTTCCGGCGACCGCCTCGAAGCCGCGCGTCTGCGCGAACGGCTGCTGCGCTCCTACAGCGAGCTTGACGCGCTTCGCGCGCTGCTCGATTCGACGAGCTACCCGGTCTGGCTGCGCGATCGCGACGAAAAACTCGCCTGGGTCAGCGCCGCCTATGTTCGCGCCGTCGAGGCCAAGGACGCCGCCGACGCGCTTTTGCGCGGAACGGAATTGCTCGAACGCACGACGCGCGATGCCGCGATCGAGGCGCGCAAGGGCGGCACCATCTGGCGCGGCCGCGCCGCCGCTGTCGCAGCCGGGCAGCGCCGCCTCCTCGATATCATTGAAGTTCCGGTGGCGCTGGGTGCGGCCGGCATCGCCACCGATATCTCGCAGATCGAAGCGCTGCGCGGTGATATGGAGCGACAGACGAAAGCCCATGCCGCGACGCTCGACCAGCTTTCGACCGCCGTTGCCATATTCGACCGCCGCAAGCGGCTCGTCTTCCACAATTCCGCCTATCGTCAGCTCTGGTCGCTTCCGCCGGCCTATCTCGACGAACTTCCCTCGGATTCCGAAATCCTCGATCGGTTGCGCGCCGCCCGGCTTTTGCCCGAGCAAGCCGACTTCCGCGCCTGGAAAGACAGCGTTCTCTCCGCCTATCAGGCGATGGAGACGACCGGGCAGGTCTGGTATCTGCCCGACGGGCGGACGCTGCGCGTCGTCATCAATCCCAATCCGCAGGGCGGCGTCACCTATCTCTTCGACGACGTCACCGAACGCTTCCATCTCGAATCCCGCTTCAACGCGCTGACCCGTGTGCAAAGCGAGACGCTCGATACGCTGAAGGAAGGCGTCGCCGTTTTCGGCACCGACGGGCGGCTTAATTTCTTCAACCCGGCCTTCGCCCAGTTGCTCAAGCTCGATCCGGCGCAGCTCGGCGACAAACCGCATATCGACCGGATCGCCGCATCCTGCACGATCTTCGCCAAGGATGATCCCGTCTTCGCCGCGATCCGCAGCGTCGTCACCGGGCTCGACGATCAGCGCACGGGCTATCAGGGGCGGATCGCGTGCCAGGACGGCACCGTGCTCGACAGCACGGCGCAGCCGCTGCCCGACGGGGCGGCGCTGCTCACCTTCATCGACGTAACGGCGAGCGTCAACGTCGAGCGGGCGCTGACCGAACGCAACAAGGCGTTGATCGATGCCGAAAGATTGCGCAACGATTTCGTCCATCATGTTTCATATGAGTTGCGCTCGCCGCTGACCAATATCACCGGCTTCATCGAATTGCTGGGTGATCCCGCCACCGGCCCGCTCAACGCAAAGCAGAGGCAATATGCCGGCTATGTTACGAGTTCGTCCTTGGCATTGCTGGCGATCATCGACAATATTCTCGACCTCGCCTCGATCGACGCCGACGCGCTTGAGCTGAAGCCTGAGAAGGTCGACATTCGCGAAACCATCGATCTCGCGGCCAAAGGTGTGCAGGATCGGCTCGCCGAATCCTCGATCCATCTCAAGGTCGAAGCCTCAGATGATGTCGGCACGTTCGTTGCCGACGGCCAGCGTATCCGGCAAATTCTGTTCAACCTGCTTTCCAACGCCATCGGCTTCTCGCAGCCAGGCCAGACGGTCGTGCTGTCGGCCTTGCGGCGGGGCGACGAGATCATCCTCAAGGTCAGCGATCAGGGCCGCGGTATTCCGCCCGAGGTGATCGACGACGTGTTCAAACGCTTCAAGACGGATAGCCTCGGCTCGAACCATCGCGGCGTCGGCCTCGGCCTCTCGATCGTGCGCTCGCTGGTCGAATTGCACGGCGGCCGCGTCGAGATCGATTCCGCGCCCAATCGGGGCACCACCGTAATCTGCATATTTCCCGGCCAGGCCACACGTTAGCCAAAGGCGTGCGAGACAAAGCGGGGGGTATCGCACCTGCCGCGGGCGGCCAGGGTTGCATTTGCGATTAAGTTTCGCGTTGATGCAGCAATTGACCTGAGGAGTATCGTACAGATGGCGTCGAGCCTGTCGCGGCAAAAGTCTCATGCGACATGGCGGATCGCGCTTCCCGACGAGGCGCAGACCGCGACGCTCGCCGTCCAGATCGCCCACTGGCTGAAGCCGGGGGATATGGTGACCCTCAGCGGCGAACTCGGAGCCGGCAAGACGGCCTTCGCCCGCGCGCTGATCCGCAGCCTGACGGGCGACGCCGATATCGAAGTGCCAAGCCCGACCTTCACCTTGATGCAGATTTACGACGGGCTCGATTTCCCCATCGTCCATGCCGACCTTTATCGCATTCGCCACCCCGATGAATTGGAAGAGCTTGGTTGGGACGAGGCGGCGGAGGGCGCACTCGTTCTTGTTGAATGGCCGGATCGCGCCGGCGAGCGCCTGCCCCCGGACCGGCTGGATATTGCCCTGGCTCTGGATCCGGCGCAGGACGCCGGTTTCCGTAGCGCGACGCTGACCGGCTATGGCACATTCGCGGGGCGGCTCGACATTGCCCGCGCCGTCCACAACGTGCTCGCCGAATCCGGCTTCGCCGATGCCGAGCGGCAGTTCATGCAAGGCGATGCCTCGACCCGCACTTACGAACGGCTCGTCGGGGCCGACGGCGCCACCGCCGTGCTGATGATTTCGCCGCCGCGCGCGGACGGGCCGCCGATCCGCTTCGGCAAATCCTACGGCACGCTGGCGCATCTCGCCGAGAACATCCGTCCCTTCGTCGCGATCGACAAGGGCCTGCGCGCCGAAGGCTTCTCGGCGCCGGAGATTTATGCCGTCGATCTCGATGTCGGCGTCGCCGCCCTCGAAGATTTCGGCGGCGAGAGCGTCGTCGGCGACGGCGGGATCGTCACCGAGCGCTACGCCGAATCCGTCGCGCTTCTGGCGCGGCTGCATCAGATGAGTCTGCCGGAGAGCCTGCCCGTCGACGGATCGAAAGAATACAATATTCCGCCTTATGATCTTGACGCGCTATCGGTCGAAATCGAGTTGCTCCTCGATTGGTATGCGCCGCATATCGCCAAAGCCTCGCTGACCTCCGGCGCCAAGGCGAGCTTCGTCAATCTCTGGCGGCATACGCTGCGCGATATCGTCGCCGGGCCACGGACCTGGACGCTGCGCGACTTTCATTCGCCCAATATCCTCTGGCTCGGCGAGCGGCAGGGCAGCGCGAGGGTCGGCCTGATCGATTTTCAGGATTGCGTGCTGGGCCATCCCGCCTATGACGTCGTTTCGCTGCTTCAGGATGCGCGGGTCAGCGTGCCGCCGGAGGTCGAACTCAAGCTCCTCGGCCATTATGCCCAATTGCGCCGCATCGCGGACGCCGGTTTCGACATGGCCGGGTTTGCCCGCGCCTATGCGGTTCTGGGGGCCCAGCGGGCGACAAAAATCCTCGGTATTTTCGCGCGCCTCGATAAGCGCGACCACAAGCCGCAATATCTGGCACATCTGCCACGTGTAGAGGAAAATTTAGCCAAGGATCTCGCGCATCCCTTGTTGTCCGGTCTCAAGGGCTGGTATGAAACGCACCTGCCGCGCCTCTTCAATCGGAGCGCGTAGCGCGCTTTCCGATCGCCCGGCCGGGCGTATGTCAGATTTGTGCAGGTCGTCGCCTTGCCCACGAAGTCTTCAATGCCGGATAAGGCGATGGTTTTTGCGGCGGGTCGCGGCATCCGGATGCGGCCGCTGACGGAGACGATCCCGAAGCCGCTCATCAAGGTCGGTGGCAAGCCGATGATCGACCATCTTCTCGATCGGTTTGCGCTTGCCGGAGTCGGCACGGCAGTCGTGAACGTGCATCACCTGGCCGATCAGATCGAAGCCCATCTCGCCGCTCACAGCGCTCCGAAGATCGTCATCTCCGACGAGCGCGATCTGCTGCTCGATCAGGGCGGCGCGATCAAAAAGGCGCTGCCCATCTTCGGCGATGCGCCATTCTTTCTCTGCAATACCGACGCCTTCTGGGTCGAAGGCGCCAAGCCCAATCTCGACCGCCTTGCCGCGGCATGGAACCCGGACAAGATGGACGTGCTTCTGCTCGTCGCCGCGACGCCGACAAGCTCCGGCGTCGACTGGCCCGGCGACTTCACGATGGACGGGTTCGGCCGCCTGACCAAGCGCGAGGAAAGACGCGTGGCCCCCTTCGTCTATACCGGCATCGGCATCATCAAGCCGGAGCTGTTCGCGCGCGCGCCGGAGGGACCGTTCCGCCTATTGCCTTATTTCCTCAAGGCCGCCGAGACCGGACGCCTGCACGGCCTGCGGCTCGACGGCATCTGGCTGCATGTCGGCACGCCCGCGGCGATCGACGACGCTGAACGGCTGATCGCGCGTTCGGTGCTTTAGGACCTCGGCATTCTGGCCGCCACCGACACTGGCCCAAAATTTCCGCTTCAGCCGCCGCATCGTTTCGAAAAGGCGGGGATTTCGCTTGAGCGCCCGCTTGAGTCTTGACCCCTCCGTGCGGAGCGCGGCGAATAGGTGTCCGCGCAAGCGCACCGGCAGGAAAACGTCGAAAAGCTCAATTCTCCGATCGCAATATTGCAGCTTGTAGCGCTCCTCGCCCGGCCCGCAGTCGAACTGTGCGACGCCTTTCTGGCATTGCGACGCGATCAGCTTGTTGATGAGCAGAACGCCCGGGCTTGTGCGCGCGATCTCAGGATCGGTGTCGATGGAATTGACCGCGAAACTGAAACAACCGGCGTGCGTTGCCCCGGCGATGGTGGCGACGATGCGACCACCCGCCGTCAGCGCATAGAATTCGACCGCGGCGGCCGTCGCGGCGGGACGCCCGAGCCGCGTCCAGAAGGTCTGCATCGCCGGATCGGAAAAATCCGCGTCAATGTCGTGGTCGTGAAAGCGGACGATTCTTTGCGCGAAAAATGCGGTGAGGATGGCGTCGGCGCGCGCCGGCGTGTCATTGGCGATCAATTCGACCGGACCGAGCAATTCGGCGAGCCGCGCTTCCTTCACGCGCAATTGCCGGCGCGCGTTGCCGGACAATTTCGATGCGAGAAACTTTCCGCTGTCCGACTCCAGCCGCGTTGACAGGACGACGTGCGGGCTCGGCTGATGCGGCAGAAGCGCGAGCGGATTGCAAAATCCCGACCATTCGAAAGGCTGATCGCGCAGAGCGAAAACGTCCGGCGCGGCGCCGCCAAGCTTGGCGGCCGCGGCGCGCAGCAGCTCTTCGATATCCGCGCGCGTCCAGACGACGCCCGGCCGGCAGAGCGGCATGTCGAAATTGGTGGCCTTCTCGCCAAGAAAGCGTCCGATCCGCAGAGGCCCGGCCGTCTTGATGCCGAGACACAGCAGCAGGACCGGACGGCCGTCGCGATCCTTCGCCGCAATGAACAGCGGCGCGATCTTCTGCGCCGTGCCCAGGGTTTCAATCCAGGGGATGAGAAAGGCGCGCGTCTGATAGATCGAGACCGGCGCCGCGGTTTCGAGTTCCTCCCAGATGTCGTGCACCGCTGCCACGTCGCGAAAGACTTCGACGGCGGCAAACGGCCGGCTGCCGATCGCTCCAGAGTCCATTTGGCGTCAAGATTCTTGTGATCCCGGCGGATTATCGGATGACACGCATCGCGATGGGAAACAAGACGCGAAATCGCCCCGGCGGCCGCGTTGCCGCCGCTTGAAACGCTCAGCGCCGCACGGCCTCGTCGATCCAGGAAAGATAGCCGGCGAACCCCGCTGCGACGGGCAGCGCGACGATTTCCGGCGTCTCATAGTCGTGCAGCGTGAGAATTCGCTCTTCTACCGTTGCGTAATCCGCGTTCCTGATCTTGATGAGCAGAAGCACTTCCTGCGCCGTCTCGATCTCGCCTTTCCAGCGATAGGTGCTCTCGATAGGCAGCTTCTGCACACAGGCTGCAAGCCGCTCGCTGACCAGCGTCTCGGCAATCCTGCCTGCGGTCGCGGCGCCGCACGCCGTCAGGACGACGGCATAATCAACCGCCTTTACCGCGTTCACGAATAGGCCATGCGCAGGTTGAGAGTGCTCTGCTTGCCGATGTGATCGTGAGTTTCGTCGAGCCAGTGCTTGGCCGCCTTACGGCCGTACTCGAAGAAGCTGCTGATGAGCTGCCAGTTCGCATCGAGTTTCGTCGCGGCGTCATAGGGACCTAAGAGACCACAGCCGTCGATGCGATGGACGAGCGGCCGGACGTAGTCGTCCACTGAAAGCTTGCCGGCATCGATCAACCGCACGACGAAGTCGATGGCGCGCAATTCGCCCATCAGCGCGCCGTTGAAAGTGATCTCGTCGAGCCGGTTTTGAATCTCGCGCGGGCTGCGCGGAATCGAATGCCGCTCGAGCGGATTGATCTGGATGATGACAATGTCGGGTGTATTCGACCCATAGAAGAAGGGGAACAGCGCCGGGTTGCCCATGTAGCCGCCATCCCAATAAGGCTCGCCGTCGATCACGGTCGCCTGAAAAAGCGTCGGCAGGGTCGCCGAGGCCATGACGTGATCGGCCGTCAATTCCGCCCCTTTGAACACTTTGATCTTGCCAGTATGAACATTTGTCGCGGCAATGAAAATCTTGAAGCCGTCGAAGGCGCGCACTTTCTCGAAATCGATGGCGTCGAGGAGATAGTCGCGCAACGGGTTCACATCGAACGGGTTGAACTGATAAGGGCTGGCGAAATGGGTGAAGAAATCGCCCCAGAGCGACGAGAACTGACCGCTCAGCGTCTTCGGCCCAAAAAACAGATCGAAGAATTTGGCTTGCGCGGGCGATAGCGCATTTTCCGTCGAGATCGCGCGCCAGAAGCGCTGGAGAGCCTCGCGCGCGCCATCGCGGCCGTTTTCCATCCAGCCCTGAGCGAGGACGACGGCATTCATCGCCCCCGCGCTGGTGCCGCTGACCGCCGCGATGTCAAGCCGGCCGTCCTCGAGCAGATAATCGAGGACGCCCCAGGTGAAGGCGCCGTGCGAGCCGCCGCCCTGCAGCGCGAGATTGACTCTCTTGAGATTCGTCATGCGCGGCGGCTCTCCCAGTTATTCGGCGGTCCAGCCGCCGTCGATCGAGAGATTGGCGCCGGTGATCTGGCTTGCCGCATCCGTGCAGAGAAAGACGGCGAGCGCCGCCACCTGATCGACGGTGACGAATTCCTTCGTCGGCTGCGCCGCGAGCAGCACATCGTGGATCACCTGCTCGCGCGTCAGGTTGCGCGCCTTCATCGTATCGGGGATCTGCCTTTCGACGAGCGGCGTCCAGACATAGCCGGGCGAGATGCAATTGACGGTGACGCCGAAGGTGGCGAGTTCCAGCGCCGCGGTCTTGGTGAGTCCGTCGATGCCGTGCTTGGCCGAGACATAGGCCGACTTGAACGGCGAGGCGACCTTGGAATGCGCCGAGGCAGTGGAAATGATGCGCCCCCATTTGCGCGCCTTCATGCCCGGGATGACCGCGGCGATCGCGTGGAAAGCGGCGGAGAGATTGAGCGCGATGATCTTGTCCCAGAGTTCCGGCGGAAATTTCTCGATCGGATCGACATGCTGGATACCGGCGTTGTTGACGAGAATGTCGACACTGCCGAATGCCGTCTCGGCTTCGTTCACGAGGGCGCGAATCTCGTCCGGCTTGGTCAGGTCGGCGGGGGAGTAGACGCTTTTGACGCCGAAATCCTTCTCGATCTTGCTGCGCTCGGTCTCGATTGCGTCGGCGTCACCGAAGCCGTTGATGGTGACATTGGCGCCTTGTTCGGCAAAAGCCCGCGCGATGGCGAGGCCGATGCCGCTGGTCGAGCCGGTCACGATGGCATTGCGTGTCTTGA
The DNA here is from genome assembly GCF_004135935.1 of Methylovirgula ligni. Lineage (NCBI taxonomy): Bacteria > Pseudomonadati > Pseudomonadota > Alphaproteobacteria > Hyphomicrobiales > Beijerinckiaceae > Methylovirgula > Methylovirgula ligni. The sequence goes on along the minus strand of NZ_CP025086.1, from coordinate 1,924,295 downwards.
GCGTCATACATAACTCCCATGAGGTCGGGCGCGATCGGCGCCTTGTCTCAGCCAACACATTAGGCCAGCCCGAAGCTGGCTGAAAGGTGACGACTGTCGCCTTTGTGATCGCAGGCGGATATAATGGAAAAATGACTGCACAGCGCGTGCCGCAGCCGCGGCAGAAAAAATCCCAGGCCATCGCCGCCTTCCGCAGCACTATGGCCAATGCCGAGGATCTTTGCCGCCGCGAAGGGGCAAAGCTCACGCCGGCGCGGCGCCGGGTGCTGGAAATCCTGGCCGAGGAAGGCCGCCCGCTCGGGGCTTACGACATGATCGAGAAGATCGCTGTGGCGACCGGCAAGCATCCGGCTCCGGTCTCCATCTACCGGGCGCTCGATTTTCTGCTCGAGAACGGCCTCGTCCACAGGCTCGCCTCGCGCAACGCCTTTCTCGCCTGCGCCCACGGCCATAAGCATGAGGAGCCGGTGGTTTTCCTCATCTGCGAAGCCTGCGGCACGGTGACCGAGGCCACGTCCAGGGCGCTGCATCGTGAAATCGCCCTGCTCGGGGCCGAGTCGGGCTTTGCGCCTCACAGTCAAGTATTGGAAATAACTGGACTTTGTCGCTCCTGCGGGGCGCAGAAGGCGGCCGTTGGGTGATCGCGAGCATCGGGAAAATGCTCCGGTCGCCGCTTGACGGCTGCGGCAATTTTAAGCACCACTCCCGTGATCTGCCGTCACGAGGGGGTCACGTTAAGGCGCTGGGTAGATAATCGCGCCGGCAGCAAGCAAAGAAGGTTTTCATGTCCGAGACATTGACCGCGATCGATCCCTCCACCGTCCTCGCCAGCGGCCCGGCGCCGCGCCGCCATTCGGTGGGCGTCAGGGTCGGCTCGGGCAAGGGCGCGATCATCGTTGGCGGCGGTGGCCCGATCATCGTCCAGTCGATGACCAACACCGACACCGCCGATATCGCCGGGACGGTGAAGCAGGTCGCCGACCTGGCCCGTGCCGGTTCGGAGCTCGTGCGCATCACCGTCGATCGCGACGAAGCAGCGGCGGCGGTGCCGCATATCCGTGAGAAGCTCGATCGGATGGGCGTCGACGTGCCGCTCATCGGCGACTTTCATTATATCGGCCACAAGCTGCTGGCCGATCATCCCGCCTGCGCCGAGGCGCTCGCGAAATATCGCATCAATCCCGGCAATGTCGGCTTCAAGGACAAGCGCGACACCCAGTTCGCCTCGATGGTCGAATGCGCCATCGAGAACGGCAAGGCGGTGCGGATCGGCGCCAATTGGGGCTCGCTCGATCAGGAGCTGCTGACTCGGCTGATGGATGAGAACGCCAACTCGCCCCGGCCGCTCGACGCCGGCGCCGTGACGCGCGAGGCGATGGTGCAATCCGCCCTGCTCTCCGCCGCGCGGGCGGAAGAAATCGGCCTCGGCCGCGACCGCATCATCCTCTCGGCGAAGGTCTCCAACGTCCAGGATCTGATCACGGTCTATCAGATGGTCGCGCAACGCAGCGATTATGCGATCCACCTCGGCCTCACCGAGGCCGGCATGGGCTCGAAGGGCATCGTCGCCTCGTCCGCCGCGCTCGGCGTGCTGCTGCAGCAGGGCATTGGCGATACGATCCGCATCTCGCTGACGCCCGAGCCCGGCGGCGATCGCACGATTGAAGTCAAGGTCGGGCAGGAAATTCTGCAGACGATGGGTTTTCGCACCTTCGTCCCGCTCGTCGCCGCCTGCCCCGGCTGTGGTCGCACGACCTCGACCGTGTTCCAGGAGCTCGCGCGCGACATTCAGACCTATATCCGCGAGGAAATGCCCAACTGGAAGACCCGCTATCCCGGCGTCGAGACGCTCAACGTCGCGGTGATGGGCTGCATCGTCAACGGGCCGGGCGAATCCAAACATGCCGACATCGGCATTTCGCTGCCCGGCACCGGCGAGACGCCGGCCGCTCCCGTCTTCGTCGACGGCAAGAAGGTCGTGACCCTGCGCGGCGAAGGTATCGCCGCCGAATTCAAAGTCATGGTGCAGGATTATATCGAGCGCCGCTTCGGCGGCGCCAAAGACGCGGCGGAGTGAGTCGCCGCTGCGTTCCCTAAAATGCGATCAAAAAGATTTGCGCAGTTTTGCCCAGATCACGCTGTTCTGGCGCGCTTTTGATCTGGCGCATGGGCGGCAGGGGCGGGACGGAAGACTATATTAAGAGCCGGCGGAGAGATTACCGCCAGAAGCGGCCTGAATTGACCGCATGGAGTTCCGCCGATGCGCAAGGGCCTGGTTTCTTTCATTTTCGCTGGCGTCGTGACGCTGGCCTTCGGCCCTGCGGATGCCCAGACGGCAACCCGGCACCACCATCACAGCCAGCACGTCAGCCAGCATTATAGCCATCATCGCAATGTCGGCGGCATGTCGGTCGGGGTCATGGAGCCCGGCAAGGTCTATTCCAAATATGGACATTATCAGGAGCTTGTCGGCGACCCGCACGGCGGCCTCGGCTTCTATCCCCTGCCCTATCAATATCGCGTCGGCGCCTGGCACTATCACATGCGCAACGCATCGCCGCCGTGGGCCGTGCCGCCGGTCATCGCCGCAGCGCGTGACCAGGCTGTGCGCACCTATGGTTGGGAGATGGAGGCGCCGAACAACGCCTATTCCTACGGCGTCTATAATCCGGTCGACGGCGTCGGCACGCCCTTCTTCGCCGGCTATTATGGCCCGGCTGGCGATAGCGATGAGGATGACGATGATTCCGGCTTCCCCTTCGGCCATCCCTACCCGCCGCGCTAGGCCGATCGCCTAGCCCACGAGCCCCGCCGCAATATTGACGGTCAGCGCCAGAACCGCGCTGTTGAAGAAGAAGGCCAGGATGCAGTGGAGCGTCGCTGTGCGTCTGATCGTCCGCGATGTGATGTTGACGTCGGCGGTCGCGCAGGCGACGCCGATCACGAAGGAAAAATAGAAAAAATCGAAATAGTCCGGCGTCTCGTCCCCCGGAAAACGCAGTCCGCTATGTGACTTGGCTGCCGGCGAGCTTTTCAATTCACGCTCGGAAAAGCATTCGCTGGCGTAATGCAGCGCGAACATCACATGGATGAAGGCCCAGGCGCTGGTCACGGTCGCAGCGGCGAGTACGAGGTGAAACGCGCGCTGCAGCCCATGCACGTCCTTCACCAGCAGCAATTGGTAGAAGATGGCGCCGAAGGCGGCGGCGGCGGCGACGACAGTGAAAACCAATATGGTGAAGCGGCCGTCGTCCTGCTCCGCCGCGCGGCGCGCCATTGAGCTTTGATCGGCCGAGATCACCATCGCCGCGACGGCGATGAAATAGAGGAATATCGCAAAATTCCAGCTGATCAGAGCGCGGGTGATGGCGCGCCAGTCATTCGGCAGCAGCAACCCGGCCAAGATCCCGAGCGCAAGGCAGATGAACAGGCGCGGCCGCGCCCGCACGATCCGAACCGGCAACGCGATGCGGCGGCGGCGGGCTGGTGCGTCCGGGGGAGTGGGTGCGTCCGTCAATTCTTCCGCGCGACGGCAAAACGCGCCGCCTCCTTCAGGATCGCGGCTTTCTCATCCGGGAAAGAACTAAGCGCCGCGATGGCCTCTTGCGCCAGCGCGTCGCGGCGCTTGCGGGCAGCCTTGAGGCCGAGCGCGGCGACAAGCGTCGCCTTGTTGCGGCCGGCGTCCTTGCCAGCGCGCTTGCCGAGCGCTTCTTCGTCGGCTTCGACATCGAGAATATCGTCAGCGACCTGAAACGCGGCGCCAAGCGCCTTGCCATAATGCGACAGCGCCGCTTTCGCCCTGGCGTCGGCGCGCGCGAAGATCGCCCCGGCCTCGACCGCATAATGCAGCAGAGCGCCTGTCTTCATCGATTGCAGCCGAATGACGTCTTCCGCCGAATGCGGCTCGGTCGATGTCTCGGCTTCAAGGTCCATCACCTGGCCGCCGACCATGTTGCCGATGCCGGCCGCGCGGGCGAGCGCGAGCACCAGTTCGGCGCGGATCGCGGGATCGGCGTCCGTCGCCGGATCGGCGGTGACGTCGAAGGCATAGGTCAACAAAGCGTCACCGACGAGAATCGCGGTCGCCTCATCGTAGGCCTTATGGGTGGTCGGGCGGCCGCGGCGCAGGTCGTCATTGTCGAGCGCCGGCAGATCGTCGTGCACCAGTGAATAGCAATGGATCATTTCCAGAGCCGCACCGGCGCGCAGGACACCCTCGTTCTCGATCCCGAAGAGCCGCGCCGTCTCGATCAGCAAGAATGGCCGCAGCCGCTTGCCGCCGCCCAGACTCGCATAGCGCATGGCGCCGAGAAAGGCCGCGGGCCGGAAAGTCTCCCCCGGCAGCGCCCTTTCGGACAAGAGCTGGTCCAGCATCCGCTCGGTGGCATCGGCGACGTAAGACAATCGCGTTTGAAATTCCTGTGCCACCGCGTCCGTCATATTATCCCTGCCTCTGAGCCGATTGCGCCGTTCCGCTTGCCCCATTGCGGAAGATCGGTCAAGGCTCGCGGATGGCGAGAAATCCCCGTCTTTTTCAGGCCGCTGGCGCCGCCGCGCGCTGGGGCGCACGGCTGATTTTGCTGCTTCTTCTGGTCTTTGCCGGCCTCGTCATCGCCTATCGGTTCGTCAACCCCGTCTCGACCCTGATACTCGGACGGATGCTCCTGCACGAGAAGGTTGATCAGAAATGGGTGCCGCTTTCCGGCATATCGGAAGCTTTGCGCGCCGCCGTCGTCACCTCCGAGGACGCGCATTTCTGCCACCACCACGGCGTCGATTGGGGCGCCATGCGCGAGGTCATCGACGATAACGGCATCGGCGGAGCTTCCCGCGGCGCCTCGACGATCACAATGCAGGTCGCCAAGAACCTCTTTCTCTGGCCCGGGCGCTCCTACATCCGCAAGGCGCTGGAAATCCCGCTCGCGCTCGTTCTCGATTTTGTCTGGCCGAAGCGCCGCATCCTGGAAATCTACCTCAACATCGCCGAATGGGGCGACGACGGCCTCTTCGGTGCCGAGGCCGCCGCCAATTTCTATTTTCATGAGCCCGCGGCCGCGCTCGCCCTGCACCAGGCGGCGCTGCTCGCCGCCGTCCTGCCCGATCCGCATCGCCGCAAAGTGCTGAAGCCGAACCGGCATGTCGCGATCCATGCCCGCATTGTCGAGGCGCGCGTCAGGGCTGGCCAGACCAATCTCGCTTGCGTCAGGTGACGACATTGCCTCAACTACATGAATATATTAGATTATATGGAGAGATTGGGGACCGCGCGAGGCGCCGGCGATTTTGGGGATAGCCAAAACGCCAGTTTGTGTGTATCAGCCCTTCAACCCATTCGCCGGCAGCTTGCCGGCCTTATTATTTCTGGAGCTGACAATGGCCGTTCCGAAGCGGAAAACCTCCCCGATGAAGCGCGGCTTCCGCCGCTCGGCGGATGCCCTCAAGGCGCCGACCTATGTCGAGGACAAGAACTCTGGCGAGTTGCGCCGTCCGCATCACATCGATCTCAAGAGCGGCATGTATCGCGGCCGTCAGGTGCTGACGCCGAAGACGGCGGAAGAATAAGCCGCGTCGCTTTCATTCCTTCTCCCCGCTTGCGGGAGAGGGAAGTGCGGTCAGACCATGATCTGGCCGCCGTTGATGGTCAGCGTCGCGCCGGTGATAAAGCCGGCTTCATCCGCGACGAGGAAGAGCACGCCGCGCGCGATCTCCTCGACTTCGCCCAGCCGGCCGACCGGGATCTGCGGCAGGATCGTCTTTTCCAGCACGTCCTTCGGCACCGCCTTCACCATTTCCGTCGCGATATAGCCTGGCGCGATGACGTTCACGGTGATGCCCTTCTTGGCATTTTCCTGCGCCAGCGATTTGGTGAAGCCGATATCGCCCGCCTTTGAGGCCGCGTAATTCGACTGTCCCATCTGGCCCTTCTGTCCGTTGATCGAGGAAATGTTGACGATGCGGCCGAAGCCGCGCTCGCGCATACCTTCGATCACCGGCCGGGTCATGTTGAAGAGCGAATTGAGATTGGTGTTGATGACGCCATACCATTGCTCCGGCTTCATCTTGTGAAGCATGGTGTCGCGGGTGATGCCGGCATTGTTGACAAGGATTTCGACAGGGCCGAGATCGCTGGTCACTTTGGCGAGCCCGGCGGCGCAGGCCTCGTAATCCGACACATCCCATTTGTAGACGGGGATGCCGGTTTCGCTTTTGAATTTGGCGGCCGCCTCGTCATTGCCCGCGTAAACGGCGGCGACGCGATACCCCGCCTTCGCCAGCGCCTTGCTGATGGCCGCGCCGATTCCGCGCGTGCCACCACTTACCACCGCCACGCGTGCCATGTGCTTCCTTCCCTAATCGACGCCACTGAGCCGGGCGCTCTTATGAAGCCATTTTGTGAGAATTTCTTAGCTGCTTTTCGCACACTCGAATATTCTGCCTTAGGCCGCACGTGACATTGATCGAAAGCAACATTGCCCGCCCGCTCAGCGCTCAATAGCGAGAGCAATCCCCATGCCGCCGCCGATGCACAGGGTCGCGAGGCCCTTGTGGGCACCGCGCCGCTGCAATTCATGGAGCAGGGTCACGAGAATGCGCGCGCCCGAAGCGCCGATCGGATGACCGATCGCGATGGCGCCGCCATTGACGTTGACGATGGCCGGGTCCCAGCCGAGGTCCTTGTTGACGGCAAGAGCCTGAGCGGCGAAAGCTTCGTTGGCCTCGACGAGATCGAGATCCTTCACCTTCCAACCGGCCTTTTCGAGCGCCTTACGAGTGGCGGGAATCGGGCCCGAGCCCATGAGCGCTGGATCGACCCCGGCTGTCGCCCAGGAAGCGATGCGCGCCAGCGGCGTCAAGCCGCGCGCACGCGCCTCGTCCGCCGTCATGATGACCAGCGCCGCCGCACCGTCGTTGATGCCCGAGGCGTTCCCGGCCGTCACCGTCCCGTCCTTCTGGAAGGCCGGCTTTAATTTCGTGAGGCCCTCGAGCGTGGTTCCGGCGCGGATATATTCGTCGCTGTCGACGACAATATCGCCCTTGCGCGTCGACACGGTGAAGGGCGTGATCTCGTCGGCGAATTTTCCGGCCTTCTGCGCCGCCTCGGCCTTGTTCTGAGAGCCGAGCGCGAACTTGTCCTGCTCCTCGCGGCTGATCTGCCATTTGGCGGCGACGTTTTCCGCGGTGATACCCATGTGGTAATTATTGAAGACGTCGGTCAACCCGTCCTTGATCATCGAGTCGATGAACTTGACGTCGCCCATCTTCGTGCCGTTGCGCAGATGCGCGACATGCTGCGACTGCGACATGCTCTCTTGGCCGCCGGCGACAATGATCTTGGCGTCCTCGTTGGCGATCTGCTGCAATCCGAGCGCAACCGCACGCAGGCCCGAGCCGCACACCTGATTGAGTCCCCAGGCGGTCTTCTCCTTCGGCACGCCAGCCTTTATCGCCGCCTGCCGGGCCGGGTTCTGACCCTCGCCGGCCGACAGCACCTGACCGAGGATCACTTCATCGACCTCGTCCGGTGAAACCTTGGCACGCTGCAGTGCAGCAGTAATCACGGCCGCGCCAAGCTCGTGCGCCGGAATATTTGCAAAAGCGCCGTTAAAAGCTCCGACGGCGGTCCGCGCCGCTCCGACGATGACGATCTCGCGCGACATGACTAACTCTCCTCGGGCAATGCTCCGCCCTCGCTGACACGCCGGGCTCTCCGCGTGTAAACCATTCTCTGCATTTCCGGGTTGGAGCCGTCAAGAAAATCTCCGATCATCCTTTCGGCCAATGAGAATTTCGTTTTCGCAAGGCAATAAAACGCTTATGCTTCTTAGAGTGCGGCTGTTGCAGACGTGTTTGACGTTGATCTTTTTTATTGAGGGGTGGTTATCCGAATGGCTAACGACAAGCAGCCCACCACGATCAAGAAATATGCGAATCGTCGCCTCTACAATACAGGCACCAGCGCCTATGTGACGCTCGAAGACCTCGCCGAGATGGTCAAGCGGGGTGAGGATTTCGTGGTCTATGACGCCAAGACAGGCGAAGAGATCACCCGGTCGGTCCTGACCCAGATCATCTTCGAGCAAGAGGGCAAGAACGGCCAAAGCCTGCTGCCCGTCGCCTTCCTGCGCCAGCTCATCCGCTTCTATGGCGACAGCATTCAGATGCTGGTGCCGAGCTATCTCGAATTCACGATCGACAAGCTGACCAACGACCCGCATAAGTTCCGCGAGCAATTCGATAACGCGCTCGGCGTCTCACCGCTGACCGCACCGACGCGCCAGATGTTCGGTTCGCTCGAAGAGCAGACCCGCAAGAACATGGCGCTCTTCAGTCAGGCGTTGACGATGTTCTCGCCTTTCAGCGGCGCAAAGCAGCCCTTGACTGGCACGGAGCAGCCAGCGGCCGAGGGTGGCACCAAGCCCGATCTTGACGAGATGAAGCGCCAGCTCGATGAGTTGCAGCAGCGGCTGGAGAAACTTACGCCGAAAGAGTGACGCGGCGTAAGGTTCAGTTCGCTGCGGTGAGCTTCGAGAACGGGTGGAGCGCGACTTGCGGCGCACCCAGGAAAAAGCCTTGCAGGTAATCGATGCCCCATTCGGCCAGCAGCGCGGCCGATTGCGCATCTTCCACCCATTCCGCGACAGTCGGAATTTTGAGGTGGCAGGCGAGATCGATCAGCGTGCGGACGAAAAAGCGGTCATCCTCCGACGTCGCCAGATTCTGCACGAAGGCGCCGTCGATCTTCAGGAAGTCGAGCGGCAATTGCCGCAAGTTACGGAACGAGGTGTGACCCGAGCCGAAATCATCCATCGCGACTTGCGCGCCGCAACCCTTGATCAGGCCGATGATCTTGCGCGTTGCATCGAGGTCATGCACCGCACAGGTTTCAGTGATTTCGACGATCAATCGTTGCGCCGCCGATTTGTGACGGGCGCTGAGCGCCAGCAGGCGTTCCGCCCAATCCTTCCCGTGCAGCGTTTGGCCTGAGACATTGACGGCGAGGCGCAGCGCCGGGACGCTCTCCAGTTCGGCGAAGGTGAGATCGAGCATGCGCTGGTCGATGAGATGGATGAGGCCAGCTTCTTCCGCCGTCGGAATGATTGCCCCCGGCGGAATGAGAGTGCCCTCCTCGCTATCGAGCCGCGCCAGAACCTCGTAAAACCTCACCCCACCCGTCCTGGCATCGACAACCGGCTGGAGTGCCAGCAGAAGCCGCGACTGGTTGAGCGCGTCGATGATCTGTTGCGACATGCCCAGGCTCCGCGGCGCCGCTTCTGGGAGACGAAATACGGGTGCAGGCCGCGAATCGGTGGCGGCCTGGGTCGCTTCCAGCGCCCGCTCGGCGGCGCGTAGCACGGCCGCCCCGGAGCTTTCGTCCTGCGCGATCTCCAACCCGCCAATGCGGATCGCCGCCTTGATCGGGCCTTTGGTGGTCTCGACAGGCGCCGAGTCGAACGCCGCCTCGATTCGCCCCGCCGCAATCTTCATCTGCTCGGCATTGCAAGCCTCGAGCAGGACAGCGAAAATATTGCCGGAATAGCGGGCGAAAAGCTCCCTGCCGCGCAAGTTGAGGCGTAGCCGCGCCGCCACCGCGGCGATGAATTCATCCCCGAGATCATAGCCATAGACCTCGTTGAGGCGCGCAAGTTCGTCGACCGCGACCAGCAGAATCGCACGGACACGGCCCTCCTGCCCATGATCCGCCAGAATCTCCGAAAGCCTGACGACGAAATGGCCACGGCTCACTGCCCCGGTCAAGGTATCCCAGCGCGATTGCATCAGCGCCTTGCCCTCGATCTCGTCACGATCGGCCATGACGCGCACAAGCCCATGCGCATGGGCGGGGCGCCCATCGGCGCCGGCGAACCAGCGCCCCACATCTTCGATCCACACGGTCGGCATCTGGCCCCGGCCGAGTGCCTTGCTCTTCAGGCCGTAAATGACATGAAAAGCGACACCGCGGCCACTATCGCGCTCCGTCGAGCCGATGATCGCGGCAAAGCGCGAACCACCACTCTCCGGCGAGAGAAATTCGGCATAGGCCTGGCCGGTCTGCGCCTTGGCGAATTCGGCAAATTCGACGATATCCGCAGTGTTCGGCCCGAAGACCAGGCTGTCCGAGACGATATCCCAATCGTAAACGGCCTTGCCGATACGCGTCAGGATCGTGCGGGGGTCCGCTTCCGGCGCCGCCTGCGTCGTGTCCGGCTCAATTCCGTCCGCCATGACAATTTCCCCTTGCCGCGCGGCCAGCGCCAGTCGCGGAGAGCAACTTATTCGTGCCGCGTTAACGAGAGGTGCAACCCATCGCAGAGACTGGGGGGAAACAGAGCCCTTCAGGCGCGATTTTTGGCTTCCCGCAGCGCCGCGAAGGCTTCGGCGGGCGCAACATTTTTCAACCCAAGGCTTTGCTGTATGGCGGGCTCGCCGACGCGCAGGAACGGATTGGTGGCCCGTTCGAGCCCGAGCTGGGTCGGCAAGGTCAGCCGGCCCTCTGCGCGTTCCGCCGCGACGGCCTCAGCGCGGCGGCGCAAGGCGGCGTTCTCGGGATCAACGCTGAGAGCGAAGCGGGCATTGGCGAGCGTATATTCATGCCCGCAATAGATCTGCGTATCGTCCGGCAGCGATGCGAGTTTCAAAAGCGACTGGTAGAGCACCGCAGGCGGGGCCTCGAAGGCACGCCCGCAGCCCATCGCAAACAGGGTGTCGCCAGCGAACAGGAGCTTGTCCTGGGCGAACCAATAGGCGATGTGGCCGAGCGTATGGCCCGGCACGGCCAATATTTTGGCCTCATGGGTGCCGATCATCACACTGTCGCCGTCGGACAATTCCCGGTCGAGCGTGCCTATCTTTTCGGCCTCGAGCGCCGGGCCGCTGACCCGCACGTCTGGAAAGGCGGCCTTGAGCGCCGGCACGCCCTGAACATGATCGGCGTGATGATGGGTCAGCAGAATATCGGAGAGCGCCCAGTCCCGCGCTTCGAGAGCCGCGAGGATCGGCGCCGCATCCGGGGCATCGATTGCTGCAGTGGCGCCGGTCGCGGGATCGTGCACCAGCACGCCCAAATTGTCGCTGAGGCAGAGGAATTGTTCGATTTCGAGAGCCATGGAGCCTGCTTTTTAACCACGCCCCGCCATGCCGGCGAGGCAGACCCAACTTATAGCGCGAAAAGGGCTTTCCGCGAGCCGCGCCGGTATGCGAGGAAGGCCCCATGACGCTCGATGTCGTCGATCTGCGCAGCTTCTACGATTCCCCCCTCGGAAGGGCGACGCAGCGCTTTGTCGGCGAGGTGGTCCGCGCCCGTTTCGCAAGTTGCGTCGGTCAATCGATCCTCGGGGTCGGCTATGCCGCGCCCTACCTCGAAATGTTCCGCGGCGACGCCCTGCGGCTGCTGGCCTTCATGCCGGCTGAGCAAGGCGTGATAAACTGGCCTGTACCCGGCCCTTCCGCCTCGGCGCTCATCGAAACCGGTATGATGCCCCTGCCGGATTCCTGCATCGACCGGGTGCTTGTGGTCCATGCGCTCGAAACCGCCGAGCATCCGCGCGACCTGTTGGCGGAGATCTGGCGCATTCTGACGCCGGGCGGCCGGATGCTGGCCATCGCGCCGCGCCGCGCCGGCCTCTGGGCGCAGCTCGACACAACGCCCTTCGGCAACGGCCAGCCCTATTCGCGCAGCCAGTTGCGCGACCTGATGCGTGATGCCCTGTTCTCGCCGACGCAATGGGGTGAGGCGCTCTATTTCGCGCCCTTCGAGGGCAAGCTGGTTCTCCGCTCGGCGCCCTTGTTCGAGAAGATCGGCGCCAAACTCGCGTTGCCGGGCGCCGGCGTCCTCTTCGTCGAAGCCGAGAAGCAGCTCTACCGCCCCGTCGGCCTGCGCCGCGCCGCGCCTGCCTTGCAGCCGCTACCGCAGGTGCTCGGCACGCGTCCCGCCGGAATCGCGCCGGGCTAAAACCAACAAGAAAATTGACAGCGGAAGCATTGTAGCTTATAGGCTACAGATAAATGGAAATTCGGCAAACCGAGACCTACTCAGACTGGTTCGATTCGCTGAAGGATCAGCGCGCCAAAGCCCGGATCGCCATTCGCATTCGCCGATTGTCACTGGGAAATCCGGGTGATGTGAAGCCGGTGGGCCATGGCATCAGCGAACTCAGGATTTCTTATGGTCCAGGTTACCGGGTTTATTACGTTCAACGCGGCCTGGTGTTTGTTGTTTTGCTCTGCGGCGGCGACAAAAGCTCACAAGCCGCTGATATTGGAAAAGCCAAGGAGCTGGCATCGCAGCTAGAGGACTGACATGTCACTTAAAACACGCCCATGGGACGCTTCCGAACACCTCGATTCCTCTCAGGCGATCGCGGAATATCTTGAGGCCGCATTCGAGGATGGTGATCCGCAGGTTATTTCTGCTGCGCTCGGGGATGTGGCTCGGGCTCGGGGGATGACAGAACTCTCACGGGAAACTGGGCTCTCCAGAGAGAGTCTCTATCGTGCGCTCTCCCCCGACGGACACCCCGAGTTCAGCACCGTCGTCAAGGTTCTCAATGCGTTTGGCGTTCGTCTTGAAGCCAAGCCTGTCGGAAGCGAGATCGAGGCGGCGTAGCCTCCGCCCGCATTTGACCATCGAACTTCGGCGAGAGCGAAAATAGATTAGCGCCGGGGCGCGGTCGCCGGCGGCAATTTGAGGCCGAAGGATTTCGCCAGAAACAATCCGCCGTGCAGCAGGCCGCCGCCATCGATCCCGTGGCCAACCCCCGGCGCCAAATGCCATTGCACCGGGATGCCGGCTTCGGCCAATTGCTCCGCCGCGACGAACATGGCGTCGACCGGGATCACCTCGTCCTGATCGCCATGCGCCAGCAGGATCGGCGGCGGCCGGCCCTGGGCATCCCGCGCCTGCACCGTGGCCAGATGCTCGGGCCCGACGAGCAGGCCCGAATAGCCGAGGATCGCCGCCGACGCCCGTTTGCGGCGCAGACCGGCATGGAGAGCCAGCATGGTGCCCTGGCTGAAACCGACGAGCGCCAGCCGATCATCACTCAGGCCGTAGCGCGCGAGTTCCGCATCAAGAAAGGCGTCGAGAACCGGCTGGACGCGATTGACGCCGGGCCATAGCTCTTTCTCGTCGCGCATGGTGAGCGCGAACCATTGCCGTCCGATCGGCGCCTGGCCGCAGGGCTCCGGCGCATTCGGCGCGACGAATGCCGTATCGGGCAGAAAGCTTTGCCATTGCTGGCCGATGGCGATCAGGTCGCCGCCATCGGCGCCATAGCCGTGCAGGAAGACGACAAGCTGTTTTGCCCGGCCGTTGGGCGCGAGGCGGGGACCGTCGAGGGCGGCAGCCATCCGAAATTCCAATTGAGCCGGCAGCGGGCCGCGCTTTTCTGCAGAAAAGGACTGCGGATGGCAAGCCTTGCTCTGGCATCAAGTCTTGCGCGGGCATGTTGTGACCCCATTTTTGTTCTAGGGCATGTCATGCTGGTGGTGTACCAGCTAACACCATGCAGCCGCAGCGATGAGTCCCGCCGGCCGATGACACGATCCTATATCTCGCGCGCCTTCCGCTTCGCCCCGTCGCCGAATGGCTATCTGCATCTCGGCCACGGCTTCTCGGCGCTCCTGAACCACGAGATGGCCCTGGGGACGGGCGGCAAGCTTTTGCTGCGGATCGAGGATATCGATCTCGAACGCTGCCGGCCGGAGTTCGAGCAGGCGATCTACGAGGATCTCGCGTGGCTCGGCCTCAAATGGGAACAGCCGGTGCGGCGGCAGTCGGAACATTTCGACGCCTATCGTGAAGCCTTGGCGAGCCTGGAGAAGCGCGGCCTCGTCTACCCTTGCTTCTGCTCGCGCGCGGATGTTGTGACGGCCACCTCGGAGCGGGCCGATTGGCCGCGCGACCCGGACGATTCGCCGCTCTATCCCAGCACCTGCCGACACCTTTCCCGCGCGGAGCGCCAACGCCGTCTCGACGCCGGCCAACCCGCCGCCTGGCGGCTCGACATGGCACGCGCGCTGAAAGAACTGCGCCGGCCCGTCGACTGGCGTGAATATGGCGGCGGCAGCGAGCCGCGCCTCGTCACGGCGCAGCCCGCCCTGTGGGGCGACACGATTCTCTCCCGCAAGGATGTGCCCGCGAGCTATCACATCGCGGTCGTCGTGGACGACGCGCTGCAAGGTGTGACGGATGTCGTGCGCGGCGAGGATCTGTTCATGGCGACAGGTCTGCACCGCCTGCTGCAAATCCTGCTCGATCTGCCGACGCCCGACTATCACCACCACGAGCTTCTGCGCGACGCGGCCGGCCGCAAACTCTCGAAGAGCCTGCGGGCGAAATCGCTGCGCGTGCTCCGTCAGGAAGGCCTGACGCCTGGCCAGCTCAAAGCTCAACTCGGCCTCGACAAGCGCAGCTTCGCCTTCGTGCCTTGAACTTTTCCACAATGGCGCAGAATCGACGCCACGTCCGGGGGTTGGTATAGCAGCCCGAAGCGAGGCGCCCCCGCCGGTGCCGTGAGAAAACGAAAGCGCGCGATGACGTTCCACTACGCCCCGATCTTTCCCGCATCCAAGGACGAGACGCCCTATCGCAAATTGACCGACAAGGGCGTGCGCATCGAAAAGTTCGGCACGCGCGAAATGCTCGTCGTCGATCCGGAGGCGCTGCGGCTCCTCGCCGAGGCGGCGATGATCGACATCAACCATCTGCTACGGCCCGGCCATCTCGCCCAGCTCGCCAAAATCCTCGACGATCCCGAGGCCAGCGCCAACGACAAGTTCGTCGCCTATGACCTGCTGAAAAACGCCAATATCGCCGCCGGCGGTGTGCTGCCCATGTGTCAGGACACCGGCACCGCCATCGTCATGGGCAAGAAAGGGCGCCTCGTCTTCACCGAGGGCGGCGACGAGGCCGCGCTCGCCGAAGGCATCTGGAACGCCTACGAGAAGAAGAATCTGCGCTATTCGCAGCTCGCGCCGCTGTCGATGTTCGAGGAGACGAACACCAAGACCAATCTGCCGGCGCAGATCGACATTTTCAGCGAGGGCGAGGACGCCTACAAATTCCTGTTCATGGCCAAGGGCGGCGGCTCGGCCAACAAGACCTTTCTCTATCAGGGCACGCCATCGCTGCTGACGCATGACCGGCTCGTCGAATTCCTCAAAGAAAAAATCCTGACGCTCGGCACTGCCGCCTGCCCGCCTTACCATCTCGCGATCGTCATCGGCGGCACCTCGGCGGAGTTGAACCTCAAGACCGTAAAGCTCGCTTCGACGCGCTACTATGACACGCTGCCGGTCTCAGGCAGCGCCGAGGCTCACGCCTTCCGCGATCTCGAGCTCGAAGCCGAGATTTTCGCGCTCACCCAACAGCTCGGCGTCGGCGCGCAATTCGGCGGCAAATATTTCTGCCATGACGTGCGGGTGATCCGCCTGCCGCGTCACGGCGCCTCGCTGCCGATCGGCCTCGGCGTCTCCTGTTCGGCCGACCGCCAGGCGCTCGGCAAGATCACCAGGGATGGCGTGTTTCTGGAAGAACTGGAGCACGATCCTGCCAAATATCTGCCTGCGATCGCGGAAGACGACCTCGGCGGCGATGTTGTCAAAATCGACCTGACGCGGCCGATGCCGGAAATTCTCGCGACGCTGGCGCAATATCCGATCAAGACACGGCTCTCGCTCAGCGGGCCTGTGATCGTCGCGCGCGACCTCGCGCATGCCAAGCTGCGCGAACGGCTCGAACGCGGCGAGCCGCTGCCGGATTATTTCAAGGACCACCCGATCTATTACGCCGGGCCGGCGAAGACTCCGGCAGGCTATGCCTCCGGCGCCTTCGGGCCGACGACAGCGGGCCGGATGGATTCCTATGTCCATCACTTCCAGGAGGCCGGCGGCTCGATGGTGATGCTCGCCAAGGGCAACCGCTCCTCACAAGTGCGCGATGCCTGCGCCAAACACGGCGGCTTCTATCTTGGTTCGATCGGCGGTGCTGCAGCGCAACTCGCGCAGGACTGCATCACTAAAGTCGAAGTTCTCGCCTATCCGGAACTCGGCATGGAAGCGATCTGGCGGATCGAAGTAAAAGATTTTCCTGCTTTCATCGTCATCGATGACAAGGGGAATGATTTTTTCAAGGAACTTCACCTCGGCTGAAACATTGTTGTCATGTTCAAGACGTGTGGTGATGCACGGCGAAGATGCCGCATTCCACAAAAGATAGTATATCTCGCATTCAACGCTGAGATTCGGCGGCGGGATGATACCTAGTCCTTCGGCTGGATTGACCCGTCTGTAACGGCGTGTTTCGATCTGGCCTCGCTCTCCAACATGGTGGGACAATGCTTCGTTCAAAGCTTTCACTTCTCGCGGCGGTACCGTTTATCGCCGGTACGCTCTCAGTCTCTCAACCTGTTCAAGCCCAGGATGCTGGTGACGTTGCTGCCGGAATTGTCGCTGGCATCGCCGGCGCCTTTGCCTTCGGCGGCCGCAATTATTGCTGGTACGACAACGGCTGGAACGGCGGCGGCTGGTACTGGTGCGGTTATGGCTACAACGAGGGCTATGGCTGGGGTGGCGGTTACGGCTGGCACGGCTGGCGTTGGCGCGGCGGGCGTCCGCCGGGCTATCGGCCCGGCTGGCACGGCGGTCATGGCGGCGGGCGCCCGGGTGGCCGTCCGGGTGGCGGTCGTCCTGGAGGCGGTGGCGGCCACGGTCCTGGCGGCGGCCACGGCGGCGGTCGTCCCGGTGGCGGCGGTGGTCGTCCCGGGGGTGGTCATGGCGGCGGCGGTCATGGCGGCGGTGGAGGTCACGGCGGCGGTGGCCACGGCGGTGGCGGCGGCCACCACTAACCTTCTCATCAGTCAGAAAAATTCGCGGCCGGGTTTTCCCGGCCGCATCGCGTTAATAAGCGATTTTCGTGATTTCCAGCCGGTCGATGCCCTTCGGCGTGCGCACTTCGACCTCGTCGCCTTCCTCGGCCTTGAGCAGTGCCTTGGCAACGGGTGAAATCCACGAGATCTCATTGCGTTCCGAGCGGGCCTCGTCGATGCCGACGATGCGAACGGTCTTTGTCTCGCCCTCGCCGTTCAGGTAGCTGACGGTGGCGCCGAAATAGACGTGGCTCTTGTCCCTTTGCTTGGCGGGATCGACCACCTCGGCACTCTCGATGCGCTTCAGGAGAAAGCGCATCCGCCGGTCGATCTCCCTCAGGCGGCGCTTGCCGTAGATATAGTCGCCGTTCTCCGAGCGATCGCCGTTGCCGGCGGCCCATGAGACGGTCTCGACCACTTTCGGCCGCTCCTGCTGCTGCAACTGGCGAAATTCGTCCCGCAGCCGCTGCAGACCTTCCGGCGTGATGTAGTTCGGCAGGCCACTGAAAACGTCGAGGCCTTCATCCTCGAAGTCCGTCTCGGCGTCGTCTTCCTTGGTGAAAGCTTTGCTCATACAGGGATAGTTGGCGCAAACCCCGGCTCTGACAAGGGCGATCCATAAGGGCTTGGCGATCCATGACGTTTCTAGACTTCGCCGCCCCCGCATGGCAAAAGCGCCGCATCCGCAACCAACGATGTGCCATGTCCGATATTTCAGCGCTCGAACAGGAAATTCTCGCGGCGGTCGCGGCCGCCGCCGATGAGCCCGCGCTCGAAGCCGTGCGCGTCGGCGCCCTCGGCAAGAAGGGCTCGATCTCGGCCCTCCTGGCCGGGCTCGGCAAAATGGCGCCGGACGAGCGCAAGGCGCAGGGCGCCGTCATCAATGCCGTGAAGGACAAAGTAAGTGGCGCGCTCGCCGAGCGCCGTGCCGTGCTCAAGGAAGCCGCGCTCGAAACGCGCCTCGCCAGCGAAACACTCGACGTCACCCTGCCGGCGCATACGAGCCCGCTCGATCTCGGCCGTCTTCACCCGATCTCGCAGGTCACGGACGAACTCGCGGCCATTTTCGCCGACCTCGGCTTCGCCATCGCCGAAGGGCCGGACATCGAGACGGACGACTATAATTTCACCAAGCTGAATTTTCAGCCGGATCATCCCGCGCGCGAGATGCACGACACGTTCTTCCTGAAACCGGATGCGACGGGCGAGCGCAAATTGCTGCGCACGCATACAAGCCCGGTGCAGGTACGCACCATGCTGACTCAGCGCCCGCCGATCCGCGTCATCTGCCCCGGCCGCACCTATCGCTGCGATTCCGACCAGACGCATACGCCGATGTTCCATCAGGTCGAGGGGCTCGTCATCGACAAGCAGGCCAATCTCGGCAATCTGAAATGGGTGCTGAGCGAATTCTGCAAGGCGTTCTTCGAAGTGCCGAACGTGAAGATGCGCTTCCGGCCGAGCTATTTCCCCTTCACCGAGCCGTCGATGGAAGTCGACATTCAGTGCGCGCGCAAGGCGGGCGAAATCCGCTTCGGCGAGGGCGAGGATTGGCTCGAGATTCTCGGCTGCGGCATGGTGCATCCGAATGTGCTGCGCAATTGCGGCCTCGATCCTGAAGTCTATCAGGGTTTTGCCTGGGGCATCGGCATCGATCGCATCGCCATGCTGAAATACGGGATGCCGGATCTGCGCGCTTTCTTCGACGCCGATGTGCGCTGGCTGCAGCATTATGGCTTCCGGCCGCTCGATATTCCCTCGCTGCTTGGCGGCCTGTCAAATTGACCGGAGCTGTCAGGCGCGTCATTGCGAAGCGACGAAGCAATCCAGCCTTTGCCCTTGATTGCTTCGCCTTGCTCGCAATGACGGCGTCTCTCAAAAATCGCTGGCGATCCCTTTGACTTCCCAA
The DNA here is from genome assembly GCF_004135935.1 of Methylovirgula ligni. Taxonomy (NCBI): domain Bacteria; kingdom Pseudomonadati; phylum Pseudomonadota; class Alphaproteobacteria; order Hyphomicrobiales; family Beijerinckiaceae; genus Methylovirgula; species Methylovirgula ligni. Next base: position 1,905,521 of record NZ_CP025086.1, on the reverse strand, counting down.
TCGCCATAGCGAACGGGATCGGGGCCGTCGCGGCCGCCAACTTCGCGGGGCTTTGCTTTCGACTCCGCCTCTGCCTTGCGGCGCGCCTGTGCCTCCGCCAAAGCACGTTGCGCGGCGGGGCTGATTTGGCGAGTATCAAGCGCAGTTGATTTCGGCTCGTCGTCTTGCACGCAAATCTCCTTGCACCCCGATCATTTCAAATCTTTAGCGCGTCGCAGCGGCAAAACCATGACTTGTTCGAGGTCCGATTTCCGTCACAGGTCCCCGCGATGGTAGACTGCAACGAATCACCTGCGCCGGCCCACAGCAAGGTCGCGCATTGTGCCAGCGTAACGGCAAGCCAAAGGCGCCCTTGATGAGAAAGCCGCCGCGTACGGCCGCTGCCGAGCTTGCCAAGCAGGAAGCTCTGAAAGTGCCCGGCCTCGCGGCACGGCTCGCTGCGGCTGCCATTCTGCGCGATGTTCTCGTCGGCGGCCACACGCTCGACGAACTTTTTTCGGCGCCTCTGGGTCTCTCGCGGCTTGCGGGGCTCGCGCCGCGCGATGTCGCCTTCACCCGTTCGATCGTCACCGTCGCCTTGCGCCGGCTCGGCACCATTCGTCATGCCTTGACCGAGCTGCTGGAAAACGGCTTCCCGCGCACCGTGCCGCAGCTTGAATTGTATCTGACGGTCGCCACCGCGCAAATTCTGTTTCTCGACGTGCCCGATCATGCCGCCGTCGATCTTGCGGTGCGCATGACGCGGCTCGATCCAAAAGGTGTGCCCTACGCCGCGCTCGTCAACGGCGTCTGCCGCAATCTCATTCGCCGGCGCGAGGAGATGCTTGCCGCCGCCGCTGCGCTCGATGGTGACACGCCCGCCTGGCTCGCCACGCGCTGGCGCAAGGCCTATGGCGACGCGCTCGCGCAAGAGATCGCTGCGACCAACCGCCTTGAGCCGACACTGGATGTCAGCGTGAAAGCCGACCCCGCGCTCTGGGCGGAAAAACTCGATGCGATCGTCCTGCCGACCGGCTCCCTGCGGCTCAAGACTCATGCGAGCGTTCAAGACTTGCCCGGCTATGCAGAGGGCGCGTGGTGGATACAGGACGCTGCCGCTGCATTGCCGGCGCAATTGCTCAAGATCGCGCCCGGCACGCATGTCGGCGATCTCTGTTCCGCGCCCGGCGGCAAGGCAGCGCAGCTCGCGGTGCGCGGCGCGCGCGTCACCGCCGTCGACCGCTCGGCCGAACGTCTCAAAATCCTCGCCGCCAATTTTCAACGTCTGCGGCTCGAGGCCGAGGTGGTCGTCGCCGATGTGACATCGCTCAGCGGCTACGCTTTCGATGCCATCCTGCTCGATGCGCCTTGCACCGGGACGGGCACGATCCGCCGCCATCCCGATATTGCCTGGATCAAGAAGACGGGCGATATCGCCAAGCTCGCCACGTTGCAAACGCGGATGCTCGACAAAGCCTTCGAACTCGTCAAACCGGGCGGAATGATCGTCTATTGCGTTTGCTCGATCGAGCCCGAAGAAAGCGAACAGCAGATCGCCAATTTCTTGCGCCGCAACCCGGATGTGAGCCGCGTGCCGATTGCCGCTGAGGAAATCGGCGGCCGTGCCGACTTTATCAATCCGCAAGGTGAATTACGCACGCTGCCGCCTTATCTGCCGGCCGAAGACCCGCGGCTCAGCGGAATTGACGGCTTCTTTGCTGCAAGAGTTGTGCGTCACGCCTAGTGCAAGACCCACGATCTCTGGACCCGCAAAGCATTTTAGCCGAAGTTGATAAACTGCTGGCCGTGCAAGAGCCGGATCAGGGGCCCTGACGCGCGTGAAATTCGGAGACAAGCTCCATATCGGCCGCCGTGTCGCCGGACGTGCCGGACGCGTCGCGCGCCGGATCGTGACCGCGCCAGGCGCCGCGCTGTCTTCTCTGCGCGCCCCGGTGCCGGAGCGGCTTTTGATCGCGCCGCAAGATTTGCGCACCACCGATGCGTCGATCGCCAGCGAAATCTATTCCGGCTATTTCGCGCTGGCTGGCAGGGTCGTGAATCTGCGCGGCGCTTCGCCCTTCGAGGCGGCGGCGCCCTCCCCCGGTTGGGCGCGGGCGCTCGCGAGCTTCGGCTGGCTGCGCCACTTGCGCGCCGCCGACACGGCGCTGGCGCGTGCCAATGCGCGTGCCCTGGTCGACGATTTTCTCAGCCACAGCGAAAAGCCGGATCGCACCCCCGCCTGGGAGGTACGCGTCGCCGTGCGGCGTATGCTTTCATTTCTGTCGCAGTCGCCGATCATTCTGGAGAACGCCGACCGCGCCTTCTACCGCCGCTTCATGCGTGCGCTGATGCGCCTGCAATATTTTCTGGAACGCCAGATCGCCGTGGGCGCGGTGCGTGGCGAGGAGCGTCTCTTCGCCGCGATCAGCCTCGCGGAACTCGGCCTCTGTGCCAAGGTCGGCAACAATTTTCAGCGCCGCAGCACGCGGCTGCTCGCCGAGGAGCTGAGCCGCCAAATTCGCCCCGACGGCGGCCACGCCAGCCGCAGCGCCGATACGCTGATCCGGCTGTTGCTCGATCTACTGCCGTTGCGGCAGGCTTATGCCGCACGTTCGCTGCCGCCGCCGCCGGAATTGCTCAATGCGATCGACCGCATGTTGCCGATGTTGCGTCTGCTGCGCCACGGCGACGGCTCGATCGCCTTGTTTAATGGCATGGGCGTGACGCCTGTCGATGTTCTCACGACCGTGCTGGCTTACGAAGATCCGCGCGCCAAGCCGATGTTCAATGCGCCCTACACCGGCTACCAGCGGGTCGAGGCGAGCGACAGCATCCTGATCGTTGACACCGGCCGCCCGCCGCCGCCGGAATTCTCGACCAGAGCCCATGCCGGCACGCTCTCGTTCGAATTCTCAATCGGGCCGCAAAGACTCATCGTCAATTGCGGCGCGCCGGACAGCGAGCTCTCCCCCGCGCGGGGCGCGGCGCGCGCCACCGCCGCGCATTCCACGCTCGTCGTCGACGATACATCGTCGAGCCATTTCGCCTCCGGCAAGGGTCTGGAGAAATGGCTCGGCGGCGAGATCATCTCCGGTCCGCGACAGGTGGCGGTCGAGCGCCTCAATCAGCCCGGCGCGACGCGCCTCGTCATGGCGCACGACGGCTATCGGGCGCAGTTCGACGTGCTCCACGAGCGGCGGCTGACCCTCAGCGCCGACGGTCTGCGCCTCGATGGCGAGGACCGGCTCAAATCCGTCGCCGCGAAACCGCGGACCTATCCTTTCGCGATCCGCTTCCACGTTCATCCGAGCGTGCAACTGCACAGCGTGCTCGAAGGCGAAGCCGCGCTGCTCGACCTGCCGGACGGCACGCGCTGGATTCTGAGCACGCAAGAAGCGCCGATCGAAATCGAGGAGAGCATTTTTTTCGCCGCGCCCGACGGCCCACGCGCCAGCCAGCAACTCGTCATCTATCGCAGCGCGGCGGACCCTCCCCACGTCGCTTGGACGCTGCGCGCACTGGGGCACGAAAATCGCGATGACGCGGCGTTTGAAGACGGCTAAGCGACGGCCGGCCGCGTCGCCGCGACCCAGGCGCGGGCGCGCGCTTCAGGATCGGCGTTCAGGCTGATATCGGTGACTGCCGAAACGATGTCGGCGCCCGCTGCAAAGACGCCCGGCGCACGCTCAAGCGTGATGCCACCGATGGCGACAAGCGGAATCGCGCCAATCTTCTTTTTCCATTCCCCGATGCGATCGAGACCCTGCGGTCCGAATGCCATCTTCTTGAGGATCGTCGGGTAGATCGGCCCGAGGGCGAGATAATCGGGCGCGAACGCGAGCGCGCGGTCAAGCTCGGCCTCGTCATGCGTCGAAATGCCGATCTTGATCCCGGCGCCGCGAATGGCGGCGATATCGGCGGTATCGAGATCCTCTTGGCCGAGATGGACGAAGTTGCAGCCGAGATCGATCGCCTCGCGCCAATAATCATTGACGATGAGCTGCGCGCCGGAGCTATCGCAGAGCGTGCGCGCGGTTCTGATCTCGCGCCGGATGTCCTCCGCCGGCCGGTCCTTCACCCGCAATTGCACGAACTTGACGCCGCAGGGCAGCAGCCGCGCCAGCCAGGCGGCGCTATCGACAATCGGGTAAAACGGGTCAAGCACGTTTCGACAAGTCCGAAAAGGCGCGGCCGATCTGCGGCGTCGACGGCTCCGCCATCTCGCGCGGCGGGATCGGATCGGCGCAATAGCCAAGCCGCCCCGCCTCGATAGCGTGGGCGAAGGCGCGCGCCATCATCACCGGATCGCCGGCCTTGGCAATCGCCGTATTGAGCAGCACCGCATCATAGCCAAGCTCCATCGCCGCCGCCGCATGCGCCGGCGTGCCGATACCGGCATCGACGATCAGCGGCACGGAGGGGAAATGTTTACGCAGAGCCTGCAGGCCAAAGACATTGTTGAGGCCGCGTCCCGAGCCGATCGGCGCGCCCCAAGGCATCAGCACTTCGCAGCCGGCGCCGACTAGTTTCTCAGCGACCAGCAAATCCTCGGTCGTGTAGGGAAACACCTTGAAGCCCGCGCGCGAAAGAACCGCCGCCGCCTCGACGAGGCCGAACACATCCGGCTGCAACAAATCGTCGTCGCCGATGACTTCAAGCTTGATCCAATCGGTCGCAAAAACCTCGCGCGCCATCTCGGCCGTTGTGACGGCTTCCGCGACGCTGCGGCAGCCCGCCGTATTCGGCAACACCTTGACGCCAAGATCGCGCACCAGGTTCCAGAAACTTTCGCCGGCGCGGCTCTTGCCCGCCTCGCGCCGCAGCGAGACGGTAACGACGTCGGCGCCCGACGCCTTGACCGCCTCGGCGAGAACGGCGGGCGAGGAATATTGCGCCGTGCCGATCAGCAGCCGCGAGGCGAGCACCGTGCCGTAAACTTCAAAAGGCGTGTCCTGCATTCGTTCAGTCTCTGTCAGTAGCCGTCATTGCGAGCAACGCGAAGAAATCCAGAAATATATCGCCTTCCAGTTTCCTGGATTGCTTCGTCGCCGTCGCTCCTCGCAATGACGACGGAAGCCTTGGCGCATTGGTTCACCCTCCCTGCCGCGGCACGAGAATCTCGACCGCGTCGTCGGGGTTGAGCTTTGTCGTCGGCCGGTCAACGGCGCGGACGAAACTCTGGTTCACCGCGGTCGCAACCAGTTTGTCCTGATAATCGAGTTCGGCAAGCAGCGCGGCGAGCGTCGTCGCCGAAACTTCATGCGCTTTGCCGTTGACGCGGATTTGCATCCATCACCTCCGGAAATATTTCGCCCTTGAGCGCCACCGCAACGGCACGGCGCGCCAGCGGCGGCGCGAGAAGATAGCCGTGTCGATAAAGCCCGTTGATAAAGATCGTGCGCCCCTCGCGCCGGATGCGCGGCAGATTGTCGGGAAATGTCGGGCGCAGATCGGCACCGGTCTCGATGATCTCGGCCTCGCCAAAGGCCGGGTGCAACGCGTAGACGGCGCTCAAAAGCTCAAGCATCGAGCGCGCCGTGATACGCGGACTCTCCTCATTCTCGACCGCCGTCGCGCCGACCATGAAGCGGCCATCGCCGCGCGGCACGACATAAACGGGATGACGCGGATGCAGCAATTGCACCGGCCGCTGGAAGGAAATCTCGTCGGTTTTGACGACGAGCATTTCGCCTTTGACACCGCGCAGATCCGGCAATGCGTCACGCGCGGCAAAGCCGCGGCAATCGATCGTCCAGTCGGCTGGGCTTTTCACGTCCTCGGCCGAGGTGTTGAAGCGGAAGGCGACATTCGGAAATTCGCGTAGCCGCGCCGTCAGCGCCGCCATTGCCGCGCGCGGATCGAGATGCGCCTCGGCGGGATAAAAGAGCGCGCGATCGAAACGACCGGCGAGGTGCGGCTCGCGCGCGGCGATCGCCTCGACATCGAGCCATTCGAAGCCGGATGTACGGCGCGAGAAGCGCAGAAGATCGGCCCTGTCCCGGGCCGGCGCAACGAGCAGGCTGCCATTGGCCTTCGCGAGCTTGAGCGTCTCGGTCCAGAAGGCCAGACCCTCAAGTCCCCATTCGAAAACCAGCGGCGGCGCGCTCTCGCTCTCGCACCAGGGCGCGAGCATGCCGCCGGCGAAATAGGAGCAACCGAGTCCCGGCCCGGACTTGCGGTCGACGATCTCGACCGCCTGGCCAGCCGTGGCAAATTCATAGGCCGCCGTCAGCCCGACGACACCGGCACCAAGGATACGTATTTTTTGCGGAAGCGCGTTCATGACCATCCCTACGCCAGTACAAACTGGATCAGGTTCGAAGGGTCGCCGGGCCGCTTCATCCGAAGCGCTGCCAGCCTCTCAGCCCCCTGACGGGGATCCCCTAGGTACGGAAGTTAAATAAGCCTCGCAGGCGCGCGCGTCAACACGGCACGCCAGCGCCTACGCCCATTCGCCCTTGCGGAAAACCGGCACGCGCGTGCCGTCGGCCTTGATGCCGTCAATATCGATCTTGTCCGAGCCGATCATCCAGTCGATATGGATCAGGCTCTTGTTGCCGCCGCGCGCCGCGACCTCTTCGGGCGTCAGCTTGTCGCCATTGACGAAACATTTCGCATAGCACTGGCCGAGCGCGATATGGCTGGCAGCGTTCTCGTCGAACAACGTATTGAAGAAAAGCAGCCCGCTCGCCGAGATCGGCGAGGAATGCGGCACCAGCGCAACTTCACCGAGGCGGCGCGCGCCCTCGTCCGTCTCCAGCACCTTGCGCAGCACATCCTGGCCATGCGCCGCCGTCGCCTCGACAATGCGCCCCGCCTCGAAGCGCACGGCGATGCGATCGATCAGCGTGCCCTGATAGGACAGCGGCTTGGTGCTGACCACGCGGCCCTCGACGCGGTGCGCGTGCGGCGTGGTGAAAACTTCCTCGGTCGGAATATTGGCGTTGCAGGTGACGCCATTCTTGGCGGTCGAGGCGCCACCTTCCCATTCGTGCTCGTCCGCGAGGCCGATGGTGAGATCGGTGCCCGGCCCGGTATAATGCAAGGCGGAAAAGCGATGGCCGTTGAGCCATTGGGTGCGGCTGCGCAACGCCGCGTTATGCGCGGTCCAGGCCGCGATCGGATCGGCGGTATCGACGCGCGAGGCGGCAAAAATCGCGTCACCGAGTTTCGCTACGGCAACGTCCGGCTCGTCATGCGGAAAGACCTGATGCGCCCAGGCGGCGCCTGGATAAGCGATGATGTTCCAATTGATGTCGAAGCCCGCGATCTTCTCCAGCGCCGGCTTGTAGGCGATGGAATTGGCGCGGTTGGCGCGCGCGACCTTGGCCGAATCCTCGCCCGAGAGCAGCATCGGATTGTCGCCGACGATGGCAAGGCGCGCCGTGTTCGCGGCGAAAGCCTGAGCGACGCCTTCATAGAGCCACCCCGGCGCACGATCGAAGCTCGCATCGCTGCCGAAGCGGAAGCGTGCCAGCGTGAGTTCCTCATCGGAGAGGATCGGCGTCACGAGGCCGGCGCCGGCCTTGTAGGCATGTTCGGCGATCCGCCGCACCAGAGGCAGCGCCGCGACCGGCGCGGTGAGGAAAATATCCTGGCCCGGCTGGAGATTGAGCCCGACTTTGACCGCAACCTCGGCCAATTTGTCGAGCTTGGCCGGATCGATGGCGGCGGCGATTTTGCGCTCATGCGTGGTCATCGGCATCCAGGGTTGGAGAAAAGCTCGGCGTTCAAGCCGCAAGAAGGCTTTCGAAAAGCGCCCGCCCGTCGGTGCCGCCGACGAGCGGATCGATCAGATTCTCAGGGTGCGGCATCAGTCCGAGAACCTTGAGATTCCCGGAATAGATTCCGGCGATATCGTTGGCCGAGCCGTTGGGATTGGCGGCGCCCCCGACATGCCCGTTCGCATCGCTATAGCGGAACGCGACGCGGCCTTCGCCTTCAAGCCGCGCCAGCGTTTCGTCATCGGCCGTATAATTGCCCTCGCCGTGCGCGATCGCGACCTTGATCACCTGATGTTTCTGATAGTGCGAGGTGTAGGCCGTGTCGGCGCGTTCCACCCGTAAATGCTGCATATGGCAGGCAAAGCGCAGGTTCTTGTTGCGCATCAGAACGCCGGGCAGAAGCCCCGCCTCGCAAGCGATCTGGAATCCGTTGCAGATGCCAAGCACGCGGCCGCCGCGCCCAGCATGTGCGCGCACCGCATCCATCACCGGCGAACGCGCCGCGATGGCGCCGCAGCGCAGATAATCGCCGTAGGAGAAGCCGCCGGGCAAAACGACAAGATCGGTGCTTGCCGGCAATTCGGGCTCGCCGTGCCAGACGATCGCCGGTGTGTGGCCGGTCACGCTGGCAAGCGCGCGATGCACGTCGCCTTCACGATTGGAGCCCGGAAAAAGAATGATCGCTGTGCGCATGCGGCCTCAGGCAAGCTCGATGCGATAATTTTCGACGATCGTATTGGCGAGCAGCTTTTCACACGCCGCCTTCAGCAGCGCCTGCGCCTTGGCTTTATCCTGTTCGGCGAGTTCGACCTCGAAAATCTTACCCTGACGAACGCTTTCGACGCCGGGAATGTCGAGCGACTTCAGCGCGCCTTCGATCGCCTTGCCTTGCGGGTCGAGCAGGCCGTTTTTCAAAGTGACGATGATATTGGCTTTCAAGTCTCGATCCCCTTCCCGGATTCTCGTCGCATTATATCGGCAGGGCCAGACAAAACAAAACCCCGCCGCGAGCGCGACGGGGTCAATTCTTTAGCCGGGCGCGGCCTTTACGATTGGACGAGCTTCGGCCCACTTGCACGCGGCTGCTCGTTATCCTGCAGGATGCCGAGGCGGCGCGCCACTTCCGTATAAGCTTCGACGAGCCCGCCCATATCGCGGCGGAACCTGTCCTTGTCGAGCTTGTCGTTCGACTTGATGTCCCACAGCCGGCACGAATCAGGAGAGATTTCGTCGGCGACGACGATGCGCATCGTGTCGCCTTCCCACAGCCGTCCGCATTCCATCTTGAAATCGACGAGGCGGATGCCGACGCCGAGGAAAAGCCCGCTGAGGAAATCGTTGACACGAATGGCGAGCGCCATGATGTCGTCGATCTCTTGCGGCGTCGCCCAGCCGAAAGCGGTGATGTGCTCTTCCGAAACCATCGGATCGTTGAGTTCGTCGTTTTTGTAATAGAACTCGATGATCGAGCGCGGCAGTTGCGTGCCTTCCTCGAGGCCGAGACGGGTCGAGAGCGATCCCGCCGCGACATTGCGCACGACGACCTCGAGCGGCACGATCTCGACCTCGCGGATCAACTGCTCGCGCATGTTGAGCCGGCGGATGAAGTGCGTCGGAACGCCGATGTCGTTCAGATTCTGGAAGACGAATTCGGAGATACGGTTGTTGAGCACGCCCTTGCCGTCGATCACCTCATGCTTCTTCGCATTGAAGGCGGTCGCGTCGTCCTTGAAATGTTGAATAAGCGTACCCGGTTCGGGTCCTTCATAGAGAACCTTTGCCTTACCCTCGTAAATGCGGCGGCGGCGATTCATGGGGATTAACCGTGGCTTGAGGTGGTCCATGGGCTGGCCCTGGCTCCTTTCAGGAATGTCCCGGCCTGGCTTTGAGCGACAAGGCAGGGGCAGGCATATCAGGCGGTGCGGCGCCGCGGGGTCCGAAATGGTCCTAGCTTTTTCGGGCGCCTAATACAAGCATATTGCATCGCGACAGCGGACGTTCGCGATGCCCAAGCTAGAACTTTACAATTCCGATTCCCGACCAAAAAACAATATCTTGCGGCCAGCGGCCCAAGCACATTGCCGACGCGGAGAGGCTCTCTCCAGCCGTCTATATGGTTATTCCCGCAGCCGAAATGAAGTAGCGCCCCCGGCGCAACTCGTGGCCGAGAGGGCTATGGCCAGCCGCGTTATTCCGGGCTAGGTTCCGCCCGTTTCTGCGGCACGCATTTTTTAAGAGGCGGCAAATGACGACGTTCGATGAGCGCGAAAAAGGCTACGAAGCCAAGCTCGCGCATGACGAGGAATTGAAATTCAGGGCTTACGCTCGCCGCAACAAATTGCTCGGACTTTGGGCTGCCGCGAAATTGGGCAAATCCGGCCAGGCGGCCGAGGATTACGCCAGCGGGCTGGTCAATGCCCAAATCGGGGGCAACGGCGACGAAGCTGTTTCCACCAAGCTGCACGCCGACTTCACCGCGGCGGGCCTTGGCATTTCGGAACATCAAATCCAGCGCGAGATGACCGAGCTTCTCGCCAAGGCGACGCTCGACGTGACCGGCGGGGCGCACTGACCCACGCCCAAGCTCCCAAGACGCGGGAGCGCAACGCTTCCTTTAGCGGCGCGGGCCTATATGATTCTGCATGGCCCGTGCCTCCCAAGCCAATTCCTGCGCCCTCGCCTTCGGCGGCGCAGCAGCGCCTCTCGTCGAAGCGGCGCGCGACTGGCTCGCCGAGCTCGCCGGTGAACGGCGTGTCTCCCCCCATACGCTAGACGCCTATCGCCGCGACCTGACACAATTTTTCGACTTTTTGCGCACCCATTTCGGGGCCTCGCCGCAGCTCGCGACGCTGCGCGACATCAAGCCGGCGGATTTGCGCAGCTTTCTCGCCAGCCGGCGCGGCGCGGGGGCCGGCAGCCGCTCGCTCATGCGCCAGCTTTCGGGCCTGCGTTCCTTCGCCAAACATCTCGAACGCCAGGGGCTCGGCAATGTCGCCGCCTTTTCCGCCCTGCGCAGCCCCAAGGTCGCCCGCAGCCTGCCGAAGGCCCTGCCGGCGCGGGCGGCGCGGGCCGTCGTCGATGTCGAATCGCGCGCCGGCGATTCGCGCCCGGATTGGATTCTGGCGCGGGACGCCGCCGTGCTCAGCCTGCTCTACGGCGCTGGCCTGCGTATCTCCGAGGCGTTGTCGATCAAGCGCCAGGATGCGCCCCTCGACGGCGTTGATACGCTGACCGTCATCGGCAAGGGCCGCAAGACCCGCAGCGTGCCGGTGATCGCGCCCGCGCAACGGGCGGTCGCGACGTATCTTGAACTCTGCCCTTACACGCTGCCGGCGGACGGGCCGCTTTTCATCGGCGCCAAAGGCGGCCCGCTATCGGCGCGGGTGATCCAGCTTGCGGTCGCGGAATTGCGCGGCGCGCTCGGCCTGCCGCAAACGGCAACACCACACGCGCTGCGCCACTCCTTCGCCACGCATCTTCTCGGCAAGGGCGGCGATCTGCGCACGATCCAGGAACTGCTCGGTCACGCATCGCTCTCGACGACGCAGATCTATACGGCGATCGATTCGACGCGGCTGCTGGAAGCCTATCGCGGCGCCCACCCCCGCGCGCGCTGATTGCATCCAAGCGGAACAATATCGCCCCGGTTACGTTACCCCACCGTCTTTTGGGAAAGTTGCGAGCCAGCAGGAGCGAGCCATGCGCGTCTTGAAAGCGAAAGCCGATACCGGATCGTCTCAATCGAAATCGAGCGAGGTGCAAATCACCCGCGATCGCCTGGCGGAACTCCTGAACGAGGATCTTGCGCGCGAATATCAGGCGATCATCGCCTATGTCGTCTACTCGCAGGTTTTGACGGGCGCGGAATATATGAACATCGCCGACCAGCTCGAATTGCACGCCAAGCAAGAGCTCGATCACGCCCTGACGCTCTCGCGGCTCATCGATTATCTCGGCAAAATGCCGACCGTAACGCCGAAGCCGGTACGCACGTCCGAGAAAGCCAAGGAGATGTTGCGCTTCGATCTCGACAACGAAAACGAAACGATCAGAAACTACCGCCAGCGCGTGCGCCAATGCGAACAGCTCGGTGAATTCGCCATCGCCGAGCAGATTCGCGAAATTCTGGTGCAGGAGCAGGATCACCAGATCGATTTGGCAACCGCCCTGGGCGAGGACGTGCCGAAGCTCGACACCATCTAGGCGAAATCAGCGACCCAGCGCGCGGCGCACAGCGGCATCGACTTCGACCCTTTGCGCCGGCGTGAGCTGGTTGAGAAGGGCCTCGAGCCAGGGGTCGTTTTCGCCCGCCGCGCTCGCGAGCAAATGCCACTTCATCGCCTCAACCATATTCTTCGGCACGCCGCGGCCGAGCGCCAGCAGCCGCGCCGCGCGATCCTGAGCGACGACATTCTGTTCCTGCGCCGCCTTCAGGAAGAGCTTCGCAGCCGCGCGCTCATCCTTGGCGACGCCGACACCGTTGAAGAGCATGATCGCATATTCGACCTCGGCAGAGACCTGATCCTCATCCGCGGCGAGCTTCATCCACCGGGCCGCAATGGCGTCGTCCTGCGGCACGCCCCTGCCCTGCCGGTAGCAAAGCGCCAGCGCGTAAGCGGCATCGGGATAGCCAAGCTCGGCGGCGCGGCGAAAGTAGCCCGCAGCCTTGGGAAAGTCGGGCGCGACGCCATTGTTCTCCACCGCGATCACGCCGAGATTGTAAAGCGCGCCGGGATGGTTCATCGCCGCGGCCTTGGTGAAGAGAGCAGCGGCGCCATCGCGATCCCTCGGCACGCCTTTGCCCTGCAGCTTGGCGAGCGCATAGAGGAAAATCCCCTGCTCGTCGCCATGCGCCGCCGCGTCCCTGTACCAGCGCGCCGCCGTGGCAAAGTCCTGCCCGACGCCGAGACCTTGCTCGTAGAGCTGACCGATCAGCGTCATCGCGACGCCGTCGTTCGGATCGGCGGCGAGCCGCGTTTTCGCTTCATTCATCGCCGTCAGATAGAGGCCGCGCTGATAGGCGCCGTAGGCGAAATCGGCATCCGTGGCGGGTTTCACGGCGCTGGCCGCGGCCGCGGGCGGCGTGCCCGCCAAAGCCGCGCCGGTCCACGACGCCAGCAATATGCAGCAAAGCCAGGAGATGGCGTGCTTCATGCGCCGATGCGCCTCGGCGCGAGTGCATGATCGGCTTCGGCGACGGCCGCGGCGGCGCCGCGCGGATCGTCCCAGACCGCAGCTTCGAGCGCGACGAAATCGGCTCCAACCTCGACAAGCGGGGCAACCTCTTCGAGCCGATGCGCATAGCCGATGCAGGCGAGATTGAAAATCTCCGACCACCAGGCGACGCGCTCGCGAATCTGCGGAAAGGTCAGCGCCTCATCCGGGCCGCCGAACGACAGATAATCGACGCCGGTCTCGCCCGCCTGCATGGCATCGTCGCGGCTCACGCCGCCGCCGGTGCCGACAATATGCTTGGGTTTCATCGCCTTGAGAGCGGCATCCAGCGCCGCGCCCGGCGCCGCGATATGGGCGCCATCGGCCCCCGCTCGCACCGCCAATTGCGTATCCTCGATCAGGCAGGCGACGCCACGCTCCTGCGCGAGCGGCACCAGATGTTTCGCAATGGCCTTGGCATCCGCCGTCGGCGCGAAGCGCAGCAGGACGCAGGCGACATCGCCCGCCTCCAGCGCCGCGACGAAGGCCGCGGAAAAACCAGCCGCATCGTCGAGCAGCGGCGTAATCAGATAAAGGCGCGGATCGTCCTCGGACATAACGGGAGTCTAGCCCTCAAGCGCGCGCCGCAAAAGCCGCAGCGCGCGGAAACTCCTCGCCAGAAATTGGGGCGAAAGCGCGATGCGCGCGCTTTCAGGCCGCCGCCTTTTCCAGCGGCTCGGACCATTGGCCGAGCGAGGCCAGGCTGTTCATCTGCGCGCGATGCGCGAAAGCCGCCTGCGCCGCAGCGACATTCGCCGCCTTGCCGGACCAGGCCTTCTGCGGCGCCGCCTGCAGGGCGCGGCCGTAGGAGAAGGTGACAGCCCAAGGCGGCGACAACCGGGCGATGGCGTCGAGATTGGCCGTAGCCTCGAAGTCGGACTGACCGCCGGAGAGGAAGGCGATGCCCGGCACCGCGACCGGCACCGTATTTTTGAACAGCCTAACAGACGCCGCCGCCACCTCCGCCGGGCTTGCCTGGTGCGGCGATTTCTTGCCCGCAACCGCCATATTGGGCTTCAGCACAATGCCTTCGAGGAAGACGCGCTGCTCGTAGAGCGCGGTGAAGACCGCACGCAGCACGACCTCGCTCACCTCATAGCAGCGCTGGAGCGCGTGGCCGCCGTCCATCAGCACTTCCGGCTCGACGATCGGCACGATATTGGCTTCCTGGCAGAGCGCCGCGTAGCGCGCCAGCGCTTCGGCGTTGGCGAGGATCGCGCCGCGCGTCGGAATGCCGTCCGCAATATCGATGACCGCGCGCCACTTCGCGAACCGCGCGCCGAGGTCGTAATAGTCCTTCAGACGGCCGGCGAGGCCGTCGAGCCCTTCGGTGATCGTCTCGCCGGGAAAGCCCGGCAGCGGCTTGGCGCCGGCATCGACCTTGATGCCGGGAATCGACCCCGCCTTTTCGATGAGACTCACGAGCGGGGTGCCATCGGCCGCCTTCTGCCGGACGGTCTCGTCGTAGAGGATCACGCCGGAGATATATTTCTGCATGGCCGGCGTGGTGCGGAACAGCAATTCGCGATAATCGCGGCGCGCAGCCTCGGTCGACTCGACGCCGATGGCCGCGAATCTCTTGGCGATGGTGGACGAACTCTCATCCGCCGCCAAAATACCCCGGCCGGGGGCCACCAGAGCTTGCGCGACCTGCGCGAGTTGATCTTTGCTCACCGCTCTTCCCTATTCGTTAGCGCGTTTTCACGCGAAGTGGATACCGGTTCGCGTCATGAAAACGCGCTCATTCGAATGATGAGACCGCTTTCGGACGGGAAACCGGTTTCCACTTTTCCTGAACGCGGTCTGTGTTGCAAATCAAGCGACAAATCAGGCCCGTCGCGCGTTCAGCCGCAGCGCCTCGACGCCCGGCAGCTTCTTGCCTTCGAGCCACTCGAGAAAAGCGCCGCCAGCGGTCGAAATATAGGTGAAATCCTTCGCGGCGTCGGCCTTGTTCAGGGCCGCGATCGTATCCCCGCCGCCGGCGATGCTCTCGAGCTGGCCGGACCTGGTGAGACGCGCTGCGACCGCCGCGATTTCTGTCGTGCCCTTGTCGAACGGTGAAATCTCGAAGGCGCCGAAGGGGCCGTTCCAGACCAGCGTGCGCGCCTTCTCCAGCAGTAGCTCGACCCGCGCCGCCGACTTCGGTCCGATGTCGAGGATCATGTCCTCGTCGCCGACCTCGTCCACCGAAATAACGCGCGAGGGCGCGCCGGCGGCGAATTTCTGCGCGACCACGACATCGACCGGCAGGACAAGCTCGCAATTCTCGGCCGCCGCTTCAGCCATGATCTGCCGTGCGACATCGGCAAGCTCCATCTCGCAGATCGACTTGCCGATCTTCTTGCCTTGCGCGGCGAGGAAGGTATTGGCCATGCCGCCGCCGATGACAAGAATGTCGACGCGGCGCATCAGATTGCCGAGCAGTTCGAGCTTGGTCGAGACTTTCGCACCGCCGACAACGGCCATGACCGGCCGCACCGGATGCGAGAGAAGATTGGTCAAAATCTCCAGTTCGACCTGCATCGAGCGGCCGGCGAAGGATGGCAGCCGCCGCGCCAGTCCCTCGGTCGAAGCATGGGCGCGATGCGCGCAGGAGAAAGCGTCATTGACATAAACATCGCCGAGCACGGCGAGCTGATCGATGAAAGCTTCCCCGTTCTTTTCTTCCCCGGCGTGGAAACGGGTGTTTTCGAGGAGCAGGAAATCGCCGTCGCGCATCGCCGCGACCGCTTTGGTC
Organism: Methylovirgula ligni; assembly: GCF_004135935.1. Taxonomy (NCBI): domain Bacteria; kingdom Pseudomonadati; phylum Pseudomonadota; class Alphaproteobacteria; order Hyphomicrobiales; family Beijerinckiaceae; genus Methylovirgula; species Methylovirgula ligni. Next base: position 1,889,867 of record NZ_CP025086.1, on the reverse strand, counting down.
GCCTCTTCGTCGATGCAATCCGCGGCGAAAGCCACCGGCTTGCCGAGCCGCGCCGACAATTCGGCGACGACCGGGCGCAGCGAATATTTTTCCTCACGGCCCTTGGGACGGCCGAGATGCGAGAGGATGATGACCTTCGCGCCCTTGGCGGCAATCTCCTGCAGATTGGGCAGTATACGATCGATACGTGTCGCGTCCGTCACCTTCGCGCCATCCATCGGCACGTTGAGGTCGACGCGGATCAGCACCCTTTTACCGGCGAGCTGGGCGTCGTCCAGGATTGGAAAGGGCGCGAGCGGCGCTGTCCGTGTCATCCAAGTTTCCCCATCGCAACTGCCGTATCCGCCATCCGGTTGGAGAAGCCCCATTCGTTGTCGTACCAGGATACGACGCGCACGAGCGTGCCGTCGATGACCCGGGTTTGATCGACATGGAAGACGGACGAATGCGGATCATGATTGAAATCGATCGAGACATTCGGGCTGTCGGTATAGCTCAGAATGCCTTTGAGCTCTTGCGCGGCGGCGCGTTTGATCGCATCGGTGATTTCGGCCGGATTGGTGGCACGCTTGGCGACGAATTTGAAATCGATGAGCGAGACATTTGGCGTCGGCACGCGGATCGCCGAGCCGTCGAGCTTGCCCTTGAGTTCCGGCAGAACCAGACCGACGGCTTTCGCCGCGCCGGTCGATGTCGGGATCAGGGATAAAGCCGCCGCGCGGGCGCGATACAGGTCCTTGTGCATCGTATCGAGCGTCGGCTGGTCGCCGGTATAGGAATGGATCGTCGTCATGAAGCCATGCTCGATACCGATCGTGTCGTTGAGCACCTTGGCAACCGGCGCGAGGCAATTGGTCGTGCAGGAGGCATTCGAAACGACCCGATGCTCGGGCAAAAGCTTGTCGTGATTGACGCCATACACCACCGTCAGATCCGCCTCGTCGGCCGGCGCTGAAACGAGCACACGCTTGGCTCCGGCCTTGAGATGCGCCGAAGCCTTCGCCTTCGAGGTGAAGACGCCGGAACATTCAAGCGCGATCTCGACGCCGAGCGCGGCGTGCGGCAGTTCCGCCGGGTCGCGCAGGGCCGTCACCTTGATCGGACCGAGGCCGACGTCGATCGTGTCGCCGTCGACTTTCACTTCCCCCGGAAAGCGGCCATGCACGGAGTCGAAACGCAGAAGATGGGCATTGGTTTCGACGGGGCCGAGATCGTTGATGGCGACGACGTTAATATCCCGACGGCCGGACTCGACAATCGCGCGCAAAACATTGCGCCCGATGCGTCCAAAGCCGTTGATTGCAACATTCACCGCCATAAACCTCAGCCTCCTCTAGATGCACGGCGCATAAGCCCGGATCGAGCCGCACCTGTTAGGCATCCACTTTTTCGGAAGTCAATTTGACTAACGGCCGGCGCTACCCTCGTATACAGGTCGCGCACCGCCGCGATTTCCCATGCCACTCATTCTTAGATATGTTAACTATTTCAGAATGTTAGATGCAAAATCCATCAGCCGGCCATACTCCCCCGATTTCGCGTCCGCCTGCGCCAAGCTCAACCCTTCCGCTCGGCAGCGGACGCCGAGCCCCCTAGCTTGACCCGCGCCGAGGCTTATCGGCAATCGCGGTTTTGGTGAAGTCCTTAATTGGCCGCGCCAAGAGGTGATTCCCATAATTTCCCCGCCCCAAAAGACATTCCGCGCAATCCGGCAAGAATTGCCGTCGCCGTTATTGCGCTGCACGCAAACCAAATCTGCCGCGACGGAACCGGAGAAACCCATCCAAATGCTACGATTAAGTATCGGAGCCGCCACATGAATTGACTGTGAATAGTGGATAGGTGTGGCGTTGACGGCCCGGCGGAAGCAGCGCCTAATCGACAAGTCTTTGAGTTGCGACCGAAATGACAACCGCCAATCGACTAGACAATGCGCTAAAACGCCTCGCGGTTGCGCTCGATCAACTTGAGGCGGCTTCCGAGCGCCGTCTGAAAGTCGCCGAGCAGCGCAGCGACGTGGAAGAAGAATTCGCGGTGTTGCAGGATGATCGGGCACGCCTGGCGGTGGAACTCGACGGCGCGGTCGCCCGCACGCAATCGCTGGAACTGGCGAACAATGAAGTTGCCCGCCGGCTCGCCAAGGCGCGGGAAGCAATCGAAGAAATGATGTCGCACGTTGTGATGTAGCGTGAGGGGGTCGCGCCATGGCGCAAGTGACAGTCACCATCGCAAATCACGTCTATCGCGTCGCCTGTGGCGACGGAGAAGAAGCGCATCTGCGGGGCCTCGCCCGGCAGCTCGATCAGCGGATCGAAAAACTGAAAAGCGACTTCGGCGAGATCGGAGACCAGCGGCTGACCATCATGGCGGCCATCACGGTCGCCGACGAACTGGCCGAGGCGCGGCGGCGCATCGCCGAACTTGAAGTCGAGGTCGTCAACCTCAACTCGAAAGAGACCAATCTGGCGAGCGAGCAGGACGAATGGGCCGACAAGCTTGCCGATACGCTTGGCGAGGCGGCGGCGCGGATCGAACGTTTAGCCGGGAACCTCAATGGCGTCAGTCGCGGCTAGAGCCAGTTTCGGGCTGAACGCCTCAGATTTCTAAAGACCTGATCGATTTCTAAAGACTTAGAGCGGGATTTCCGCGAAAACGCGGGATGCCCTTTTCGCATTCCGCGCCGGGCGCCGCGCGACCCTGACTATGCCCCGAAAAAACGTCTTCACCATCGCGCCGGGCGCGCCCTTTCTCGAATGTTTCTCCGCCGCGCTGCTCGACGGCCGCATCGTGCCGGGTTTTTCGCGTGCATGCGGCGCCTTGGACATGGCGGACGCGACGATTTATGTGCCGACGCAGCGCGCCGCGCGCGCGCTGGGCGAGGAATTCGCCCGCGCCCTCGGGCGGCCGGCGACCCTCCTGCCCCGCATCCTGCCGCTCGGCGGCCTCGAGGCAACGGAAACGGATCTGCTTTTCGCCGCTCCCGGTTTCGATGCGCCGGGCACCGCGCTGCCGCAAGCGGCGGGTGATATCTGGCGGCGGATGCAGCTTGGCCGCCTCGTCCATATCTGGGCCAAGGCACTGCACGGCGCCATCGTCTCGATCGGCGCGGATGGCAAACACATCACCGATTCGCGCGAGCCATGTCTTGTCGGCACATCGACCACCGACGCCTGGCATCTGGCAGGCGAGCTTGCCGGCCTGATCGACGAACTGATCATCGAGGATGTCGCCTGGGAAAAGCTCGATCCGCTGGTTCTGCCGGAGTTCGACCGCTATTGGCGCGTGACGCTCGACTTTCTCAACATCGCCATCGCTCAATGGCCGTCGATTCTCGCCAAACATAATCTCGTCGATGCCGCGCGGCGGCATGTTCTGCTCATTACGGCGCAGATCGCGGAGATCGCGACCGGGCGAAGTAAAGGCCCGGTGATCGCCATCGGCTCGACCGGCACCAATCGCGCCACCGCGAAACTGCTTGCGGCGCTGGCCGGGGCGCCGCAAGGCGCTGTCGTCCTGCCGGGGCTCGATCTCGACCTCGACGAACGCGCCTGGGCGCGGGTCAACACCGAGGATGCGGGCGATCCCGGCTTCAGCCATCCGCAAGCGGCGCTGCGCCGGCTGCTGCCGGTTCTTGGCGTCTCACGCGCCGAGGTGACGGAACTCGCCGCACCGCCGGCACATCTCGTCAGCCGCGCGCGCGTTCTTTCCGAGGCCCTACGTCCCGCCGACACGACCGAGGAATGGCAGGCCTTTCGCGACGATCCCGCTTTCGCAGAAATCGGCCCGGCGCTCGCCGACGTCAGCCTGATCGAAGCGGCCGACGAGCGCGAAGAGGCGCTGGCGCTCGCCATCGCCCTGCGCGAGGTTCTGGAGACGCCGGGCGCAACGGCGGCGCTGGTAACGCCCGACCGCGACCTTGCCCGCCGCGTCGGCGCGGAACTGACCCGCTTCGGCATCGAGATCGACGATTCCGCTGGCGAACCTCTCAGCGCCACCGCCGCCGGCACACTGGCATTACGCGCCGCCGAAGCTGCCAAGGCGGAAGATGCGGCAAGCCTTGTCGCTTTGCTTGCGCATCCAGCCGCTCGCTTCGGCCTGTCGCGCGCGGAGATTCTGGAACGCGCGCCGCTTTTTGAGATCGGGCTTTTGCGGCAGGAAACGCCTTTGTCGAGCTATGCGACACGCGCCGCCGCTGTCGCCGGCGCACGCGAGGCGGCCAAAGACCGTTTCGCCCATCCGGCGCAAAAGGCGCTTGGCGATGCGGATTGGGCCGGGATTGCCGATCTTCTCGACCGGCTCGACGCGGCGCTGGCGCCTTTGAAAGCAATCGCGGGTTCGCGCGACTTGCAGCCCTGGATCGCGGCGCATCGGGCCGCGCTCGCCGAGATCACGCGCAGCGAAGACGCTGCGCTCAGCGAAGACGCCGTGGCGCTCGATGATCTTTTCGACGCGCTTCTGCAAGCCAATCAACCGGACCTTCTTTTCGACGCGGAAGGCTATGCGATCTTTCTTGCCGAGGTGATGGGCGAGAAGGTACTGCGGCGGGCGCGGCGAACACATCCGCGCCTCAAGATTTTCGGCTTGCTCGAAGCCCGGCTCATGCCTGCGGATGTAATGCTGCTTGGCGGGCTCGACGAAGGCGTCTGGCCGCCGCAGGCGCAGAGTGATGCCTTTCTGAACCGGCCGATGCGCCATGCGCTGGGTCTGACGCCGCCCGAGCGCCGCATCGGCCAGACGGCGCATGATTTCGTGATGGCTCTCGGCCATAAGCGCGTGATCCTGAGCCGTGCCCGCAAACGCGACGGCACTCCGATGGTCGAATCGCGCTTTGTGCAGCGCCTCACCGCGCTGGCGGGCAACGCATTCAAGAACTGCCGCGAACGCGGCGAATATTATCTGCATCTCGCCCGCGCCATCGACAGGCCGGGCGAGGCGCGCCCGCCCATCGGCCGGCCCGAACCGAAACCACCGCTGGCGCTCCGCCCGCAACGGCTCAGCGTGACACGGATCGAAACCCTGCGGCGCGATCCCTATTCGATTTACGCCGAATATTGCCTGAACCTGAGGGAGCTGCCGCAGCCGGCCGAGATCGGCGAACGGCGCAACATAGGCTCCTTGCTGCACGCGGTGCTGGAAAAATTCGGGGAACGCTTCCCGAGCGGAGCCTTGCCGGCGGATGCCGCGGCGGTTTTTTCCGCGCTGCTTGAAGACAGCTTCGCGAGCGAGCGCGCCGATCCCGATTTCAGTGCCTTCGCCTGGCCGCGCCTCAAGGAAGCGGCGCGCTTCTATCTCGACTTCGAGCACCGCCGCCGTGCGGACCTCGTCCGGCTCGATGTCGAGCGCAACGGCAAGATTGCGATCCCGCTTGACGATGGCACGACATTCACCCTGTCCGCCACGGCCGACCGGATCGAGCATCATTCCGATGGCCGCGTAAGCCTTGTCGATTACAAGACTGGCAAGCCGCCCGGCATCGAGGAAGTGCGCGTCGGCTTCGCACCGCAATTGACGCTCGAGGCGGCGATGGTCGCGCGGGGCGGCTTCGACTTGCCCCTCGGCACCAATGTCGCCGAAGCGATCTATGTGAAGCTCTTTGATAAGAACGGCGGCGACGAACGCCCGCTGCTTTTCAAGAAGAGCGGCGAAACGCTGAGCGAAGTCTCGGAAAAGCACTTCGTCGAACTCGTCACGCTGCTCAATCAGTTTCGCGATGCGAATACCTGCTATCCATCGCGGCCCTATCCGAAATTCGCCGTGCGCTACAGCGCCTACGATCACCTTGCCCGCGTCAAGGAATGGGCGGCCGGCCGCGAGGATGGCGCATGAGCACCATCCCGAAACATGTCACCGACCAGCAGCGCAAGGCGTCCGATCCGGCGAAATCCGTCTGGGTTTCGGCCAATGCCGGCTCCGGCAAGACGCATGTGCTGGCGCAGCGCGTGCTGCGGCTTCTGCTCGCGGGCGTACCCCCGGCGAAAATCCTCTGCCTCACCTTCACCAAGGCGGCGGCCGCCAATATGGCCGGGCGCGTTTTCAAGACTCTTTCGGAATGGACGGCGCTCGATGATGCCGCGCTCGCCGCAAAGCTGTCCGAGACCGGCGCGCCGAAAGTCGATGCGAAAACGCTCGTCTTCGCCCGCCGCCTTTTCGCCCGCACGGTCGAGACGCCGGGCGGACTCAAGATTCATACGATCCACGGCTTCTGCGAACGGCTGCTGCATCTTTTCCCCTTCGAGGCCAATGTGCCGGGCCGTTTCGAAGTGCTCGACGATCTCGGCCATGCGGAATTGCTTGCCTTGGCGCGGCGCGACGCCTTGGCCACGGCCGAACAGGATAAAGGCGCGCTGGGCGAAGCGCTGCGCACGCTCGCCGCCGAAACCTCGCAGGACGATTTCTCCACGCTCCTTCAAGAGGCGACCAAACATCGCGCGCTGCTGCACCATTACGACGCCGAAGAGGCCGCGCGCGACCTCGGCTGCGCGTTGGAACTGCCGGACGGCACCACGATCGAAACGATCGAAACGGATATGATCGAGGGCGGCGTCGGCCCGGCGCGCTGGCGAGACTTCGCCGAATTTCTCGGGGTGGGTCTCAAGACGGACGGCGACAGAGCCGCCTTGTTTCGTCTTGCGGCTGAAGCGCATAAACGCGGCGCGCAAGGCCGCGCCGATTGTCTCGAAGCCTATTCCGAGATTTTCTTCACCGCCAAAGGTGAGATGCGCAAGACGCTTGTCACCAAGGCACTCGCCGCCAAGCGTCCTGATCTCGTCGAAGAGCTGCAGCAGGAGCAGGTGCGCCTCGATGGCCTTCGTGCGCTGCGCAAGGCCGCCGAATGTCTCGAAAAGTCGCTCGCGCTGACGACGCTCGTCGCGGCGATCTTCGCCCGTTACGAGGCGCTGAAGGCGATGCGGGGAAAGCTCGATTTCGACGATCTGATTGATCGCACGCTGGCGCTCTTCGAGCGTTCGGATGCAAGCTGGGTGCTTTATAAACTCGATTCCGGCATCGATCATATCCTCGTCGATGAAGCGCAGGATACAAGCCCGGCGCAATGGCGCATCCTCGAACATCTCGCGAGCGAGTTTTACGCCGGCGCTGGCGCGAGCGACAAGGTGCGCACCTTCTTCGCCGTCGGTGACGAGAAGCAGTCGATCTTCTCCTTCCAGGGCGCCGCGCCGGAGATGTTCCACGAAATGCACCGCCGGTTCGCGCTGAAGTTCTCGCAGGCGGGACAGACGTTCGAGTCCGTGCCGCTGAAGACCTCGTTCCGCTCGGTGCCAGCGGTGCTCGGAACAGTCGATCAGGTCTTTTCCGCGCCGGCGCATCAGCGCGGCCTTGTCTCCGATGATACGTGGATGGGGCATGAGGCACTGAAGGAGAACCTGCCGGGCCTGATAGAGATCTGGGCGCCGGTGTCGGCCGCCGAAGGCCCGGAGGCGGACGGCGACAGTTGGAAATTGCCGCTCGATCTCATCGACGAGAGCGACCCCGCGAACATCCTCGCCCAGCGTGTCGCCAAGAAGATCGCGGCGCTCGTCGCGCCCGCCTCCGGCGAGCTTGTCTATGATGGCGAGGCCAAACATTTCCGCCCGATCAGCGCCGGGGATATTCTTATCCTGGTGCGGACGCGCAACGCCTTTTTCGACGCGATCATCCGCGCCTTGAAACAGGTGCGCGTGCCGGTCGCGGGCGCCGACCGGCTCGATCTCCTCGCTCATATCGCGGTGATGGATTTGATCGCCGCCGGTCATGCGGCGCTGCTGCCGCAAGACGATCTGACCTTGGCGGCGGTCCTGAAATCGCCGCTCATCGGTTTCGATGACGACGATCTGCTGCGGTTGGCGCCGGGCCGTGCGGGCTCGCTCTTTGCCGCGCTCGCCTCTTCGGATGAGGCGAAGGACAAAGCCGCCACCGCGACGCTGCTGCGCTGGCGCGCGCGGGCGCCCGGCTCCGCCTTCGAATTCTATGCCCGCCTGCTGAGCGAGGACGGCGGGCGGCGGATGATGGAGGCGCGGCTGGGGCCCGAAGCCTGCGATGCGATGGACGAATTCCTGCGCCTCGCGCTGCGCGCCGAAAAGGAAGGCACGCGCGCGCTGTCCAGCTTCCTTGCCGAGATCGAAAGCCTCGAACTCTCGATCAAGCGCGACATGGAATCGGCGGCCGACGCCGTGCGCGTAATGACGGTCCATGCCGCCAAAGGACTCGAGGCCAAGGTCGTCTTCCTGCCCGACACCTGCGGCGCGCCGGGCGGCCGGCACGATTCCAGGCTGCATGTGCTCGATGGCCGCAAGCCAGGTTCCAAAGTGTTCGCGTGGTCGCCGCGCCAGGGCGACGATCCCGAGGCGGTGGCGCGGGCCCGGCAAGCGGCGCGCGATGCGGCGGAAGACGAGCATCGCCGCCTGCTCTATGTGGCAATGACCCGCGCCGAGGAGCGGCTCTATATCAGCGGCTTCTTCAACAAGACCGAACCGAACGAGCGCGCTTGGGCGCGGATGATCGCCGCCGTGCGGGACGACAAATTCGTCGAAGTCCCGGCCTTCTGGGACGAGAAGAACGAGACGATCTGGCGCTACGCCGCACCCGGTACGGTCGAACGCGTTGTCGCGGACGCGCGACCAGCCACCGCGGCCGACACCGCTTTACCGGCGTGGCTCTCGAAACCCGCGCCGCGCGAGGCTGCCCCCTTGCCGCCGCTGCGGCCCTCGAACGCCCTCGCCGCCGGAGAACCCGAAGTGCCGCCGCCGAGCGCACAACGCCGCGCCGCGCTTCAGCGTGGGCGGCTGGTGCATACGCTCTTGCAATATCTGCCGGAGGTTGAAGCCGGGCAGCGCCGCGCGGCGGCCAAAGCCTTTCTGGACGTGCGGGCGCCGGATTATGCCGATGCCGGAGAGTTGATCGCGACGGTTCTGGGCGTGCTCGAAGCACCGGCCCTCGCCGGACTCTTCGGCCCGCACGCCCGCGCCGAGGCGGCGGTGGCCGGGACCGTGACCTTGCCGAACGGCGCGACCCGCGACGTCCTCGGCCAGATCGACCGCATCGCCGAATCGGAGCGCGAGGTAATCCTCGCCGACTACAAGACCGGCGCGCCGGTGGCCGGTGCCGCGACACCCGAATCCTATATCGCCCAGATGGCGCTTTACCGCGCCCTGCTTGCCCCGCTCTGGCCGGACAAGCACTTGCGCTGCCTGCTGATTTGGACGACGGAGGCGGAAATCGCCGAGCTTTCCGCGGCGCAGCTCGATGCGGCGCTGGCAAGGCTCGTCTGACAAGCGGGCGCGTCGGCTTGACGGTAGGAACCCTGCTTCCTACTTTGAAACAAGATATCTTCGGGAAAATGGTCCCCCGGCAAGAGCTCAAGAGGCACTTATGGCCACTGTTAAAGTTACCGATGCCACATTCAAGACTGAGGTCGAGGGCGCCAAGGAACCCGTCGTTGTCGATTTCTGGGCGGAATGGTGCGGCCCCTGCAAGATGATCGGCCCCTCGCTTGAGGAGATCGCCGACGAGCTAAAGGGCCAGGTGAAGATCGTGAAGCTGAATGTCGACGAGAACCCCGGCGTCGCCGGCGCCTTCGGCATCCGCAGCATCCCGACTCTGCTTCTGTTCAAGGACGGCAAGCTCGCCCAGCAGAAGGTCGGCGCCGCGCCCAAGGGCGAATTGAAAAAATGGATTTCGGCGGCGCTCTGACGCCCAACGGCTCACGCCAGATCAGGCAAAGGACCTCGCGAGGGGTCCTTTTTGCTTTTTGGCTTCCCGGATCGCGCCGATGACCTATTCCGTCAAGGAAATCTACCACACGCTGCAAGGCGAAGGCGCGCAGGCCGGGCGCGCCGCCGTCTTCTGCCGCTTCGCCGGCTGCAATCTCTGGTCCGGCCGCGAGGCCGACCGCGCGGCGGCGCAGTGCGATTTCTGCGATACGGATTTTATCGGGACGGACGGCCCCGGCGGCGGCAAGTTTGCCGGGCCGGGCGAGCTTGCCGAGGCCATCGCGGCGCAATGGCAGGGCGAGACGGCGCAGGCGCTGGTCGTCTTCACCGGCGGCGAGCCGCTGCTGCAACTCGACGCGGCTTTGCTCGCCGCGCTCCATGCGAAGGGCTTTTCCTGCGCGGTCGAGACCAACGGCACGCTGGCCCCGCCCGAAGGCCTCGACTGGATTTGCGTCAGCCCGAAGGCCGGGACGCCGCTGGTTCTCACGAGCGGGGACGAGTTGAAGCTCGTCTTTCCGCAAGCGGGACAGAACCCGGAAAGCTTTTCAGGGCTTGCCTTCCGGCACTTCTTCCTGCAACCGATGGACGGCCCGGCGCAGGCCGCCAACACCGCCCAGGCGGCAGCCTATTGCCTGGCGCATCCGCGCTGGCGGCTGAGCCTGCAAACCCACAAGCTGATCGGCTTGCCGTGAAGGCGAATGCGATGTTTCGCATCTGCACGACTTGAAGATTGACCCAGATGAAGATCACCCAGGCTTTCACGTTCGAGGCGGCGCATTTCCTGCCGAAGGTTGCGCCGAGCCATCGCTGCCGCAATCTGCACGGCCATTCCTATCGCGTCGAACTCCGGCTCGAAGGTCCGGTCGATTCCGGGACCGGCTTCGTCATTGATTTCTTCGACATCGAGAAAGCCTTCGCGCCGCTCCACGCACAGCTCGATCATCATTGCCTCAACGAGATCGCGGGCCTCGAAAATCCAACAGCCGAAAACATCGCCGTCTGGATCTACGAGAAGATCAGGCCGGCGCTGCCGCAGCTCGCCGCCGTCACAGTCTTCGAGACGCGCGACTGCTACGCGGAATACGAGGGGCGTTAAGACTACACGATCGAGTCGACCACGCCGCCATCGACGCGCAAGGCCGCTCCAGTCGTCGCCGAGGCTTGCGGCGAGGCAACATAGACAACGAGATTGGCGACCTCCTCGACGCTCGCGGCGCGCTGGATGATCGAGCTCGGCCGGTGCTGCCTGACGAACGCGGCGGCGGTTTCTTCCAATGACGCTCCCTTCTCCGAGGGCATTTTCTCGAGGAAATCGACAACACCGTCGGACAGAGTCGGCCCCGGCAGGACGGAATTGACCGTCACGCCCGTGCCGGCGGCGCGCTTGGCGATGCCCCGCGCGATCGAGATCTGCGCCGTCTTGGTGAAGCCGTAATGGATCATCTCAACCGGGATGTTCAGCCCCGATTCCGAAGAGATGAAGATCACCCGCCCCCATTTGCGGTCGATCATCCCCGGAAGATAAGCGCGCGTCAGCCGCACGCCGGACATCACGTTGACCTCGAAAAAGCGCTGCCATTCGGAATCCGGGATTTCGAAGAAATCCTGCGGATTGAAGATGCCGACATTGTTGACGAGGATATCCGTCGTGGGCACGGCCTTGACCAGGGCTTCGCACCCCGCCTCTGTCGCGAGATCGGCGGCGACGCCCTGAAGCTGCGCCTTCGGCAGGGCCTTCTTCAGCTCTGCGACCGCCTCATCGACCGCCTTCTGGCCGCGGCCGTTGACGACCACCCGTGCGCCCGATTCCGCCAGACCCTTGGCGACGGCAAAGCCGATGCCGCGTGTCGAGCCGGTCACGACCGCGCTCTTGCCGGAAAGATCGATCAGCATTGCCTTCTCCATTGCTTCGCCCGTTGCGGATTTATCCCTGACTTATCTGGTGCGCTATAGTGGCTGACGCAAACGTGTCCCAAAGAGTGTTTCAAGGGCCGCATGACCGACAAACCCGAGCCGCGCCCGCCGATGCGGGGGCTGGCCAGCCTGCCCATATTCTTCGACCTTGCCGGCAAGCGCGTGCTGCTCGCCGGCGGGACGCCGGAGGCCGCGTGGAAAGCCGAACTGCTGCAAGCGGCCGGCGCGAACGTCGATGTCTTAAGCGCCGCGCCGGGCGATGCGATGCGGGCATTGGCCGCGCAAACCCCAAAGGTCACGCTAGCCGGGCGCGATTGGGCCGAGAGCGATTTCGACGGCGCGGCGCTGGCAGTCGGCGATTGCACAAGCGAGAAAGACGCCGCGCGCTTTTCCGCGGCGGCGCACCGCGCGAGCGTGCCCGTCAATGTCATCGACAAGCCGCTGTATTGCGATTTCCAGTTCGGGACGATCGTCGATCGCTCGCCGCTCGTCATCGCCATCTCGACGTCCGGCGCCGCGCCGGTTTTCGCTCTCGCCTTGCGCGGCCGGCTTGAAGCATTGTTGCCCGCCAGTCTCAAGCGCTGGGCGGAAGCGGCGAAAGCGTGGCGGCCCAAGCTGACGGATGCGCCCTCGCGGCGGCGCTTCTGGGAATTATTCACCACGCGCGCCCTGACGTCGCCGGGACCGGACACCGATGAGCTGGAGACATTGCTCGCGGGCGCGCAGCGGGAGACGGACGAATCACCGCGTGGCGCGATCACCCTTCTCGGCATCACCAGCACCGATCCGGAGCACTTGACCCTCAAGGCCCTGCGGCTTCTGCAAGCCGCGGATGTCGTCTTCCACGACAAAGCCGTGGCCCCGTCGATCGTCGAAATCGCACGGCGCGAGTCCGCCAGGATCATCGTTAACGCGGAAGACGACATTGCCGCGCGGATCACTGCGCGCGCACATGAAGGTGCGCGCATCGCGTGGCTCATCGCGGGCGACGTGGCGCACGTTGATACGAAAGCGCTCTACGCGGCAGGCTTCGCCATCGAGATCGTCCCCGGCGCGAGCGCACGAGGCGTCGAGCCCTAAGGATGGCGACGAAATTAGACGCTGGTGGGGCGCAACCGGCGCGAGGGCTTGCGCTCGACGATCACGGTGCGAACGGTCCCTTCCCGGCTCGGGGCGATGACGACGCGGGCGGGCTTGGCAGGCTTCGCGGCTTTCAACACTTCCGCGCGCACGACATCGGCCGGCATGGACATGAAGCCCGCCGCAATCTCGATCTGCTCCTCGATCTCGTCCGACAGACCTTGCGCCGCGGCAATCGCTTCTTCGAGCGTCGGCGGGTCGTGCCGCACGCGGCGCAAACCGAATTTCGTTTCCCAAGTCTGCGTCATGGACTTCCCGGACATTCCAAGCCTCTCACGATCTGTATTATCGCCGGTTTACCGCAGAGCAACAAGACATTGTGTCGCGAGCATGGGTGACATCGCGCACAGGCCGAAATTTTGAAGCTTTAAAGACAGGCGCGGGCGAAGACCTGAAAGCCGCGCGCACGATGCGACAGCGCCGGCGAGCCATCCGGCGGAATGGCCTGCTTCTCGTCCATCATCATCTCGCCGAAGGTGCGCGAGAGCCCGTCCGGCAGGAAGATCGGATCATAGCCGAAGCCCTTCGTGCCGCGCGGCGGAAAGACAAGCGTACCGTGTACTTTGCCTTCGAAAACCTGCGTCGTGCCGTCCGGCCAGGCGAGCGCGAGGGCGGAGACGAAATGCGCGCGATAGGGCGGCGCCGCTCCCGTTTCCCGCAAGGCCCGCTCGACCCTCTCGATCGCGGCGGCGAAATCGCGCGCGCCACCGGGCGCAAGCTCCGCCCAGCGTGCCGAATGAAGCCCCGGCGCGCCATCGAGCGCGTCAACGCAGAGACCGGAATCATCGGCCAAAGCCGGAAGCCGCGCGGCTTGCGCCGCAACGCGCGCCTTCAATTCCGCGTTGGCGATGAAGGTCGCGCCGGTTTCTTCCGGTTCAGGCAGGCCGAGTTCGCCGGCGGAAACCGCCTCGATTCCATATGGCTTGAGCAGCGCCTGCATTTCCCACAGCTTGCCGCGGTTATGCGTGGCGATAATGAGCCGGCCGGTCAGGCGTCTTACCATATCAGGCGAGGGCCTGCTTCTGGAGCGCGACGAGTTCGGCAATGCCTTTGCGCGCCAGCGCCAGCATGGCGTTGAACTCGGTTTCGCTGAAGACAGCAGCTTCGGCGCTCGCCTGGATTTCGACCAATGCGCCAGCGCCCGTGATTACGAAATTCGCATCCGTCTGCGCCGCGCTGTCCTCGACATAATCGAGGTCGAGCACAGCCTCACCATTAGACATTCCGCAGGAGATTGCGGCGACGTGATCGCGCAACGGAATATCCTTGAGAATCGAGCGGGAGTGCATCCACTTGAGGCATTCGCTCAACGCGACCCAGCCACCCGTAATCGCCGCGGTGCGCGTGCCGCCATCGGCCTGCAGCACATCGCAATCGATGGTGATCTGCCGCTCGCCAAGAGCTTGCAGATCGGTGACGGCGCGCAGGCTGCGGCCGATCAGGCGCTGAATCTCCTGCGTGCGGCCGGAGGGTCGCCCGGAGGCGATCTCGCGCCGCGTGCGCACCTGGGTAGCGCGCGGCAGCATCGCATATTCGGCCGTTACCCAGCCCCGGCCTTGTCCGCGCAGCCATTGCGGCGGCTTGTCCTCAAGCGAGGCCGTGCAGAGCACATGCGTCTCGCCGAATTTGATGAGGCAGGAACCCTCAGCATAACGCGCCACCCTGCGCTCAATTACCACCTGCCGCATTTCGTCCGGCGCGCGTTTGGAAGGTCGTGTCAAATTTTTCAACCCAAGTGTTGGCAACAAACGTTGGCACAAAATAGCCCCTGCCCGGCGCGCTTCCCGACCAGAAACATCCGACCGATGAGCAATCGCGCCAAGTCAGACTGGGGCGTCTACTGACCGGAAAAGTCACTCAACTTTTCCGCAACACGCTCTAAGGGGTTCGGCCCTTCTATGCAACTGCCGCGCGCCGGAGCCATCACCAAGCGCGGCAGCAATCGGAATGACGACCGCCGCCGGATTGGAACATGCGTGTGGTGGTTTAAGAGGCCGCGCGAAGCGCCGCCGGCTCCGGCCAGTCGACGCCGGTAAGCTCGACTGTCTTCTTCCACAATCCAGCCGCGAGTGCCGTGTCGCTCGCAGTAGGCGAGGTTTTGGCGATCTTGTTCTTGTAGAAATATTCGCCGCTGACATTCGCGACCTCGGGCGAAGAGGCGAGATAGACGATGGTCTCGGCGCCCTTTTCCGGTGAAATCGCAAAAATCTGCACGGCCTTCAAAAGCGGCTGGATGACTCCCCCGCTCGAATGGCCGAAACGTGTCGCGACGACCCCGGGATGCAGGCAATTGGCGGTGACTCCAGTGCCGCGCAGGCGCCGCGCCAGTTCGCGCGTGAAGAGAATGTTTTCGAGCTTCGAGCGGCCATAGGCCTTAATGCTCGTATAACTTTTCGCCGTCTGCAGATCGTCGAGATCGACTTTCATGCCGCGATGGGCATCCGACGACGTGCTGACGATCCGTGCCGGTGTCGAGCCAAGCAACCGTTCCCGCAACCCTGCCGTGATGACGAAATACGAAAGATGGTTGAGCGCGAAGGTCAGCTCGAATCCATCCGCCGTGAGTTGCCGCTGCGCAAAGGCGGCGCCGGCATTGTTGATCAACACATCGACGCGCGGCTCGGCGGCGGCGATCTCGGCGGCGACGCGCTTCTGCTCCGCCAGCAGCGACAGATCGGCATAATGAACTTTATGCGAAAGCCCGGGCGCCTTGGCGTTGAGCTTGGCGAGCGTCGCCTCGCCGCGCTTGCGGTCGCGGGCGACGAAGACAATCCGCGCTCCCTTGGCTGCCAGATCGATCGCCGCGATCTCGCCGATGCCGGAAGTCGCACCCGTGATAACTACAGTTTTACCTTGCATGATCGCACCTCGGGAATAGAGCGCTTTCAAGCGACCGGCGGTCACGCCGCCGGGGCCGGCGCCTTCAGAGTGCGATAGACATAGTCTCCGACCGGGACATTTGCATCGACTTCCTCGAAAGTCGCGGCAATCGCGGCCACTTTGTCATGGAAGGGCGACAGGTGGCAGATGGGGTCGGCATTGCGCGCATCGCCCGTCAGCGCCATCGCCTGGCAGCGGCAGCCACCGTGATCCTGGCTCTTGCGCGGGCAGGAACGGCACGGCTCGACCATCCAGTCCTCGCCACGGAAGGCGTTGAAAGCCGGGGCATTGAACCAGATGTCGCTGATCGAATGATCACGCACATTCCAGAACTCGAGACCCGGAATGGTCTCGGCGGCATGACAGGGCAAAGCTTTGCCGTGGGGGGTGACGTTCAGCGTCCGCTTGGCCCAGCCGCCCATGCAGGCCTTGGGATATTTGGCATAATAATCCGGCACGACATGATCGATGACGATCTTGCCGGCATAGACCTTCCGCAAAGCCTCGACCTCGGCCACAGCCTTCTCGGTCTGGGCGCGCGAGGGCATCAGCGCCTGCCGGTTGAGATAGGCCCAGGCGTAATATTGCGTATGCGCGATCTCGACGCGGCGGGCGCCAAGCTCATAGGCGAATTCGACCATCCGGCCGGCGCGGGCGATATTGGCTCGATGGATGACGGCATTGACGGTCAGCGGAATGCCGACCTCGTTCACCCATTTGGCGACGTCCATCTTGCGGGCGAAGCCGCCCTTGTAGCCGCCGATTCGATCCGCCGATTCGGCCTCCGCGTCCTGGATCGAAAGCTGGACGTGATCGAGTCCCGCATCGGCAAGCTCGTGCATCCGCGCTTCATTAATGCCGACGCCCGAGGTGATCAGGTTCGTATAGAGGCCGACAGCGTGGCAATGCTTGACAATCTCGGTGAGATCGCGGCGCGAGGCCGGCTCGCCGCCGGAAAGATGCGCGTGCAGAACGCCGGCCGCCGCCGATTCCGAGAAGACGCGCTTCCACGTCTCCGTATCGAGTTCGCCCTCGCGCGTGTCGAGTTCGACCGGGTTCGAGCAATAAGGACAGGCGAGCGGGCAGCGGTGCGTCAGCTCGGCCAGAATGCCGACCGGCGCGGGGATTGCCTCGGGAATCTTCTGTGGCGCGTTCATAGGTCCACCATCCGTTTGGCGGCGAGCTCCGCAAGCAGAGCCCGCACATCAGTTTCGATCCGCTCCCTCTCCGCCGCGAAAGCGACGGCGAGCTGATCGATGATTTCCCCCAATGTGGCCTTGCCGTCGCAGCGCTTCAAGATTTCGACCGCGACAGGATTGAGTTTCAACACACGCTCGGGCGCCATCAGCAGCCACTCGTCACGCGTCGCATCGTGTTTCAGATGCATGCCGCGCGGCAAATGCGGCTTCGACTCTGTGCTGATGGCGACCGCTTCGCTCATATCGTCTCGCTATGCCGCTTTGCTGCGCGGGGCCGCGATCGTACCGGGAACCCAGGCATCCGGCGGCAGGTAATGATCGACATAGGCGCTCCACAGCGCATCGAGCTGCGCCCAGAGCACATTGCACTTGAACTTGAGCGCGTTGATGACGGCCTGCTGCTGCTCTACGGTCGTCGCGTGCGACTTGACGTAATCGAGCGCCCAATCGGCGTCGCGCTTGGCCTGCGTCGGCCGATAAGAGAAATAGGCCAGCGTGTCCTTGCTGACGTAGTCGTAATTCGCCAGCATGCCGGACATGCGCTCGCCGATGATGTTCGGCGAGAACAACTCGGTCAGCGACGAGGCGACCGCTTCCAGCGGGCTGCGATCGCGGACCAGGGTGACATAGGCATCGACCGCGAACCGCGTCGCCGGCAGAATGCCAGCCGTCGATTCCACATAGTCGCGCGGAAAGCCGAGGCTATCGGTGAGTTTCAGCCAGCGTTCGATGCCGCCGTCGCCCGGCTTCAGCCCGTCATGATCCTCGATGCGCTTGCGCCACTGACGGCGATCCTCCGCATCCGTGAACCGCGTCAGCACGATCGCATCCTTGATGGGGATCATCGACTGATAATAATAGCGGTTAAGCGCCCAGGCTTGGATTTCCTCGAAGCTGCACTTGCCGCTGTATTGGCGGGCGTGGAAACGATGCTTGTTGTGATAACGCTCGGCGCCGACATTGCGCAGCGCCGCCTCCAAATCCTCGGGGCTTAAAAGCGTCTGGCTCATAGACTAACCTCCATCCCATCGTAAGAAACTTCCCATCCCGCCGCCGCGGCCTTGGCGCGCTCCGGCGAATCCTCGATCAGGACGGGATTTGTATTGTTGATATGGACGAAAATCTTGCGGCGGATACCAATGTCCGACAGCCGCACCAGCGAGCCCTTCTCGCCGGTCATCGCGACATGGCCCATGCGCCACGCCGTCTTGTTGGACAGGCCCAGCGCGACCATTTCGTCGTCGGTGAAGGTCGTGCCGTCGAAAAAAAGCAGATCGGCATTGCGCAAGCGTTCCTGCACTTTCGGCGTCACCTCGGCGCAGCCGGGAATGTAGAACAGCGTCTTGCTACCGTCGGTGATCTCGAGCCCAACGGTCGTCTCGCTCTCGGCACCGATGGCGAGCGATGCAGTCTCAAGATAGAGCGGCACCTTGCCCGGCACGGCAAAGGGCGTGACGCGCAGCCCGAGCCCGGTATCGACCTGCTCGCCGAGTTCAACCTCGTTGAACGACACAAGCTCGCGGTTGAGTACACCAAAAATATTGGCGCCAGTCACTTCCGCCAAAGTCGTCTTGCTGCCGTAGACCGCGAAGCTCTGCTGCTCGCGCAAGGTCAGCAATCCGGTCAGATGATCGACGTCGCCATTGGTGACGAAGACCGCGTTGATCGGCGACTGGCGGCTGGCACCATGCGGGTGCAATTGCCGCGTCGCGATGATCTGCTGGCGCAAGTCGGGCGAAGCGTTGAGCAAAAGCCAGCGTTCACCGTCCGCGCTCACCGCCAGACTCGATTGCGTCCGCGGTTTAACGCGTTTGTCGCCGTTCCAGGCGAGTTGGCAGACGGGGCAAAGGCAATTCCATTGCGGGAAGCCTCCCCCGGCTGCCGAGCCAAGGACGATAATTTGCATCAGGCCCTCAGCCTATTGTTGAGAAACCAGCACTGGTTTCAGACCGAATTAGATTTCGGCCGACTCGTAGCTGGTGATTTCCATGCCGACGCAAACTTCGACGGCGACCGGAGCGGTCCAGGCCATGATTTCCTCCATTAGGTTTTCCATTGGACAGACCTAACTGTCCAAGTGGCGTGTGACATAAAATAATGCGCCACGCCACGGGAAGTTAGCCCGCGTCTTTCTTTCTTACAGATGTATTACAATCAAGCGTTTACGAGGCTTTTTCGCCGCCGGTTTCTGAGACTTTCCTGACATCGAACAGCGCGTGCGCTGCGGCGGCGGAGCTATTGCGGCGGCGTGCCGTTGAGGCGCAACACCTCGCCCGCGAGATAAAGCGAGCCCGCGATCAATACGCGCGGCGGCAGCGCCCATTTGCGCGCCGTCAGAAAGCGCAAAGCCGATTCGACGCTCTCGCAGGCGACAGCCGGCACGCCTTCGGCATTGGCGAGCGCCGCAACATCGGCCGGCGTACGGGCCGCATGTTCGCCATGCACCGGAACGGCGAGCACCTCCTGCGCCAACCCCTTGAAGGCGCGCAGAACCGCACCCGTGTCCTTCGCCGCCAAGGTGCCAGTGACAAGCACGAGCGGGCGCGGCGCCTTTTCCTCGCGGTCAGCCATCGCCTGCGCGAGGACACGGGCGCCATCCTCGTTATGCGCGCCGTCGAGCCAGATTTCCGTCCCCGCCGGCGCCAGAGCCACGAGATTACCCTTGCTCAGGCGCTGCAGGCGCGCCGGCCAGTCCGTGGTCGCGAGGCCCGTTTCAAGCGCGCTCGGCCCCAGGTCCGGCTCGACAAGGCGCAACGTGGCGATGGCCCCGGCGGCATTCTGATGCTGATGCCGCCCGGCAAGACGCGGCAAAGGCAGATCGATCAGCCCACGCTCGTCCTCGTAGATCAGGCGCCCGTGTTCCTCGCGGATGAAAAAATCTTGGCCCGCGATCTGCAAGGGGGCACCGACTTCCGTAGCCCGCGCTTCCAGAACCTTCAGCGCCTCCGGCTGCTGGAAGCCGAGCACGGCCGGGACGCCGTGCTTCAGAATCCCGGCCTTCTCGCGGGCGATCTCGGGGACTGTCGCGCCGAGAAATTCCGGATGGTCCATCGACACCGGGGTGATAAGGCACGCCGCCGGCCGGTCGATGACATTGGTCGCATCGACACGGCCGCCAAGGCCGACTTCGAGCAAAAGATAATCGGCTGGATTGCGGGAAAAGAGTACGAAGGCCGCCGCCGTCGTGATCTCGAAAAAGGTGATCGGCGCGCCGGCATTGACCTTTTCACAGAGGCTCAGTGCCGCGGCAAGATCGGCGTCATCAACAAGCCTGCCGCCGCCTTTTTGGCCGAGCCGGATGCGCTCGTGAAAGCGCACGAGATGCGGCGAGGTGTAGACATGCACACTCTTGCCCGCCGCCTCCAGGATGGCGCGCATGAAGGCGATGCTTGAGCCCTTGCCGTTCGTGCCGGCGACATGGATCACCGGCGGCAGATGCTCCTGCGGCGCGCCCAAAGCGCGGAGCAGCCGCTCAAGGCGGCCGAGCGACAGGTCGATCTTCTTCGGATGCAGGTCGAGCAGGCGTTCGAGGATCAGATCCGACTGCTCGTTCGCACCCTCGGAGGGCAGCAAGCTCATGCGGCTTCCTGTTCGAATGCGGGACGATGGGTCAGCAGGCCGCAGAGCCGCGCCAAAGTGGCGCGCATGTCCTGGCGGCGCACGACCATGTCCACCATGCCGTGGACCTGGAGATATTCGGCGCGCTGGAAGCCCTCCGGCAGGCGCTCGCGGATCGTCTGCTCGATCACCCGCGCGCCGGCGAAGCCGATGACGGCGCCGGGCTCGGCGATCTGAATATCGCCCAGCATCGCATAAGAGGCGGTGACGCCGCCGGTCGTCGGGTTGGTAAGCACGACGATATAGGGCAGCTTCGCCGCGCGCAGGCGCTGCACGGCAACGGTCGTGCGCGGCATCTGCATCAGCGAGAACATGCCCTCCTGCATCCGCGCGCCGCCCGAGGCGGTGAAGATGATGAAGGGCGTCTGCGTCGCGACGGCGTGCAGAAGACCGGTGACGATCGCCTCGCCCGCCGCCATGCCGAGCGAGCCGCCGAGAAATTCAAAGTCCTGCACCGCGACCGTGACATCGAGGCCTTCGATCTGTCCGGTGCAGATTTTCACCGCATCGGCCGCGCCGGTCTTCAGCCGGTTTTCCTTCAGCCGATCGACATAGCGCTTCACATCGCGGAACTTGAGCGGATCGAGCGGCACGTCCGGCGTCGGCAAGGTCTCGTAGACGGCGTTGTCGAACAGGGAATCGAGCCGCGCCTTGACCGGCATCTTCATGTGATAGCCGGAGCCCGGCACGACATAGAGATTGGACTCAAGGTCCTTGTGGAAGATCAGCTCACCGCTGTCGGGGCATTTGACCCAGAGGTTTTCCGGCGTCTCGCGACGCAGGAAGGAACGGATTTTCGGGGGGACGACGTTGGAGATCCAGTTCATGCCAGTCCTTCACCAGAAACGCGCGGGGGGCGCGACAGACCGGGCAGTCTATCCGTTTGATTTTCCGGACGCAAAGACTCAGGCTGGCTGGTGCGCCGCCGAGCGCACGCCCGCGGCAATCTCGCGCACGAGATCAGTCACCGCCGCAACGCTGCCTGCCGTCGCATGGCCGTTGGCGTCGAGAGATTTGCGCAGCGCATCGACCAGCGCCGAGCCGACGACGACGCCATCCGCAACTTTCGCGATAGCGGCCGCGTTTTCGGCATTCTTGACGCCGAAGCCGACCGCGACAGGCAGAGCAGTGTGCCGTTTCAGCCGCGCGACGGCAGCGGCGACTTTGCTGTAATCGGGCGTCGCCGCGCCGGTGATGCCGGTGATCGAGACGTAATAGACAAAGCCCGCAGTATGGGCGAGGACGGTCGGCAGCCGCGCATCGTCCGTCGTCGGTGTTGCCAGGCGAATGAAGGCGAGCCCCGCCTCCTGCGCCGGCAGGCAAAGCTCGCTGTCCTCCTCCGGGGGCAGATCAACGACGATCACGCCATCGACGCCCGCCGCCTTCGCATCGGTGAGAAAGCGCGGCACGCCATAGACATAGATCGGATTGTAATAGCCCATGAGGATGAGCGGCGTCGCCGTGTCGGCTTTGCGGAATTCGGCGGCGAGTTTGAGCACCTTGGCGAGTGTCGTATGGGTCGCAAGCGCGCGCAGGCCCGCCGCCTGGATCGCCGGCCCGTCGGCCATCGGATCGGTGAAGGGCATACCAAGCTCGATGACGTCAGCCCCCGCCGCCGGCAGCGCCTTCAGCAACGCGAGCGTCGTCTCAAGATCGGGATCGCCGCCCATGATGAAAGTCACCAGCGCGGCGCGGCCCTCGCGGGCGAGTTCGGCGAAACGGGAGTCGATGCGTGTTGTCATCACATCCCGCCCAAATGTTCGGCGACGGTGAAAATGTCCTTGTCGCCGCGGCCAGAGATGTTGACGACCAGCAGATGCTCGCGCGGCTTCGTCGGCGCGATCTCGATGACCCTGGCGAGCGCATGGGCAGGCTCCAGCGCCGGGATGATGCCCTCCTGCCGCGCGCAGAGCTGAAAGGCGGCGAGCGCCTCGTCGTCCGTCGCGGAGAGATACGTCACGCGGCCAGTCTCCTTCAGCCAGGAATGTTCCGGCCCGATGCCGGGATAATCGAGCCCGGCCGAGATCGAATGGCCCTCCTCGATCTGCCCGTCGGCATCCATGAGCAGATAGGTGCGATTGCCGTGCAGCACGCCGGGGCGGCCACCGGCGAGCGAGGCGGCATGGGCCTTGTCGAGGCCATAGCCCGCAGCCTCGACGCCGTAGATTTCGATCTGCCGGTCATCGAGAAACGGATGGAACAGGCCGATCGCATTCGAGCCGCCGCCGATGCAGGCGAAGAGCGAATCCGGCAGACGGCCTTCCGCTGCCAGCATCTGCTTGCGCGTCTCTTCACCGATGATGCATTGGAAATCCCGCACCATCGCCGGATAGGGATGCGGCCCCGCAGCCGTGCCGATACAATAGAACGTATCCTCGACATTGGTGACCCAGTCACGCAAAGCTTCGTTCATCGCGTCCTTCAAGGTGCGCGCGCCGGATTGGACCGGCACTACTTTCGCGCCGAGCATGTTCATGCGGAAGACATTGGGTTTCTGCCGTTCGACATCGACGGCGCCCATATAGACGATGCACTCAAGCCCGAAGCGGGCGCAGGCCGTCGCCGTCGCAACGCCATGCTGGCCGGCGCCGGTCTCCGCAATAATCCGCGTCTTGCCCATGCGCCGCGCCAGCAGGATCTGGCCGAGCACATTGTTGATCTTGTGTGCGCCGGTGTGGTTCAGCTCCTCGCGCTTGAAATAGATTTTGGCGCCACCGAGATATTCGGTCAGCCGCTCGGCGAAATAGAGCGGGCTCGGCCGGCCGACATAATGGGTGAGCAGATTGTTGAGTTCGGCGTGGAAGGCCGGGTCTTTCTTCGCCGCCTCATAATGACGCTCGAGGTCGAGAATGAGCGGCATCAGCGTTTCGGCGACGAAACGGCCGCCGAAAATGCCAAAATGCCCGCGCTCGTCCGGGCCGGTGCGGAAGGAATTGGGGTTTTCCAGTTTCAAGTCGCTCTCGCTTTTGCTCTGCGCCCTGCTCTTAGTCGTTTCGCCGCATCGGATTTGTCCGAAAACCGCTGCGCACTTTTCGGTCCGATGCTCTATCCGCTCTCGGCCAGGGAACCAAGCTTTTCCGCCGCCCGCGCCGCCGCGATGAAACTGGCAATTTTGCCAATATCCTTGACGCCGCGCGCGCTTTCGACGCCGGACGAGACGTCGACTCCCGAGGCGCCAGTCGCGCGAATCGCCTCCCCGACAGTCTCCGCCGTCAGGCCGCCGCCGATCAGCCAGGGCTTGGCAAAACGGCGCCCGCGCAGCAGCGCCCAATCGAAGGCCCGGCCGTTGCCCCCCGGCAGCGCCGTGACGTCGGCGGGGAGGGCATCGAACAGCAGCAGGTCCGCGACCGCCTCATAATCCGCAATACCGGCGACGTCGGCGGCGCTGGCGAGGCCGATCGCCTTCATCACCGGGCGGCCGAATTTCGCCCGCAGGGCGGCGACCCGCGCCGGCGGCTCGTGCCCATGCAATTGCAGAATATCCGGCTCAAAAGCGGCAATAGCCGCGGCGAGCAGGTCGTCGCCGGCATCGACCGTCAGCAGCACCTTCCGCGCCCGGCCCGCAACCCCGCCAGCCAGCGCCGCCGCGGCCGCCAGAGGCACATGCCGCGGGCTTTTCGGAAAATGGACGAAGCCAACCATATCGGCGCCTGCCGCGAGCGCGGCGCCCAGCGTCTCCGGCGTCGAAAGTCCGCAGATTTTGACGATCATGCCCATGCGGCGGCTTTTACACGCTGCCGCGGCGAAAAACGAGGGCCGGAGCGTTTTCGAGCGAAGTGGGAACCGGTTCGCGTCAAGAAAACGCGTCAGAAACAAAACCTGAAGCTTCGGTTCTGCTCCGTCCGAACCGAAGCTTTAGGAATGGCCCGCCTGGCTGCGCAGCCGTGCGGCCTCGGCGCGGCTCTCGCGCAAGGCCCGGCGATGCTTACCCTGCGACAGCCAGGTAAAGAAGCCGCCGAGGAGAACGCCAATGACGATCGCGACGATCAATACGACGAACAGCGGCACCTCGATCGCGCCGGCGGCTGTCGAGGTGAAGGGATCGAAGGACACCGTCACGGCATGCCTGTTCGCGACGGCCAAGGCGAGGCCGATGATCGCGAGCGGCAATAGAATGAGCACTTCCAAAAAGCGTTTCATCCGCAATCCCGCGGCTGCAACGGCAGGCGTACAAAGCGCATCGCGCCGTTCACGTCTCGCACCGGAATTTGTCCGATGCTCCGGTTACCCTGCATAGCCGTCGTTAAGCCGTTCGCGCATTTCCTTGCCGGTCTTGAAGAACGGCACAGCCTTTTCGTCGACAGAAACATGCGCGCCGGTGCGCGGGTTTCGACCGAGGCGCGCATCGCGGTGCTTGACCGAAAAGGCGCCGAAACCACGCAATTCCACCCGGTCGCCGCGCGCCAGGGCATTGACGATTTCGTCGAGGATGGCGTTCACAATCTTTTCCACGTCGCGCAGATAGAGATGCGGGTTGCGGTCAGCAATCCGCTGCACGAGTTCCGATTTGATCATATTCCGCCCCTTGCCGCTCGTCACTGAACCGCGCTCCGACCCCGTTGAAGCCGCAGCCGGCGTGCCCTACCCCCAGAGCACACCCGTTCGCGCCAACCCCTGTCCATGCTCAAAGCTGATCGCCAAGCCGAAGATGCTTGGCCGCTAATTGGTTGGATCAACCTGCCAAATCGCTACAAGACCGTCAAGTAATTGTCCTTGCGCATAAGTTTCTGTATGCTCAAGCACACGCGCGAGAGAAGAAAAGCCCAAAACATCGGCAACTTTCGCCGCGCTGCTCAATATGCCGAGGCGCTGCAGGCTGCTCTTTGAGCTCCAATCGTGGACCGGCAGCCCGTGCGGGACTTTTTTGACCCGTTCAAGCCAGGCAATCGCCTGCGGTTCCTCGCCGATCTCGTCCACGAGCTTCAGCCCGATAGCCTGCCGGCCGGTGAACACGCGCCCGTCGTCCACGGCCGCCAGTTGGGCGTCGGTGAGCCCGCGGCGGTCTTTTACGAGGCCTTTGAACCAGCCGTAGCTGTCGGCCACAAGCGAAGCGAGGGCGGCGCGAACCTCGGGCGTGGTCGGCTCGAAGCCACTGGGCTCCGCCTTGAGCGGCGAGGATTTCACCGTATCCATTTTCACCCCGACCTTATCGAGAAGGCCCGAGACGTCGGGATATTGAAACAGCACGCCGATGGAACCGACCAGCGCATTGCCGGGCGAGACGATGTGATCCGCGCCGATCGCGGCGATATAGGCGCCCGAGGCGGCCAGGGTGCCGACAACCGCGACAGTTGGCTTTTTCGCCGCGAGCTGACGCAAGGCAATGAAGAGCTGTTCCGCGCCCGTCGTCGTGCCACCGGGGCTGTCGATCGACAGAATCACCCCCTTGGTATTCGGCGCGTCGGCGACCTCGTGGATGAGCTTCAGCGTCGCGCGGTCGCCGGTGATCAGCCCCGTGATCGTAACCCGTGCGATCTGCGGCGCGGCGGAGCCGAAGCCCAGCCCGCTGCGACCGGATATTTTCAGGCCGGCGAGCAAAAGCCCGATGATGAGCAGCAGGATCGAAGCAACCCGCCAGAACGACAATTTCCGCTGCAACTGCCGCCGATCGACGATGTAATCGGCGGGGGATGTGTTCGACATGTCTTGTTCCTCGGCCAAAGCCGCACGGACCCTAAGACGCGTGGCAGGGCGGCGCAAGCCCACGCCCTTCCGTGCCCGGTCGCGCTTGATCGAGCGCCATCAGAGCGAGACCCGCAGCGACCGACTGGAAGGCATCACCGAGATGCACGCGCTCCGCGTGGAAGCGGTTTTGAAAGAGTGCGCGAACGGCGGGCACGAACGATGTGCCGCCTGTGAGGAAAACCGCGTCTATATCCCCAAATTCCAGACCAGCTTGAGCGACGGCACGCTCCATCGCCTCCGCGAGCTTTGCGAGATCAGGCGCGATCCAGGCCTCGAAATCGCGCCGCGTTATCTCGCTTTCGATCACAATGCCTTCGCGATCGAAGCGGAAGGTCACCGTATCGGCATCCGACAAAGCGGCTTTCACACCGTTGACGACGCGATAAAGATCGAACCCCAAATCCATCTCGATCATCGTGCGAAGATCTTCAAGCATCCGCGGCGCTTCGGCGACGGCGATGAGCTTGCCCAATTCGGTGAGCGCCGCGCCGGATTTCAGCCACGACAACTGGTGCCATTGCGCGAAAGCCGAATAAAAATAAGCGGGGATGGGCAGAAGCTTGCCGAATGATCGATAGGACGTTCCCTTGCCGAGCTGCGGCGCCACCACATTCGTAACGATGCGATAATCGAACGTATCTCCGGCAACGCCGACGCCCGTATGAGCCAGTGGCTCTGCGACGAAAGCCTTACCATTGCGTCGAAAGCGCAGGACGGAGAAATCGCTGGTGCCACCACCGAAATCGGCGACGAGCACGGTTTCGTCACGCGTCAACCCGCGCGCGTACCAATAGGCTGCGCCCACAGGCTCATAGGCCAGCGCAACCTGCGGCAAGCCCGCATCGGCATAAGCTTTGGTGAGTCGGCCGATCGCCAGCGCCTCGTCCGGCCGTTCGCCAGCAAAGACCACGGGTCGACCGCTGAAAATTGGCAGCGTCCGCACCTGATCGCGACCATCGAGCAAATGATTCAGAAAGGTAGAAACGAGGCGCTCTATCGTGAAACGCTCACCATAAAGCCATGTCTCGCTGAAGAACGGACTCGCCAGATAGGTCTTGATCGACTGGATGAAGCGCTGCTCGTCTTCGGCGGCGATCGCGCGTTGCAAGGCCGCCGGACCCGCGACGTGCTTGAGCGAACGGCCCTCGCGCCAGAACATCAAAGCCGTGCGGAACGTGTGCGTCGGGCCGCCGAAACTTGGCCAACTCAAAGTCTCGACCTGCCCCCTTCGGTCGGCGATGGCGACAACGGAATTCGTCGTGCCAAAATCGATGCCGACAGCGCAGATATCTCCGTCATTCATTGGCATATCTGAAATTGAGCACAAAGAAGCCCGCGCGGATTGCGCCGCGCGGGCCCGGATCGATAAATTTCGAGGAAACTTTTATTCCTCGTCGGTTTTCTTCTTGGCGCTCTTCTTGCCCTCGGAATCGCGCGCCTTCAGCGCGGCGCCGAGAATGTCGCCGAGCACCGCGCCCGAATCGGCCGAGCCGAACTGGGCGATGGCTTCCTTCTCTTCAGCGACTTCGAGCGCCTTGATCGAAACCGCGACCTTGCGGGCGCGGCGATCGAACTGGGTGATGCGCGCATCGACCTTTTCGCCGACGGCGAAACGATCGGGACGCTGATCGGCGCGATCGCGTGCCAGTTCCGCGCGCTTGATGAAAGCGACGAAATCGGTGCCGGCGATTTTGACGTCGATGCCGCCTTCTTTGACCTCGATCACCTCACAGGTGACGATCGCACCCTTCTTGTAGTCGGGTCCGCTTTCGTCGGCCGGCGCTGCGGCAAACGGATCGGAGGCGAGCTGCTTGATGCCAAGCGAGATCCGCTCCTTCTCCTGATCGACGTCGAGCACCTTCGCCTTGACGATGTCGCCCTTCTTGTATTCCTCGATCGCCTGCTCCCCCGGCTTGTTCCAGTCGAGATCGGACAAGTGGACCATGCCGTCCACATCGCCCTCGAGGCCAACGAACAGGCCAAACTCGGTCTTGTTCTTGACCTCGCCCTCGACCTCGCTGCCAATCGGATGCTTGGCGGCGAAATCTTCCCAGGGATTGGTGAGCGTCTGCTTGAGGCCGAGCGAAATGCGGCGCTTGACCGGATCGACTTCCAGAACCTGGACATCGACTTCCTGGCTCGTCGCGACGATCTTGCCGGGATGGACGTTCTTCTTGGTCCACGACATTTCCGAGACGTGGATCAGGCCTTCGATGCCCGGCTCCAGTTCGACGAACGCGCCGTAATCCGTGATGTTCGTCACGCGGCCGTGGATGCGGGCGTTGACCGGATATTTGGCTTCGATTCCCTGCCACGGATCGTCGAGCAATTGCTTCATGCCGAGCGAAATGCGGTGGGTCTCGTGGTTGATCTTGATGATCTTGACCTTCACCGTCTGACCGATGGCGAGGACCTCGCTCGGATGGTTGACGCGGCGCCAGGCGATGTCGGTGACATGCAGGAGGCCGTCGATGCCGCCGAGATCGACGAACGCACCGTAATCGGTGATGTTCTTGACCACGCCGTCGATGACCTGCCCCTCTTCGAGGTTGGCGACGATCTCGTGGCGCTGCTCGGCCCGGCTCTCCTCGAGCACGGTGCGGCGGGAGACGACGATATTGCCGCGGCGGCGATCCATCTTGAGGATCTGGAACGGCTGCGTCACATGCATCAGCGGCGCGACATCGCGGATCGGGCGGATATCGACCTGGCTGCGCGGCAGGAAGGCCACGGCGCCGTCGAGATCGACGGTGAAGCCGCCCTTGACCTGATTGAAGATGACGCCTTCGACCTTTTCCTGCTTCTCGAAAGCTTTTTCGAGCCGCACCCAGCTCTCTTCGCGGCGTGCCTTGTCGCGCGAGATCACGGCCTCGCCGAGCGCGTTCTCGATCCGCTCGAGATAGACTTCGACTTCATCGCCGACCTTCGGCGCGCCTTCGCGGCCCGGTCCCTGAAATTCCTTGAGGGCGACGCGGCCTTCGGTCTTCAGACCGACGTCGATGACGGCAACATCTTTTTCGATGGCGACGACAATGCCCTTGATAACCGCGCCCTCGAGAGCTTCGTTTTCGCCATAGCTCTCATCGAGAAGCGCCGCAAAATCCTCGCGCGAAGGCGCGTAGGTGGTGGTTGATGTCATAAGTTCTCCTGAAAAGCCCAATTGGGCTGAACGCCGGGGGTTAAGGGTTGAAGGAGCTTTTTGCCTCCGTGGCCTGCCAGAGGGCAGGATCACCCGCATCAAAAAGGCGGGCCGGCGTCGGACGGTGCAAAAAACCAGGTTCGGGCGGCTATGTAGCAAGCGCGGCGGCCCTCGGCAAGGGCAAGCTGCTCCATTGCGGCGCACAAACTCGATATATTGCAGACGATTCCGATTCCCGGATACGTTCGACCCGGATTCTCAATTGATCGAGTAATTATATTGCCGATTCCCGATTATCAGACGCTTATGCTTCCTGTTCTAAAGTTGGCGGCACGTGGCGAAACGAGCGTTCCCGAAATAACGGGCGAACTCGTGGCCCAGTTTGGTTTGACAAAGGAGGAACGCGACCAAGTTCTCCCGAGCGGCCGTCAAACCGTCCTGCATAATCGCATCCATTGGGCCAAATTTTATATGAGTAAGGCCGGTTTGATCACATCGCCGCGCCGTGGTCGGTTTATCGCCAGCGAGATTGGACGCGACCTTATTGCCAAAAACCCTGGTCAGATAAACGTAGATCTTTTGCTTAAAAATCCGGCATTTAAGGAATTTTATCGCGGGTCGGGCGGCGCCGATTCCGTTAATTCCATGAGCCCGGCGAACGCCTCATCCGCAGGTCTCGCGGCCACCGTCACTCCAGAAGAACAGATCGAAGCCGCTTATCTTGCCGTTCATTCGGCCCTTCAGACCGATCTATTGCAGAGGATGCTTCAGAACAGCCCCAGCTTTTTTGAACAGGTCATTGTTAGTCTTCTTGTCGCAATGGGATATGGCGGAAACTATCGCGACGCAACTCGGCGGCTTGGTCGCTCAGGTGACGGTGGCGTTGATGGAATTATAAATGAAGACCGGCTGGGATTGGATCGTGTCTACGTTCAGGCAAAGCGATACACTCCCGGCAACACTGTCGGACGACCCGAGGTGCAGTCTTTCGTCGGTAGCTTAGTAGGCCTTGGCGCAGCTAAGGGCGTTTTTGTGACAACGTCCACCTTTAGCCAACAGGCATCAGATTATGCCAGAAATCTACCCCAGCGGGTGATCTTGATCGACGGGAAAACCCTGACGAGCCTGATGATTGAACATAAGGTAGGCGTGCGTGTCAGCCGGGCGCTTGAGTTTAGTCGTCTGGACGAAGATTTTTTCTCCGAAGAAGAATAGCTATCTTCTAAGGTCGTGCCGCGGCTTTTGATCTCTTTCCTTCGACAATGCTGAGTGCGGTCCGAAAGGCGGCCTCGATATCGAGATCCGTCGTGTCGAGCTCGACCGCATCCTCGGCCAACCGGAGCGGCGCCAGAGCGCGGGAGGCATCCCGGGCGTCACGGCGCCGGATTTCCTCCAGAACCGCTTGATAATCGACGGCCTCGCCTTGACCCTTAAGCTCCAGCGCGCGGCGGCTGGCGCGAGTTTCGGGGCTCGCCGTCACATAGATCTTCGCCTCGGCCTGCGGACAGATGACCGTGCCGATATCGCGCCCGTCGAGGACGGCGCCGCCGGGCCGCGCGGCGAAGCTGCGCTGCATGTCGACGAGCGCTTGGCGCACCTCGGGGATGGCGGCGACGATCGAGGCCGCCTCACCCATGTCGCGGCCGCGCAGTTCCTTGGTATCGAAATCGGTCAGCGAAAGGCCGCGCGCCGCCGCGACGGCGGCATGGACATCGGAAAGATTCTGCCCATGCTCGATGAGCGTGCGGGCAGTGGCGCGATAAAGCAGCCCGGTATCGAGATGCGGCAGGTTGAGATAGTCCGCAAGGCGGCGCGCCAGAGTGCCCTTACCCGAGGCCGCGGGCCCGTCGATCGCCACGATCATGAGAAGTGCGCCCCAAGCCCCGCCAGCGCCGCCTGAAAGGTCGGGAAGCTGGTCGCGATCATCGCCGCATCGTCGATCGCCATGCCGCGCTTCGCCGCAAGCCCGAGGCAGAGGAAGCTCATGGCGATGCGATGGTCGAGATGCGTCACCGCAACGCCGCCGCCCGGCACGCCCCTGTCATGGCCGCGTCCCGCAACAATCAGATCGTCCCCCTCGATGATGCTCTCGACCCCGGCGGCCGCGAGCCCATCTGCGACCGCCACGAGACGGTCGGATTCCTTGACCCTGAGCTCGCTCAAGCCGCGCATCCGCGTTTCGCCGGTGGCGAAGGCCGCAGCGACCGCAAGGATCGGATATTCGTCGATCATCGCCGGGGCCCGCTCGGCCGGAACATCGACGCCGCGCAGATCCGAGGCGCGCACGTGCAGATCGGCGACGCTTTCACCGCCTTCGTCACGTTGGTTGATCAGCTCGATTTGCGCACCCATTTCGAGGAGCGTTTGCAGCAGGCCGACGCGCAGCGGATTCATCATCATGCCTTCGATGACGATATCCGAGCCCGGCACGATGAGCGCCGCGACCAGGGGAAACGCCGCCGAGGACGGATCGGCTGGCACTTTGATCTCCGCTGGGTGCAGGGCCGGCCGGCCTTCGAGCGTGATTCTGCGGCCATGGGCCTCGAACGGCTCGCTGGCGACCGTCGCACCGAAATGCGCCAGCATCTTTTCCGTATGGTCACGGCTTGCCTGCGGCTCGATCACCACCGTGCGGCCCGGCGAATTGAGCCCGGCGAGCAATACGGCCGATTTGATCTGCGCCGAGGCGACCTTGGTGCGATATTCGATCGGCAAGGGCTCCGGCGTGCCCTTCAGCCGGATTGGGCAACGGCCGCCCTCGTCCTGCGACAGAACCTGCGCGCCCATCAGGACCAAAGGATCGAGCACGCGGCGCATCGGCCGCTTCCGCAACGAGGCGTCGCCGTCGAACGCGGCGGTGATTCCATGGCCGCCGACGACACCCATCATTAGCCGCACGCCAGTGCCAGCGTTGCCGAAATCAAGTGTCTCGCGGGGCTCCAGCAGCGTGCCGATGCCGATTCCATCGACCTGCCAGAAGCCCTCGCCGAGGCGTTCGATTCGCGCGCCCAGCGCCCGGCAGGCCGCGCCGGTGTGGAGCACATCCTCCCCCTCCAGCAGGCCACGGATCTCCGTCCGGCCGACCGTCAGCAGGCCGAGGATAAAGGCGCGATGCGAGATGGATTTATCCCCAGGCGGACGCAGCCGGCCTTTCAGCGGGCCGCCCGGCGCCGTGCTTAAGGCCGCGCCCGGGGGCGAAATGCTTATCGAAACAGCCAAAATCCCTCCACGCCCGGCAAATTCGCTGCGCTGCTCGTAGCATGCGAGTTGGGGAAAAGTCATGGGCCAATCAGCCCGGCTATCCCGCCATTTTTAGCAGCGGGCCAGACACGATCTCTTGGGGACGACCCCGTGAAGTTCCAATTGACACGCGCCTTAGGGCTTACTAACGGGAGCCTTAAGCGCGCCAATGTGGCGGGGACGCGACATTCGCTTGCCGGGCGCAAGCGAAGATGGGCGGCGTCCCTGCCGAGGTGTTCAACGATCCTTAGAGGCCAAACCGTGGCGAAACTCGAGCTCGGTAACAAGCGTACCTGCCAGCAATGCGGCACGAAGTTCTTTGACCTGAACAAGAACCCGGTCATCTGTCCCAAGTGCGGTGCCGTTCAGCAGACCGTCGCCCGCGCGAGCCGTGCGGCGGCCGTCGCGAAAGATGAGGAAGAGCCTGAAACGGGCGTAGAGCTGGTTTCGCTCGACGAGGTCGAGGCGGGAGAAGCCGCGCTCGAAACCGTTGCCGAGGACGATGTCGAGATCGAAGACGAGGGCGGCGACGACGACACCTTCCTCGAAGAGGAAGAGGAAGACAGCGACGACGTCACCGGCCTGATCGATGGCGATATCGCGCCGGACGAGGAGCCGTAGCTCACAAGAAAGAGCCGGTCCGCCGCGCGGAATGGCGGCTTGTCGCGGTAGGCTATTATGTCTATATAGCCGCTCCGCGCCGGCCCGGTCTGGCCACAAATCCACCCAAAGATTTGCGTGGCGCGAAAGCGTGGGGTCATAGCTCAGTTGGGAGAGCGCTTCAATGGCATTGAAGAGGTCGTCGGTTCGATTCCGTCTGGCTCCACCATTCAAATCAAAGGCTTGATCGTATCGGCGCTGAGCACCGGCGAAGCCTCGGCACAACCGAAGCCTCCGGTCATCGTCGCGCGGGAAAGACCCGAAATCGAAACCCGCGGGGCCGCAAGGTGACTCCCGATCGAGCCGATGTTCCGACCCTGCGCGAACTCGCGGGCGGTCGCTGGCGAAAGGCCATCGGAAACATCCCCTATTGGTGGGAAGCCGCGCCGCCGGAAAACGGAAAAGACACGCCGCTTCCCCAAAAAGTCGATGTCGTCATCGCCGGCTCCGGCTTTACCGGCCTTTCGGCGGCTCTGACGCTGGCGCGCGAAGGACGCCGCGTTGTTGTGGTCGATGCCGGAGTGCCGGGCTTTGGCGCGAGCACGCGCAATGGCGGCCAGGTTGGCAGCGGAAATCAGAAATTCCGGGTCAAGACGCTCATTGCAATGAAGGGCGAGCGCAAGGCGGTCGAGCTGCTTCACGAGGGCGTCGAAATGCTTGACGGCATCGAACGCCTCATTCAGCGCGAACATATCGACTGCGACTTCACGCGGTGCGGACGCTTTCGCGGTGCGATGCGGCCCGAGCACTATGAAGCCATGGCACGGGACATGAAGGATTTACGCCGCTACGCCGATGTCGAATCCGAAATGATCCCGCGGGCCGAGCAGCGAAAAGAGATCGGCACCGATTTATTTTATGGCGGATCATTGCTGCCGCAGGATGCCTCCCTGCATCCGGGGCGCTATCACGCGGGGCTTTTGGCGCGCGTGCGGGACGTTGGCGGCCTTGTGCGCGCAAACGCAGCGGTCAAAGACATCGTTTCCGAGAAAAACCGGCACCTTGTCCGTTTTGACGGATTTGACGTCGAGGCGCGAGACGTCATCGTCGCGACGAACGGCTACACGAAAAATGTCGGTCCATTCTTCGCCAAGCGCATCGTCCCCGTTGTATCCGCGCAGATCGCGACAGGCCCTATTCCGCCCGAACTCTTCGACACCCTCTTCCCGAAGCGGCGAGTCTTCGGAAATTCGAATCGCGTCTTCTTCTATTTTCGTCCCGCGCCCGGCGAATATCGGCTGATCTGGGGTGGACGCTCCAGTCATATTGCGCGCCGGGGTTCAGCCGCGGCCTACGCACATCTTGCAAGCGACCTCCTCCGCGCCTTTCCGGAACTTGGCGAGATAAAATTGAGCCATGCCTGGGATGGGACGATAGGATATACATTCGACGAATTTCCGCATCTCGGCCGCACGGTCGATGGCATCCATTACGCTATGGGCTATTGCGGCACGGGCGTTTCGCGAGCCACCCATTTCGGCCGCAAGATCGCTCTCCAATTGCTCGGAAAGCCCGAAGGCGAAAGTGCCTTTAGCGACCTCTCGTTTCCGAGCCATCCCCTGCATTTTGCGGCGAAGCGGGCGGTGCCACTCATCGAGACCTGGTATCGCCTTCGAGATACCGGCAACTTCTAACGAACCCTCGCCATTTCCTCCGCTCAAAACGAACAGACGCAAGATCGGTGGCATCTCGCACGCGGAAACCGGGGCGCATTGTCAATCGGCCATCTCGCCTGTAAAGCTCCAGATTATCCATTATTAGATCACGGTCAGCGTGTCCGATAAAGAAAGCCCGGAGGGGCAAATCTCCTCCACCTTGCGTCGCGCCATTCTCCTGGCGCTCTTCATCATCTTCTGTCTGGTCGCCTATGGCGTCATGCTGACGCGGTTCAATATGGCGAAAGCGCCCGTTGAAGCCGAACTCGGTGCGCCGCCCAGCGAGGCACAGGTCCGGCTTTACCTGCAGCCCACGCATATCGATCCGGTCAACCATGCGATCCAGGTACGGATCAATCTTCTGCCGGGGTCTACGGCGGCCGGCGCAACAATGATCGCAGATCGAAACTACGTTCTGAGAATCCAGCACAGCGAGCAGACCGAGCAGATCAATGTGAAGGCCGGACAGCCCTTGCCGGAAGCGACGTTCGAGTTTTCCCTCGAAGACGGAAATGTCCGCGATTACCCGTTCGACCGTTATGTTTCTTCGACAGTGCTTTCCGCGAGCGCGTTGACACAGGACGGCTCGGTTCGCCCCCTAGCGATCGGGGTTACGGCATGGGAGGGGCTTTTTGGATTCGTCGTGGAGGCCGCAGAGCGCCCCGCTCCGGCGCCGGGCGCGCTGGCGCTCGAATTCGTCTTCAGCCGCACAAGCGCCGTCGCATTCTTCAGCCTCGCCATCTACGGCGCGATGTTCTTCGTGGCGATTTGCGCGCTGATGATCGGCGGCCTGGTTTTCATCGGTCTGCGCAAGATCGAGGTGCCGTTCGTCGGCGCGCTCGGCGCAATGATTTTCGCCCTGCCGGTCCTGCGCAACGCCCTGCCCGGCACACCGCCGCTCGGCGTGCGGGCCGACGCCCTTATCTTTTTCTGGGCGGAACTCAGCGCGATCGTCGGGCTTTGCCTTTTCATTTTCGCCTGGGTACGCAGCGGCGCCAAACCCTGACGGAGCAAGCCGTGACGGAGATCGGCCCGTCCGCCGCCGCGGCTGCCGTTTCTGGACCCATGAGTTTCTCCTGCCCCGGTTCTTTTCAGGGGCTCCCCGGCTGTCCACGATCGCGCCATCGACGCGCCGCCATGCCGGGCGCGACGTCGGCCGCCGGGGGGACGCCCACCGGCGAGACTTACAGCCACGGCAAAGAGGTTCCCGAGAATGACCGAGGCTTCGTCACCCGTCTCCGACCGCACGCGCCTGCGCCGCTATCATTGGCTCGGCAAATACGATCGCCAGACCATCTATGACATTATCGACGCCGGCATCATCTGCCAGATCGGCTATATCTTCGACGGCAAGCCCTATGTGACACCGACGAGCCATTGGCGCATCGATGATTATGTCTATTGGCACGGCTCGTCGGCGAGCCGGATGCTCAAGACGCAGCAAACGGGCATCCCGGTCTGCTTCACCGTCACCCATCTCGATGGCATCGTTTTTGCGCGGGCGGCGATGAACCACAATGTGCAATTCCGCTCGGTCATGGCCTTCGGCAATGCCGAGTTTGTGGAGGAGGACAAGAAGCGCGAGGCGCTCGCCGCGTTCACCGACAAGCTTGCGCCGGGGCTCTGGGATTATGCCCGCCCGCCGAACGAACAGGAATGGCTGGCGACGAAAGTCATCCGCCTGCGCCTCGATGAAGCCTCGGCGAAGGTCAACGATCTCTTCGCCGGCGACGAGGAGGAGGATCTGGCCTCCGACCGCTGGTCGGGCGCGGTTCCGCTCTACGTGGCGCAGCGCGACGTCATCCCCGACCCGAAATTGGCGGCGAACATTGCCATGCCGGATTTCGCGCGGTTATTTAGATATACGAAAAAATAGCCAGGCTCGAGCAGGCGCCATTCTGGCCGGCAAGCCTTCTTGACCGGCTAGATTTGGAGAACCGACCGTGCTCATCGAGCTTGGATTGGTGCGCGAGACCGGCGCGAGTCTGCAAGCGCAGATCGTCGATCAGTTGCGCGGACAGATCGTCAGCGGACGGCTGCCGCCCGGCTTCGCACTGCCGCCCTCGCGTGAACTCGCGCGGCAATACAATGTTTCGCGAAATACCGTCATTCACGCCTACGAACGCCTGGCCAGCGAAGGCTATCTCTCCGCCATCAAGGGTGTAAGAACCGTCGTCGCGGATACGATCCCCGAGGCATGCCTTCTGGTTGGCAAGATGACGGACGCGGGTCCGGATCTCGCCCGTCCCACGGCGCGGGCGCCGGTTGTCTTCAAGGGCGAGGCGCTTGCGGTGACCCCGCAAGCTCCAAACGCGAAACCCGTCGTGGACTTTTGGCCCGGGCGCGTGAACCGGACGCTGTTTCCGATCACGACATGGCGCAAACTGGCCGATGATGCACTGAGCTCACTTGCCAGCGAATTGACGGACTATGGCGACCCCGCCGGGTTACCCGCCTTGCGGGAAGCGATCGCTCATCACGTCTCGCTCTCACGCGGCGTCACATGCTCCGCCGAGTCCGTGATCGTCACCGCCGGCACGCAGGAAGCAATCAACCTCATTGCGCGTATGCTGGTCACGACCGGCACCGGCGTCGTGGTCGAAGATCCATGCTATGGGAGCCCCGCGCATACATTCCGCAGCTATGGCGCGCGCCTCTGCCCTGTTCCCGTCGATCGCGACGGACTGATAACCGACCTTTTGCCCGAACGGGATGTGAGCTTCGCCTATGTGACGCCATCGCATCAGTTCCCGACGGGCGCGACGCTCACGCCCACGCGGCGGCGGGCCCTCCTCGACTGGGCGCATCGCAGCGGCGCTTATATCGTCGAAGATGATTACGACAGCGACTATATTTTCGACGGGCCGCCGATGCTCTCGATCGCCGGCGCGGATGCTGGAAACTGCGTTATCTACGTCGGCACCTTTTCCAAATCGCTCGGTGCCGGCGTACGCACCGGTTATCTCATCGTCCCGCCGCAACTCATCTCCGTCGCCCGCAAGGTCAAGACGATGGGCAATTACGGGCATCCCTGGCTCGAACAGGCCATTCTGGAGAGCTTCATCAACAGCGGCGGCTATCAGCGCCATCTGCGCACCATTCGCAAGGCCAGTTCCGAGACGCTCAATTGCCTGACATCACGGCTGCAAACATCTTTCGGTCCGCTCGAAATCTGGGGGATCAACGGCGGCATGCATGTCATGTGGCTTCTGCCGGACTGGATGCCCGCACCGGAAGACTTCAGGACACGCCTCGCTGCGCACGGCGTCAGCGTTCATACGCTCGAATCCGGCGGCGCCTATTGCCCCTCCGGCTTTTACCGCGACCGCGCCATTCTGCTGGGCTATGCCGCGCTCGGGCAGCGCGAGATTATTCGCGCGGTCGATATCATGGCGCGTGTATTCGCCGACGAACTCCGTACGCACACGCCGAACAATGTGCGGCCTGCCTTCGCCGATTGAGCGAACTCGGCGACAGACACGCAAATGGGGCGCCCGATCCGGACGCCCCATTTCTTCGAAATGCGGAAAGTTTTAGGTGTTTTTATGGATCTGGTGCGATGCCTTGTCGGCGGCATCCTTCACCGCCGATTTCGCGTCGCCCACGGCCTTTTGCACATGGCCCTTGAGCTCCTGCGCCGCACCTTCGGCCTGAAGTTTTTCGGAACCGACGGCCTTGCCGACGCCGCGCTTCACTTCGCCCGCAACTTCATTGGCAACGCCTTTGATCTTGTCCGTCGAGCTGCTCATAATCTCGAACTCCCTGATTGACGTGGGACCGAGAAACGGCTCAGGACAAGAAGGGTTCCGGAAATTCGCGCACGCCGGTTGAAGGTTACGAAGATTTCACGCGAGCGTAAGCGTCGCCGGCGTCTCCTGCGCGACCTCGCGCACGATCGGCTCCAGGGCCGCGAAAAGCGCTTCATCTTCCGGCACGGCCGCGTTCGGCGCCGTCAGCAGGGTTTCGCCATAGAAGAGCGAATTGGCGCCGGCGACCATGGAAAGGATTTGCGCTTCGCGGCTGAGGCTTCCTCGCCCGGCCGAAAGCCGGACGACGCTGCGGGGCATGACAATGCGCGCCGTCGCGATCATCCGCACGAACTCGAGCGGATCGACCTTCTTGCGGCCGGCGAGCGGCGTTCCGTCGATCGCCGCCAGAGCATTGATCGGCACGCTTTCGGGATGCGGATCGAACGCCGCGAGCACGGCGAGCATGGCGGCGCGATCGCGCACGCTTTCGCCCATGCCGATGATGCCGCCGCAGCACATTTCGATGCCGGCGTCCCGCACCGCCTGCAAGGTGGCGAGTCTGTCATCATAGGTGCGGGTCGAGACGATCTGCGAATAATAGTCCGGGCCGGTGTCGAGGTTGTGGTTATAGGCGGTAAGGCCAGCCTCTTTGAGCCGCTCGGCCTGCGGCTCGGTCAACATGCCGAGCGTCACACAGGCTTCCATCCCCAGCGCGCGGACGCCGCGCACCATCTCCAGCACCGAGTCAAATTCCGCTCCGTCGCGCACCTCGCGCCAGGCGGCGCCCATGCAGAACCGATCGGCCCCCGCGTCGCACGCACGTTTGGCGAGCGTCAGAACCTCGGCAACTGGCATAAGCGGCGAACGGGAGAGCTTGACCTCGCGATGATGCGCGGATTGGGCGCAATAACCGCAATCCTCCGGGCAGCCGCCGGTCTTGACGCTGAGCAGACTCGCCTTCTGCACGTAATTGGCTGGCTGATAGGCCCGGTGGAGGCGGTTGGCCTCGCCGATCAATTCGAGCAAGGGGCGATCATGAACGGCGAGAATCTCATCGACCGTCCAATCGTGGCGGATATCCCGGGAAGAAGCGTCCATCGGTGCAGGTCTAAGGGGAAACCGGCGCAAACACAAGAACGCAGCGAAAACAGATATATGATCCCTATTTGACGATAGAAATTGTCGCGCCGCCCGCGCCGTCCTATCTAAAGCCCATGCTCCTTTCCCTGGCGCTCGATGCCTTCGCCGAAATCTTCACACCGCCGTTCCGGCGCGTCCTTTACAAGACGCTCGCCCTGACCGCGCTGCTGCTTGTCTTCGTCTTCGCCGCGGCGGAAACGACGCTGACGCATTTCCTCGTCCTGCCCTATCACTGGCTCACGACGGGCGTGACGCTCATCGCCGCTCTGGCGCTGCTGATCGGCTTCGCCTTCGCGATCACGCCGGTCTCCTTCGTCGTCGCGGGCTTCTTCTTCGACGAGCTTGCGGCCAAGGTCGAAGCGGATATCGACCCGAAACATCCAGGCGCGACACCGCTGCTCGGCGCACAGATCCGGGTTACCGCCGTCTTTGCGGCCTTGGCGCTCGCGCTCAATATCGTCGCGCTGCTGCTGCTTCTGGTGCCGGGCGTGAACGCGGTGATTTTTCTTATCGTCAACGCCTATCTGCTCGGCCGCGGCTATTTCGAACTCGCCGCCCTGCGCTACAGCCGGATCGAGGACGTCGCCCGCATCCGCCGTGCCAATGAATGGCAGATTTTCCTCGCGGGGCTGTTCATCGCGGCGCTCGCGGCTGTGCCGCTCGTCAACCTGCTGACGCCGCTCTTCGGCGCCTCGCTGATGGTGCGCCTTCACAACAAGCTCGCCGCAGCCTCCGCTATTCCGGCGAAGTCCTAGCGGGCAAGTCCAGCCAGTTTGGTCGCGAGCGCGGCGGCGTCACCGGCGAGATGCACGGATTTCAGCCGGCTCGAGCCGCCCGATTCGAGGT
This sequence comes from Methylovirgula ligni, assembly GCF_004135935.1. Lineage (NCBI taxonomy): Bacteria > Pseudomonadati > Pseudomonadota > Alphaproteobacteria > Hyphomicrobiales > Beijerinckiaceae > Methylovirgula > Methylovirgula ligni. Next base: position 1,849,295 of record NZ_CP025086.1, on the reverse strand, counting down.
GCAGGCTGCTCGGCGCGACGCCGAGAGACTTGGCCAACAGGCGAATCAGCGCTTCGTTGGCCGCGCCCGCCTCGGGCAGCGCGCGGACACGCACTTTGAGAACCGCGCGGCCATCCGCCAGGGCCTCGACCCCGACGATCTCGTCGCGCGAGGATTTAGGCGTCAGCCGCACAGCGAGCGCCAGGCCATCCTTTCGCGCCGTCCAGGGCCGTCCCTCCGGCATTGGGGGACTAAATGACGTTGGGATAGATGTAGCGCTCGATAATGTCCTGGATGAGGAAGATCAGCAGCAGCAGGATGACCGGCGAAATGTCGAGGCCGCCCAGCGCCGGCAGGACATTGCGGATGGGCCTCAATAACGGCTCGGTCACCGCATTCAGCGCATTCCAGATCGAGCGTACGAAGTCGTTGTGTACATTGATCACGTTGAAGGCGATGAGCCACGACAGGATCGCCACGATGATGATCACATACGTATAAAGCTGCAGAACCAGCAGAAGAACGTCGAGAATCGCGCGCATAACGGCTCCGGAACCCGCAGGGAACTCCCGTTTAGCCGGGAGCGGGCCGAGGGGCAAGCCAAGCTCTTGCACGCCCCGGCGCAGCCACTTCTCAGCGCATTGACAGTCGCGGCATGAGGGACGTAAACAGCGCGCTGGCCGGGGCTGTAGCTCAGATGGGAGAGCGCTGCAATCGCACTGCAGAGGTCGTGAGTTCGAATCTCATCAGCTCCACCAATAAAATCAGTAAGATACGTCATCGTCATATTCGATTTTTCGGCGCTAGCTACAGAGCGAACGAGACTTGTTCGCCGGGAACGAGCCAGCCCAGCTCGTCGATTCTCGCCAATCTGTTGCCACCGACTGCATTCCCTCCGTCGCGGCACCGACTTTACCGCCCGTGACCGCGTCGTCATTCTTCTTTCCGTAAAAGCAGGCCTGTGCGCCTGCGAGATTGCTCGTCTCGACTGGTCAATGGTGCTCGATGCCCATGGCCAACTCAGCGGCTTTATCGAAGTCAGAGACGCAATCGCTAAAAAGCGTGGCGGCCGCCGTATTCCGATGCATGCCCACCTAAAAAGCGCGCTGGTCACGCTGAAAGGCCGACGCGTCGCGGCCGGCCCTGTTATCCGCTCAACTCGCGGCGGTTCCATGCGGCCAAATAGTCTCGTCAACTGGTTCGTCACACTGTTCAAAGCGCTTGAGTTCAGCGGTTGCTCTTCGCACTCCGGCCGGCGCACATTTATAACGAACGCCGCGCGCAATGCGCATCGCACGGGCTGCAGCCTGCGAGATGTTCAGTTATTGGCGGCCACAAGTCGATCGAAGTGACGCAAGCCTATATCGACGGCCATACAAACAGCCAGCGCCGGCTCGTAGCGCTGAGCTGATTCTCTTGAACTCTGATTACGAATGACGGCGTTCAATCACCTATGAGGTCAAGGGCAAGCAGTATGTGTTCGTGCTCTCCGATATCGGCGGCAGGTTGAGGGACGCTATGCGAGGCCGATCACAAAATTCTTTTTAATATTTTTCCCGATCAACCCCCTGCACACTACCGGCAACCAACGTGAGATCAGCGTTGCGGAGCTTCGTCGCGGCTTCATTCAAGGCCGAGACATCGCAGGAGACGATGATTAAACTCAATCAACCGGCTGCCCTCGCGGCGCTGCTTTCATTCTGGGTGTCTGGCGGCGCATTAGCGGAGGCGGCACACAGCAATTTGCATCATTGGCGTCCCGCGTATCACCGGTGGCACAACACGACACAGTGGATCTATTCTGGGCGAGTGCGCGACGGGCGTTATGGGAGCGTACCCGACGCCGATCCATACGATGGGAGTCGCTACGGAACTGCGCCGGGCGGTGATCCATACGACGGTGGGCCGCCTCCGTGACTGAGCCAAAGGCCGCCCAAGGCCAGCACATCATTTGAAGGATATTGCGCGCCTTGACGGCTTTGCGTCGAGCGTGAAAAGCCCCCGTCATGCGGTGGCCAATGTCTTGAGTGAGGTATACCCAATGGGCTGGTCAACGACACTATCGTCGGGCTGGGGCGCACCGCGAGCATGCGGCGTTACGGTGCCGCCCTCCAATAGGGCCCATCGCCTTCAGCGTTCTCGCAATGACGCTCACGCAAAGAAAAACCCCGGAAGACATTGTCTCCGGGGTTTTGTGATTCGCTGATCGAACGATCAGAAGACGAACTGCGAACGCGCTGCGATCCAGTCGACCGTGCCGCCGTAATGGTTCGGGCCGCCCAGATAGGCCGGGACGTTTACGACCACATGCTCGTAATCGAGCATGAAGCGGAGATTGTTATTCGGATACCAGGTTGCGCCAGCGCCATAAGACGTCTGTTCGCCGCCAAGGATCGCCGCACCAGCGCCAGTGCCGGTGGCGTTGCCACCGTTGTAGTATGGCGCGGCTGCATTCAGATCGACGATGTCGAAGCGTCCGGCGAGTTCAAGAGCGCCCCAATAGCCGGTGCCGAGAACGAACGGATGATCTGGAATCACGCCCGAATAAGCACCAGTTCCCGGCACATAATAACGCCGGCCACCAAAGGTGTAGCTGCCCTGGACATAGCCGCCATTGAAAGCGACCGCCGGCCCATTGGTCGCCTCATAAACGGCGCCCGCTGCCCCCTGATTCCTCGTGTCGATAATGTAGTGATAATATTCACCCTGGATGAAGGCGTTTTGGTAGGTCGCCGCCGCCTCGGCGCCGAACACCTGGCCACCGTGCGCGGCGATGGTGTTGGTGCCGATCAACTGGGTCGGATCGATACGCAGCTCCGGACGATCACTCAGGCTGATCCCCTCGACGCTGGCGCTGCTGCTATTGACGCGCGGCAGGAAGGTGTCGGCGAAGTTGAAGCCGACATGCAGCGTGGCATTGTTCGCCTTGTCCTGAAAGATATTGTAGCTCGCGCGGAACAGACCGGCATATTGCGGCCCGATACCCGTGCCATACGGCGCACCCGTAGCCGGGTTGTAAGAGGTATAGGCATTATTCGAATGCAACTGGCCAGTCGTCGGTCCAGTCAGGAAGCCACCGACCCAGAGCCGATCCGTATTCGAGTGGAAGCCTAAGGCCGTGCGATTATCGCCGCCGCCGAATGCCGTGGCGATAACCTGCGAGCTCGCGCGCTCCATGAAGAGGATGTTCGGCGATCCAACCGGCTCGTCGAGAGTCCATGGCACGTCGATCGCGCCGATGGTGAACTCGGTCGGCAGCGGGCCGCCGTGCTTGTAGAGACCGTCATAGCTGATGAACGCGTTTTCGATACCAGATGCAGCACCGTTATTGGTGATACCGGTCGCGGCATTCGAATAGCCGTCAGACGTGCCGCCCAGATCGTACTGAATGCGGTAGGCCCAATCGCCGAGGAAAACGCCTTGTACGCCGATGCGGGCGCGGCGGAAATTGATGCCGCTGGCGAGACCTGCGTTCCCAAGTCCCGCCTTGCCGGGCGGGGTAAGGCCGGGGCTGACCTGATGATAACCGACATAGCCGCCGGTATCGATGTTCAATTGGCCGGTCAGCTCGACCGTGTTTTGAGCGTCGGCATCGGCGAAGCCGAAGTGCACCGGGCCCTTCGAGCTCTCGATCACATGCGGGCCGAGCAACGGCGGCGGTTCAGCGTCCTTGGTGGCGTAGATCGGGCCGCCGTGGCGCTTCAGATGATGGATTTCGGCACGCAGGGCGCCGATCTCGGCCTGCTGGCGTGCCTCGATCCTGTGGATCTCGGCTTGCAGCTTGGCGATCTGCGCGTCGTCTGCGAAAGCCTGGCTTCCCCAGACTGCGAGAAGGCTCGACGAGGCGAGGAAGACGAGGAATTTGCTTTTGCGAGCGCTGCGGATGCGGCCCGAGGTCAGTTCGTTTGTCATTGCACCCCCCAAAGGATGCATAAACTTAAATTTATAAAGCCCCTTTTAGTCAACCGCGCTCCGGCAATACGGCGCGACTAATCATACTGTGTGGGATTTAGACCACAGCTAAGCAGGACTAAATGTAGAAAAAGAAGGGTTTTCTATAGCATAGGCTCATCGAAGAATTATTTTCGCAGCATACATAGCGCCGTCATGAAAGTGTAATATGAGCGTTATATTGGCTTTGAACTGGTTACAAGCTGCCGGTGGAAAATATAACATTTGGCGTGCGGCTATACCGACTCAATCCTGAACAATTCACGGCAACAATCAAGCCGAGCGCTGGGCCCGGCTTGATCATTTGTGAGTCGATTATCGGCGCGAATCAGTAGCCGTTGGCATCCATGTCTTCGTCGTTGATGGTCATGTTGAGGTTTCCGACGCAGGTCTGAAACCCCTGCGTGCCCGGCGCCGTACCCATCTGCGCACAAGCGCGCCGAACTGACGTCATTTGATCGCCGCGCTGATACGAATCGGAGAAGGCAGCGGTCGGGCTAGCCTGCGCGACGCGAGACAATGCTGGAACGCCGAAGGGCTCGGCTTGCTCCGGCGCAGCCGCATCCTCGCGGTCCAGTACGCACAGAGCAAAAGCGCTCGTGCCCGGACGATAGCCATGCCGCCGACAAACAGCCTGCTCACGCGCTGTGCGCTGCGCTTCGTTCATTGAGATCGCGGTTTTCGCCAAGCTGCGCTCGCAGGCGACATAAGTCGACACCGCCGGATCGATACCCATGCTGGCGCAGGCGTTAGCGATCGCGGTCCGCTGGCTGGGACTTTGCGCGTTGGCGCCGAGCGGCGCGAGCGTCAAGGCCGCGAGAAGAAACGATGACAAGACGACAAGTATTTTCATGCTCATTTACCTCAATAAGCCCCGAGCTAAAATACCTGTGCCGAGCACATTACTGTAGTAAAAAACGATTTATTCGATTCTATTCTTATAAAACATGCTTCATGAACTATATTTTATTATCCGGTCTCGGCAGCAATGCGCCACCGAGATCGAAACCAGGGCGCGAAACAGGCTGGGATTGCTCAAGGATCGCTGGCGACGCCAAGTTCTTCCGCCGACCAGCCGCCGCCAAGCGCCATCAGTAAAGCCGTGCTCGACTGCAGGCGGCGCGTATCAACATGCAGAACCGCCCTCTGCGCCTCGAGCGCCGCGGTTTGTGCGATGATGACGTCAAGGTAGTTCGTCGCGCCGCCGCGATAGGAGGCGAGCGCAAGGTCGGACGCGCGTTTCGCTGCGATCGCCGAGGCCTGCACATCCCGCGCCTCGTTCCTCAGCGCATGAAGCAAGGCAAGATCGTCTTCGACTTCCTGAATGGCCTTCAAAACGGTGCCGCGATAATGCGCGACCGTTTGCAGATAGGCGGCCTCGGTTGCCGCCAGTTCCGCGCGCCGCAGCCCGGCATCGAACAACGGCAGATAGACAGTCGGCCCGACCGACCAGATGCTGTTCGAAAGGCTGAGCAGATTGATGCCCGTGTCCTGCTCGCCGGCAAGCAAATTGATCGTAAACCGTGGAAAGAAAGCAGAGCGCGCAATCCCGATCGATTGATTGGCGGCGGCCGTCTCGCGCTCGGCGGCGGCGATGTCCGGACGCCGTTCCAGCAATGTTGAAGGCACACCATGTGGGATCACCGGCAATGCCGCTTTGCGGACTTCGGACGGAATCGAAAAATCCGACGCCGGACGCCCGACGAGCGTTGCGATCGCGTGTTCATAGAGCGCTCGCGGTCCCGCGATGTCGGCCAATAGCGCCTTGGCGTTTTCAAACTGTACTTGCGCCCGCGCCACGTCAATCGGCGCACCAATCTTGCCGCTCAACCGCTGCTGCGTGAGATTCAGCGCGTCGCGATAGGCCGCCACCGTATCACGCAGCAGCGTGGCCTCGCGATCGAGTCCCCGGAGGCCAAAATAATCGCGCGCCAGGTCGGCCTGCAAACCGAGACGCGCCGCCGAAAGATCGGCCAGGCTCGCCTGCGCCTGCGCCTTGTGGGCGGCGATATCGTCCTTGATCCGGCCCCAGAGATCGACCTCGTAGGAAGCCTCGCCTTGAACAGTGTTGGCGCCGTAATAATCCGGCTCGCCCGAACCGCGCAGAGGACGATTGTTCGATTGCCTGTTGTAAGAGAAGCTCGCCTCGCTGCCGATGTGTGGATAAAGCGCGGATTGCGCTTCCGCTACATAATCGCGTGCCTGCAGATAGGCGGCGACCGCCTCCGCGAGGTCCTGATTGGCCGTCTCGACCTGCGGCTCGAGCGCGTCGAGTTCGGGATCGTCGAAGGAGCGCCACCAGTCGCCGCGCGGCGCCTCGTCACTCGGCTGCGCCGGCTTCCAGTCCCCTGCTTCCTTGAACTTCGCTGGCACGCTGACGGCCGGCGGCCGATAGGCCGGAGCAAGATCGCAGGCCGCCAGCAGAAATGCCGGCGCCAGCGCCAGAAGAGCCGAATATCTCATGCCGCCCCCTCTGCCCCGGCTATCGCGCGCTGAGCTCAGTTGCGGCCCGCTGGCCCGCGACGCGCACCTGATCCCCCGCGGCAATCGAATCCGACGGGCTCCTGATGATGCGATCGCCGGGCGACAACCCTGACTTGATCTCGACCTCCTGACCGAGATCGCGGCCGACGACCACGGGCTTGAGCACCACCTTGTCATTTGCATCGACCGTCGCGACCTCGGGGCCGAGCCGGCGGAAGATCAACGCGCTTGCCGGAATCCGCAGGGCATTGGGATCGGGCGGCAGATCGAACTCGACCTCGACAAAGGCGCCCGGCTGCAACAAGCCATCCTTGTTATCGCGCCGCAGTTCGACCAGAAGCGAACGCGAGCGCTGCGAGATCGCATCAGAGGTCGTGGCGACCGTCGCATCGAAACTCCGATTGGGAAATTGCGGAAGTTTCAACTGCGCCGTCATGCCGACATGAACCTGCGCGCTGAAGGCCTGCGGGACGTCGACATAAATCCGCATCTCATGCACGTCGGCAACGTCGAAGAGATCGGGCGCATTGCCCGGCGTGGAGCTGACCAGGGCGCCGACATCGATCTTGCGCGCGGTGACGACACCGTCGAACGGCGCGGTGATCTTCTTGAAGCCTTCCATTGCCGCCAGCCGCGCGACATCCGCGGACGCAGCGGCGACCTCCGCCTTTTTGGCGTTGTAATCGCCGGCTTTTTCATCCGCCGTCTGCTGCGAAACCGCGTCGGTGACGCGCATCGCCTGCCAGCGCTTGGCGGTCAGTTCCGCCAGCGCCGCATTGGCTTGGGCCTTGGCGAGTTCGCCTTTTGCCTCTTCATACTGCTGGTCGAGATCGGGCGTATCGATCTCCGCGAGAACCTCGCCGACTTTCACCTTGGCGCCGATGTCCTTGTACCACATTTTGACGTAGCCGCTGACGCGGGCATAGATCGGGGCGCTGAACCAGGCCTCGACTTCGCCGGGCAAAACCAGATGCTGTGCGCTGCTGCCGCGCGAAGGGCTCACGAGTTCGACCGTCGGGATCGCCTCCGTCTGCGTCAGGCGGATTAGATCGCTCTCCTCTCTTTCGCGGCTCGAAATGCCGACGAACGCGACGCCCACGGCGACCACGCCAATCAGCGCAAGACGCCACAGGACTTTCCGCCCAAGCGTATTGCCCGCCTCGCCGCGATCCTTCGTCCGCTTGCTGACCTGGTCGTGCATCGGGTTTCCTAGCTATGGACCAAATGTTCGCTTCGCGCGCGGCTGCGCGAGGGCGGCACCGCGCGGCTGTGAACCGCGGCAAACAGCACCGGCACGAAAACGAGTGTCGCGCAGGTTGCGCAGATGAGCCCGCCGATGACGGCACGGCCAAGCGGTGCATTCTGCTCGGCGCTCAGCGCCATCGGCAGCATGCCGATGATCATTGCCAGCGCCGTCATCAGTACAGGACGGAAACGGGTCACACCCGCGTCGAGCGCCGCAGCCGTCGCATCCGCGCCCTCCGCGAGCTTTTCGCGTGCGAAACTGACAACGAGGATACTGTTCGCGGTCGCGACACCCATGCACAGGATCGCACCAGTAAGTGCGGGGACCGAAAGCGTCGTATAGGTCGCAAACAACATCCAGACGATGCCGGCAAGGGCCGATGGCAACGCGCTGACAATGACGAAGGGATCTATCCAGGACTGGAAATTGACGACGATCAGCAGATAGATCAGCACGATCGCCAGAGCGAGGCCGCCGAAGAGCTGGCCATAGGCCTCTTTCATCGTGCTCACCTGCCCGCGCAGCACGACGGTCGATCCGGGTGGTGCTTCCTTCGCAGTCTCGTCCAGAATCTTCTGAATGTCGGTGGCGACGCTGCCGAGATCGCGGCCGTACGTCGTCGCGTAAATATCGACGACAGGCTGAACGTTGTAGTGCGAGACGACGGCGCTGCTGAAACCGCGGCGGATCGTGGCGACGCCGCCGAGCAGTTGCGAAGCGTTCGCCGCTGTAACTGGGACATTCGCCAGATCGCCGAGCGAATCCTCCCAATATTGCGGCGACTGGACGACGATCGGATAGGACACACCGTTCTTGGGATTGAGCCAGAAGGTCGGCGCGCTCTGCACGCTGCCGGCAAGTGTGTCCTGAACGGAACTCGCGATGTCCTTTTCGGTGAGGCCGGTCGTATCTGCCAGCGAGCGATTGACATCGATGAACAGCGTCGGCGCATTGAACGCCTGCTGGATACGCGGATCGGCAATGCCGGAGACCTTGGCGATGCGGCCAAAGATTTTTTCGGCATAGGCGCGATCGGCCTCGATGTCATGCCCGATAACCTGCACGTCGATCGGCGCCGGTAGGCCAAAATTGAGGATCTGACTTACCATATCCGCCGGCAGGAAGGCGAAGGTCGTTCCGGGATAAAGCTGCGGCAGCTTCTGCCGAAGCCTCTCGACCAGATGACCTGACTTCTCCGCCTGCGCCGGCTTGAGCGAAATGAGAATGTCGGCATCCGCCGCGCCGATACTGCCGGAATTGGCATAAGCCATGTTGATGCCGCTGATCGGCAGGCCGATATTGTCGACGATCGAAGCGACGCCTCCGGGAAGCAGTCCACGGATCGACGTCTCGATCTTGTCGCAAAGCGCCGCGGTTTCCTCGATCCGCGTTCCAGTTTGCGCACGGACATGCAGCTTGATTTGCTCCGACGTCACCGACGGAAAGAAGTTCTGGCCGAGGAACGGCACAAGCCCGAAGGAGACAAGAACGACGCAAAGGAATCCGGCGAGGAAAACGCGTCGCCGTGCCAGCGCGAGCTCGAGTACGCGACGATAGCCGCTGCGAAAATTCTCGAACCGATGCTCGAAGCCACGCTGAAACCGCACCAGCGGATTGTGACTGTGCGGCGTGCCGGCGAGATGCTCTTCCAGATGTTCCTGGGCAGAGTGCGTCGCAAGGAGGAAGCGCGCCAGCGTGTTCACCAGAGTACGCGAAAGGAGATACGAAAAGCAGAGCGCGAAAACGACGGCCTTGGCCATCGGCCGGAAGAGATAGCCGGAGACGCCACCCAATCCGAACATCGGCACGAAGACGATACAGATGCAGAGCAGCGAGACGGTCGCCGGCACGACGATCTGTCGGGCGCCGTCGAGAATGGCGAGTTCGATCTCCTTGCCGTGCTCCAGATGCCAGTTGATATTCTCGATCGTTACCGTCGCATCGTCGACGAGAATACCGACGGCGAGCGCCAGTCCGCCCAGCGTCATGACATTGATCGTCTCGCCGGTGGCGGACAGCGCCGCGATCGCACCGAGGATCGCGAGCGGAATCGAGACGAGGATGATCAGGGTCGAACGCCAACTGCCGAGAAAGAGGAGGATCATCAGGCCTGTCAGCGCCGCCGCGATGACACCCTCGCGCAAAACCGCATCGACGGACGATTCGACGAAACTCGACTGATCGCCGACCGCTTTGATCTCGAGGTCCGGGGGCAGCGAGGCGCGGATCTTGGGCAACAGGGCCTTCACACCGTTGATGACATCGAGCGTCGAGGCCGCGCCGGCTTTCTGGATCGTCATCAGAACCGCGTGCGCGCCGTCGACGCGCACGACATTTATCTGCGGCGGCGCACCGTCATGAACGAAAGCAACGTCGCTCATATAGACGATACTGTTGCCCGTTGCCTTGATCGGCAGCCGGTTGAGCTCGGCGATCGACTCCGGCGCGTCGTTCATCGCGACGACATATTCAAATCGGCCGATCTTCTGCGTTCCCATTGGGATGATCAGATTCTGTGCCGCGAGCGCGTTGACCACGTCCTGCGCGGAAAGCCCATAGGATTGCAGTTTCTGCTGGTCGATATCGACCTGCACCTGACGGACCTTGCCGCCATAGGGTGAGGGAATGGCGGCGCCAGCGACGGTCGCGAGCTGCGGCCTGATGAAATTCTGCGCGTAGTCGAAGAGCTGCGATTGGGAAAGCGTCGTGCTCGAAAGCGCAAGTTGCAGGACCGGCACGCTGGAGGCATTGAACAACAACACATAAGGCGGCGTGATGCCCGGAGGCAGGAACTTGAGCACCGTCTGCGAGGCCGCAGTAACCTGCGCGATCGCAGTGTTGATATTTACGCTTGGCTGAAAGAAGACTTTCACGATGCCGTAGCCGGTCAGCGACTGGGATTCGATATGCTGGATGTCGTTGACCTGAGAGCTCAGCGTGCGCTCATAATAATAGATGACGCGGCCTGACATATCATCCGGCGGCAGGCCGTTATAGGTCCACACCACGCTGACAACAGGGATGCCGATGTCAGGAAAGACATCGGTCGGCGTTCTGGTCCATGCCATAATCCCGAAAATCAGGATCAGCATCGCCATGACGACGAATGTATAAGGACGCTGCAGCGCGATCCTGACAATGCCGATCATGTCGTTTGGGCAACTCCCATCGCCGCGAAGGTTGCGCTCGGCCCGAAGGCACGACGTCGCGACTGGCAAAACGAATGCGACGCGCCAAGTCGTCCAAGCACGCGCTGCGCACCCTAGGGCGGTGCAGAAGGCCTTGGTATTAAATAAAAATTTGGAGACACGGGGAGCGTATTTCGCGCCGGTCAGGCTTCACACGTCTGATATAGCCTAAGGCTTGGCCGCCCCGCCCTTTCCTGCGCGTCCATCCTGGCGGGTCGGCCCGATTTCGAAGCAGGCACCGGAAACGGAGTCATCGAGCCGGAGAGTCAATCCATGTAATTCCGCGATCGTCGCCGCCATGCTTAAACCAAGGCCATTGCCGCGTACGTCATCGGTTGCGGCGCTGCGATAGAAGCGCTTGAAGATCTTGTCGCGATCGGTCGGCAGGATACCTGGGCCGCTGTCGCAGATGCGGACACACGGCCCCTCCGCCGTGGCTTGCACGGAAATCTGCACGCTTCCGTTCTGCGGCGTGAACTTGATGGCGTTGTCGACAAGGTTCGTCAAAGCCTCGCGTAAAAGATCACCGTCGCCGATGAAGGTAACTTTGTTTTGCAGATCGAGCTTCATGGCGATCGACTTTGCCTCCGCTATCGGCTCGTAGAAATCATAAACATCATAGCAGAGCGCTGCGACGTCGATCGGCGCGAAGGCGCTGCGCCGCAGCCCACTTTCAAGTTCGGAGATGCGCAGCAGCGCCGTGACGGTGGTCAGTGCGCGATCGAGATTGCCAAGAATCTGCCGCGCGGTCTCGCGAAGTTCCTCTTCCGGCTCATTCAGGGCACGCTCAAGCCGGATGTGCGCCACGGTAAGAGGCGTCCGCAGATCGTGGGCTATATTATCGCCAACCTGTTTGAGCTGGTTCACGAGCCGGGTTATTTCGTCAAGCATCTGGTTAACGGAGCGGACAACCTCGTCGATGCCGTCAGGAATCTGGTTCGCCGGTAGCCGCTCGTGAAGATTGCCCTGAATCACGCGATCGATGGCGAGATGGATGTCGCGCAGCCGGCGCGAGGCGCGCAAGCTCAGAATGATCCCCGCCAGGAGGGCGAGAAGAATGGTCGGTCCGATGCCAATCACCAAAGCGCGCAAGACCGACTGCTGCAGCGCCCGGATCTCGTAGAGACCCCGGCCCAGCACCAACGTGCTGCCATCGAGGCGCTTGCGGCCGGCGAAGAACGCCGACTCCGTGCCGACGCCGTCCGGCCGCGTCGTTTCGATAATATGCGTCTCTCCGTCGAGAGGTATCGCCGGAATTTCCTGCACATTGCCGTAGACATGATCGCCGGCTGCGTCGAAGAGACCGACATATTCGATCTGCCGCAAATCGCGCGTCAGCCGCCTTCTCAATTCCGGCTGGAGTTGGGCGGTCGGTTCGACAGCCGCTTTAGTGACCTCGTCCGCAAGAGAGATTTTGGCCCGCATCATGTCGGCATCGGCAACGCGCCAGTAGACGAAGGCGAATACCGCGGCGGTCGACAACGTTACGACGACGGCGAAAACAACCGCCAGCCGAAAAGCCGTCGAACGAAGAAGGTCAGCGATCCCCATGCAATATGAATCCCGTCGCCCGGACGGTTTCTATCATTGGAATTTCGCCCGGCCCGTCGACCTTGCGGCGCAGCTTGCCGATATGCACGTCGACGACATTGGTCTGCGGCAAAGTACGAAAATGCCAGACGTCGGTCAGCAGCATCGCCCTGGTTATGGTCTGGTTCGGATGGCGCATGAAATATTCGAGCAGGTTGAACTCGCGCGGCAGCAATTCGAGCTTCCGGTCTCCGCGGTGCACACTGCGCTCGATCAAATCCATCGCCAGCGGCCCGACGCGCAGAAGCGAGACCCGCGAGTCATTTGCGCGACGGCGCAACACTTCGACGCGTGCAACAAGCTCGTCAATCGCGAAGGGCTTGACGAGATAATCGTCGCCGCCGGCTCTGAGCCCACGGATGCGATCGTCGATTGAGGACAGCGCGCTGACGACAAGCACAGGCACGCGATTGCCTTCCTCGCGCCAGGCTTCAATCATCGCGATTGAATCGGTGCCATGTAGCATCCGGTCTATAATCATCACCGCGGGCATGTGGATGCGGATTGCATCGGAAACCTGTTGCAACGAATCCGCGATGCGCACGGCGTAGCCCTCCCGCTCGAGGGCCAACGAAATTTCCTGCGCTGTTTCGAATTCGTCTTCGACCAACAAAACCGCCGGACGATCGGAGGGCTCAAAGGCGCCGGCGGCCATCACACTCATTCCATCAAACATTCGAAAAACAAGCTCCGCGCGTTCGCAGCTCTCGCAAGGCGCGGCGATGAATAAATTCAGCCTCGCCGAGAGAAAAAACATCTAATCAATGCGTAGACAATGAAAATATGTCCTTCCTGAGCACAATAAAAAAGTATTTAGCTTCTCCCGATAAGTTCTTCGTGAGCGATATAAAAAAGTATTTAATAGTGACAATTTAGAGAACTCAACTCGCGGAAGGCGAACCCCCGTCTCGCATGTCAGAGAAGAAAAAAGCGGGCCGAAAGGCCCGCTTTCCATATTCTAGATCGCTTATGTCGATCAATACTTGGTGACCAACGCCGGTGCTGGCGGCGCTGGATCGAACGGATAAAAGCGCAGCGAAGCGAAGACTTCCTGGTCGTTAAAGTGCACGTTCGATTGGGCCGGATGGCCCGCGGAAGCGCCGGAGCCATTGAAGATGTCGTCCTGGATATAGGCATACTGGAGGCCGACACGGACCGATCCGAAGGCACCCTGATAAACCTTGTCCCAGAAACCGCCGGTCAACTCCCAAGTGTCGCGCACGTTGCCTGCGCAGCCAGCAGGACTGGCTGCGGCGGCTTGAAGGAAGTAGCACTGGGAGTTGTTAGCCGTCGGGCTGCCAAAGCTAGACACCGAGCTAGAGTCAGCCGACAGGAGCCGCTCCTCGCCGCCGTAGGCGTAGAGGTCGAGGCTTGGGGTCGCATGAACCACCGCACCACCAAGGAACATCAGTTCCGGCAAAGCAGTCAGCGATCCGTTCGGCGCGTATACAGCGGACTGAAGCGATCCAGAGCCGTAACGACCAATACCGCGGCCGATCATTGCCGAACCCTGGAGGTCTATCCAGTGCGGCAACAAACCGAGGGTGACACTGCCGCCGCCACCCCAACCGGCTGTGTCATTATGGTTTCCATACAAATAGCCGCCAGGTCCCGTGTACTCAGCGTAATCATACAGGTCCGTGTACAGGCCAAAGCCCTCGACGTGCAACGAGTGGCCGGCGATATTGCCTTCGTAGGCCGCTTTGGCAACGAAGTCGGGGATGTGATTGAGCGAATATTTGTACTGCGTGTTGTAGGCGCTCGTGCCACCGCCCGTGGTCGTCGAGCACCAGACCGAGTAAACGCCCGCCGTGGTCGGCCCAGGCGTTGCACCGGTCGCATTGCCACCCGAACAGGGGGTGCCCGTCTGTGGCGTTTCAGCCGAAGCTGCAACCCAGAACCCGTTGCCGAAATCCTTGACAAGGCGGATTTGCGGCTGACGTGCCCAGGTGAAGCCCGAGACGTACATTCCGTCGATCGTCAGCGGAATATCTTCGTTACGCGGCGTTATGCCCTTCTGGTTCAGGGTCACCAGGGACCACGTCTGACCGGCGAGCAAGTGTAGGCCTTCGCCCGCCCAATCGATGGTGGTGTAGAGGTGACGAATACGCGGCGTGTAAGAGTTGCTCTCTGTTGAGTTCGCTGTCGTGGAAGCGCCGAGGAAGTCGAACTCGCCGTAGCCTGAGATCAGCGTATCAGGGTTATAATTACCCTGGACCAATAGCGAGAAGCGTGATTGCTGCGCGCTGCCGCGGATTTCATTGTTATGGGCAAGAGGATTCCAATAGCCTGGCAGTGAGCCAAAGCTCGGGCTGAAAATGCCGCCCGTGTCGCGGGTGCGGTACACACCTTCCATCGCGATGAAGCCGCCGGGCGTGATCGTGATGCCATCCAGGTGGAACTTCTTGTCCCACGGGACCGGCGGCTCGTAAGCGCCGGGCGCGGTCGCCTGATAGGACGTCGTCTTCACCTGAACGGCATGGATTTGCACGCTGTGCTTGTCGACGCGAGCCTCGAGGTGCCGGAGCTGCGCCCTCAAGGCATGGATCTCGGCGGCGAGTTCGGCGTTCGAATCGTCCGCCTTGGCAGCGACGCTTCCGGTGGTAACGAGAGCGGCGAGTGCGGCGCCGCTCAAGAGTTGACGGCCGAAGCCGCGGCGACGAACAGCCGCTCTGGCTGCGGCCGCGCAGGGCGCTCGCACAGAAGCGTCGTCGCAAGACGTTGCGATGTTTTTCACTGGATTAACCCCCGAAAGTTACGAGCTCGATTCTTTCCGTCAGCTCGGTTCAACCCTTCAGGTGGTTAGGGTTCGCAGACTGGAGTTTTGTGACGATTTGGTACTGCGTATTTAAATTATAATTTATAAATCAATGCACTATGTATCTAGCTGCTTGTCAGGAAACGGCTTTTAAAATCAAACGCGCGGCAACGCTCATGTCGTTTGCCGCGCGTTGTAGCCATGATGTAACAGCGCTTACTGGAACGGATAATACCGCAAGCTGGTGAGCAGAATATTGTCGTTTGTCTTGGCGCCAAGCGGCGCCGATCCGGCCGGCAATCCGCCGCTTCCCGCAAAGAGTTCACGCTGCGTATAGGAATATTGAAGGCCGACACGCAAACTGCCGAAATCACCCTGATAGACGCGATCCCAGACGCCGCCGGTCAACTGCCAAATATCTTTGGTGATGCCGTTGCACGTCGAAGCCGCGGCTGTTTCGATGTTGCATCCCGTGTTGTTGGCGAGCGGCGAGCCCGGGCCGTTGACAGTCCCGCCAAGGAAGTAGTCGCCATACTCGTGCTCGATACCGGCGGCGGCCCACAGATCGATCTGCGGCGTCGCATGCAAAGTGAGGAAGGCGAGCGCGATCGTCTCGGGGATCGGGGACAGCGAGCCATCAGGATTGAAAGTCGCCGTCGGCAGCGTGCTGACGCCGTAGCGGCCGATACCACGGCCGGTCATGGCATTGGCCTGGAAATCAAGCCATTTCGGTAGGATCGGAACAATCACGCTGCCGCCGACACCCCAGCCCGTCGTGTCCTTGCTCGCAAAATTATTGCCGGCATATTCGACGCGGTCATAGAGATCGCTGTAGAGGCCGAACGCCTCGAAGTGCATGTTGCGGTCGGCAATCCTCGGATCCCAGGCGACCTTGGCGAGAATATCGGGGATACGGTTCAGCGAATAATTCGTCGCGCCGTTGAAGAAGTGCGTGCCGGCCTGCTGGCAATAGACACTGACGCCGTTTCCGATCGATCCATAGGTGCCGATGCCGGGACAGGCGGGCGCGAACGTCGTCTCTGGCTGCTCGGCCGAGACCGCGGCGGTGAACTCGCCGAAAGTCTTGGTGACGCGAACGCCCGGCTGACGCGCCCAGACCGAACCGGGGATAAAGTTGGCGTCGATGAACGGCGCAAAAATCTCCGTCCGCGGCTTGATGCCTTCGCCGTTGGTCGTGGCCAGCGTCCAAGATTGGCCGGCAAGCAGGCTCCAACCCGTGTCCATCCAGTCCGCAGTCACATAGAGATTGCGAACGCGCGGCGTATAGGAATTGCTGTCGGTCTGGTTGGCGGTTCCCGCCGCTGCAAGAAAGTCGAACTCGCTGTAACCGGAGATCAGCAGCGCCGGATTGACGTTGCCTTGCGCCAGCAGCGAGAAACGGCTTTGACGCGCATCGAAGCGGAGTTCATTCGTATGCGAAAGGGGCAGATTGCCCATCGGAATGCCATTCCAATTGGTATCGAGGCCCGTCGAATCGCCGCGCGAACGCCAGACGCCCGCTGCTTCAATGAAGCCGCCGGGCGTCAGCGTGATGCCGAACAGATGAAACTTCTTGTCCCAGGGTTGCGGCGGCACATAGGGACCAGGGCCTTTTACGACCGGCCCGGCGAGGACGGGCGCCGTTTCGGCCATGCGGACATGTGCGAGCACATGCTGCGTCTGGCGCTTCTGCGCGCGCATCTCCTGCTTGAGTTCCGCGACTTCGTTCATCAGCGCATCGAGCCGCGCTTCCATGCGCTGCTCGCTGGCGGATTGGGCCTGCGCCGGGCTGGCGACATTCAGCATCGCGAGCGCGAATATAGAAGCGCCCGCAAATAAAACGCCGCGCCTCACCTTGCACCGGCCATCCTCGCCAGCGGCAACCGATCGACATGATTTGGGATTCGATTCATTCAGATTTTTCACGCGCGTCCCCCCTGCTCTCTGAGGCGGCCGCGGCCCTGCGCACTTCTGTTTTTCGCTGCAGGATTGCCGCTCCGCCAGAGCGTCATCAAACTGTAATATTTGGAGGCTACGCGAGTTCAGATCGCTACGAAATAGTTCTTATCAAGTACAATTTGATGCTTAAAAGATATTCATATCGCTGTTGCAATTATATCATAAGTATAAATATGCGTAACATCTTAGATTATTAATGAAAACGTCGCGCGTATATTAAATAGTTTTTTAGACCGACTCCCTCATCCCGATGCATGCCGGCACGGCGTCGCGATCGGGAGCCATTGCAGACTCGATCGCGGCGCGGATTTGCGGATCAGAATGCGAGTGGGCTCGTCAAAAGACGGGACAAGGATGATGCCTCAGAGAGCGCGCTCAGCCGCTGTGTTGCTGAGACATTGGGCCCCCACTTCTGCGCGATCCGACACATGCTTCTTCAAAATCCCACCCGCAGAAGTCACAAGTGGGATCGTCGTTGTTCGAAGTGATAATGCCGCGGCACATGCTAAGAAAAATATTATCCGCTTGAATTGCCGCGAACCCAATCATCTTTGCCAATATGGTCTTATATTCAACTTCCTATAAGGATCATATTCGGAAGAGGAGGTCGAGGATGCGGCTCGTTTTGAAGCTGACTTTGATCGCTGCTGCGCATTGCCTGGTAGGCGCTATAAGCACTCCGTCGGAAGCTCAACAATGGCGATACGCTCCCCCCGCCGAGCATTACAGCATCTATCAGAACCCGGATGGTACCTACGATTCCCCGGCCGACCTGTCGCGGGACATCTGGGGCGTCCCTTGCGGTGTCGAATGCGTACGGGAAGCGCAAGCGCGCTGGTCGCGTTATGCCGCCACGCATCCTGAAAGTGATCATCGTGCTTACCGCTATCGAGGCACAACAGCCCGCCTTCCCAGTCAATAGGGTCAACCTAGGCGTCTCGTGATCTATTTTTGCGACTTGTAGGCATCCGGCGCAGCTACAGTCTATTTTGATCGGGTCTTCTGTGCTCTTTTTTATCTGGTACTCGACAAGCTGTCATAAGTGGTATCCAGAAGCGGAATGAGCCCGGCGGCGGCCAAAAGGGCTTGTCCGCGCTCGGAGAGCAAAAACAGGGCGAACCGCAGCACGGCCGGCCGATCCGCGAGAACCGCCAGACCGAAGACCGGCGCGGGGTCGAGCGCCGGCGGCAGTGGGATTGCCGCAAGACCCGGCACTTGCCGCCCCAGCGTCGCGCTGGCGCTGCAATAGGCGATCATCACGTCGATCTTATTGGTCCGGAACAGGTCCGCCGGCGCGGCTTGCGGCTCGTCTTTCAGCGCGTCGCGCAGGGCCTGCGCCTTGTCGCGCAAAATCTTGCCGGCGCCCGGATGCAGTTTGTCGATGCGGTCGAAGATCTCGATCGCATAATCGCCGCTGGGGTCGGCGACCGGCGCCGAAGCCCTGATCCTGATCTCCTTGGCCAAAAGCCTCGGCACGAGATTGTTCGCCGTGATGCCGAGCGCGCGTGGGGCATAAAGGCACATACGATTGCGCGCGAAAGCGGTGGGCGGCAGGACTGTCCGGCCATCCGCCGCAAGCTTGCGCGGCGAGGCCATGTCGGCGGAGAGAAAGAGGTCGGGCTTTTCCCCGGCCTCGATCCGCGCCCGCAAAAGGCCGGCGCTGCTGAACGTCGGCTTCAGATCGAGGCCGGCGAGCGGGCCTTTCTCCTTCGCCAGCAAACCGACAAAAGCTTTCAACGAGCCCGCAGCGTAGATCGTGACGGGTTCGGTGGCACTTTGCGTCGCCTGTTGCGCGGCTTGCGCCGCTGTCGCGACAAGGGCCGCCAGGGCCGCCGCGCCCAACAGAGCGCGCAAAGCACGCGGGATCGTGTTCAAAGGTCCACCTGTCAGAAGTCCCCTCATCAGAAGTCCACTTGCAGGCTCGCCTCGAAGGTCCGCGGCAGGCCGAACCAGGCCGTGTCACCGCCGTTGGCGCCGACGATGGACGAACCATCGGCGATCGAGGAATAGTAGAATTTGTTGGTGACGTTCACGACCTGGAAGCGCGCTGTAGCGCGGTGACCGAAGAGAACGGTCGAATAGCGCCCGCCGATATCAAGCGTCGCATAGGGATCGGCGAAGCTGTTGTTGGTGTTGGTCGCGGCACGTGAGCTTTCATAATGTACCGCGCCCGTGACGGCAAAGCCACGCCAGTAAGCCGGGTGGAGGTCGATCAAGATGTCGCTCTTCCAATGCGGCACGCCGATCACGAGCATATTGTTGGTGGCGACATTGTCGGTTCCTTCCAACCGCGCGTCGATATAGGTGACGCCGCCGAAAGCACTGATGTCGGGCGTGATGTCGCCCTGAGCGAAGAGTTCGCCACCCCAGTTGCGCTGCATGCCCGTCACCCCGAAAATCTCAGACGTGGGATCGGTCGTCGCATAGGGCCGGGTCATACGGAATCCGTCGATCGTGACCAGGAAATTGGGATTGAAGGCATATTTGGCGCCGGCCTCGTACATCGTATCGTGATAGGGCGCGAGGAAAACGCTGGGATTCTTGACCGGGGTAGAGGCCGAGGACGTCGGCGCCTGATCGCTTAATTCAGTGCTGTTCGCCCAGGTAAAGTACGTCATGAGCTGCGGGTTTGGCTTGTACATCAGGCTGACGGTCGGGCTCAGCGCGCCGTTCTGGCCTGTCGAACTCGTCAACGCGCCGGTGCCGGCATAACTCGAGGAGTGAATGAACGAGGTGTTCAACACCGCCTGCAAAGCCCACTGGTGATTGAAGTGGATCGTATCGCCGGTGATGATCGACTGTTCGAAAAGTTTGCCCGCCTCATATTCCGGGCCGTGAACCAAGGCCGAGGAGAGCGCTGGCGAGAGCACGGTCGGCGAATAGAGATTGCCGCATGCCACGGTCACCGACCCGCAGGTAAAGACCTTGAGAGACGGATTATAATTGTACTGGCCGTTGATGAAGCCATTCGTGCCAAGGGCAATGTCGTTCTCCATTCCATAGAGCCAGACACGGCCGTTGAGATAGGCGCTGTTGCTGCCGATGGTAAAACGCGGAACGGAGGCAAAATTCTTGCTTACGTAGTAATCGCCGCTGTTGTTGATCATCGTGTCGGTGATGCCGTAAACGCCGCGGTTGGCGTTTTCGTACAAGCCGCCGGCCTCGAATCTCCAGTCCTGATTGATCTGATGCGTGATCTTCACCATGCCGGTGTCGCTGATCAGATTCGAGCCGGCGCCCGGCTGACCGATACCCATCTGGGACGGATCGACGGCTTGCGGCAGGATCGTGCTTTTGTTGCTCTTATTCGTCGAGTTGCCGTTGTAGGAAATTTCCCCCGCGACGCCGGTGATGTCCGTCGCGTAATGGCCGAAATAGGCCTCGACATCGGTGTTGTTGTCGAACCGATAGTCGAGATCGATGCTGCCGAGCGTGCGGTTGACCGAGCTTTCGTCAACGTAGCTTTCGCCACCGCCGTGGACGATATTGATGCGATAGCCGAGCTTCTGATCCGGCCCGATGCGGCCGCCGGCGTCGATCTGCTCGGTCAGGACGCTCTGCGATTGATAACTTTCGGTATAGGTGAAGAACGACTGATCCGTCGGATGCTTCAACAAGTAATTGAAGACGCCCGAGGGCGATTCCGGCCCGTAGAGCGCGCCAGCGAGACCGTTCAGAACTTCGATGCCGGAAAGGTTCTCGCCGGCGATCGCCGAGGTGCCGATATAATTGAGGCCGTCGAGCCGGACGTTCTGGACGATCGAGCCCATGAAGCCGCGCGATTGCGGCCGCGACACTTCGAGGCCCTGCTGATCGCGCACTTCGACCGAGGGCAGATAGCGCAGGATATCGTTGACCGTCTCGGCCTGCTGATTGTCGATCAGCGATTCGGGAACAATGTCGACCGATTGCGGGGCGTTAGCGATGTCCTGTGTGCCTAGCGGGCCGAGATCGGCCGGCGGCGGCTGATAAGGCGCTTGATAAGCGTCGGTCGGCGCCGTCGTCTTATTGGCGCCTTCGACATTGATCGTCGGCAAGGCGGAGGGAGAGCTTGACGTCTGCGCCTGCTGCGCCCGCGCCGCGCCGGCGGCGAAAACCGAAAGAATCAAGGCCAAGCCACGACCAGTCAGGCGCGCCAGCGCCTTTTGATTCCGGGACGCGAATATAGACAAGCATCTGCGTGACATTTTCCGATAGCCCCCCGGCCTCGTGCGACATTTGCTGAGCGGTCGATTCCAAGGAGGCGAAAACCACGCCGGAGGAAATCTCAGACCCTGACATCAGCTATATATGGCTATATATAGCTTTGTATAGCAATTAAATTTTTCTACAGACTCTTGAACTGGAGCTTGAGGCCGACATCAACATCACCCGTCTGGAGCACGGGCGACACATCGCCGAAGCCTGTCGGCTTCGAGGCCACGACGATCGCCGGAAACTCCGCGAAGCCTATTTCGTCGCCATCGTCAGCAAGGATATTGCGAGCCTGACTGGCGCAGATTGACGCCGGGCTGGGGAACCCGGATCAGGTCTTCCGGTCCGTCCGCGGTACATAACCGCTGAGTTCCATCCCCGCGTCGTCGGCAAATTTCATGTTCCAGTAATTCGCCAGCAGCGAGATGGCGGTCACGATGAGGAAAGCGGCCGTGAAATGCCATAGCAACGGGATCGGGCTTCCGCTGATCAGCATCGCAAATTGCAGCGAGGCGGAGCCAAGGCAGACGCCGAACGACAAGGTCAGCTGCTGAAAGGTCGCATAAAAGCTCGTCGCGGCGCTTATGCGCGATTTCGAAATTTCGGCATAGGCGATCGTGTTCAGCGCGGTAAATTGAAACGACATGAAAGTGCCGCAGACGAACAGAATGCCGAAGATAAGCGGCACCGGCCAGGAGGGTCGGAAGAAACCACAGACCGCGTAGCCCACACTCGCAGCGACGCCATTAAAGATGAGACAGCGGCGGAAGCCGAAACGGCGCAGCACACCGGGAGCGATGCTCTTTGTCACCAGCGAGCCGAGGGCACCGGCGACGGTGATGATCCCGCTCGTGACCGGCGGCAATCCGAAGCCAAACTGGAACATCAGCGGCAGCAGCAGCGGCTGGGCGCCCTGGGTAATTCGGGTCAACGATCCCGCGATCACCGAAAGCCGGAAAGAACGGACCGCCATCAACGACAGGTCAAGCACCGGATCCACGCGCCGGCGCGCGTAGGAGACATAGGCCAGCCCGGCAGCAAGACCCACACCGATCAGGGTCAGCGCGAGCTGTCCCTCTCCGCGCCAACTCCCCAGTTCGAAGCCGAAGAGCAAACAGCCCAGCGAAACGCCGGACAGCAAAAAACCAGGAATATCGGCCGGCGGCGCTTCCTCCCGCACCTCTGCAATAAAGAGCCGGACGAGAACGAGCCCGATAAGTCCGACCGGCACGTTGACGTAGAAAATCCAGCGCCAGCCGAAATAAGTAACGATGAAGCCGCCGAGCGGCGGTCCAACCACCGGGCCGACTATGGCCGGCGTGATGAGCCACGACATGGCCGAAATCATGTCGCGCCTGTCCACGCTGCGCAGCAGCACAAGCCGGCCGATCGGAATCATCATCGCGCCGCCCAAACCCTGAACGATGCGGGCGATGACGATGAAGCTTATGCTTCTCGCCTGCCCGGACAGCATCGAGCCGACCAGAAAGAGCACAATCGCCGCCTCGAACATGGTGCGCGAGCCAAAGCGGTCGGCAAGCCGCCCACTCGTGGGGATGAAAATCGCCAGCGCGAGAAGATAAGACGTGAGCGCAATCGACATGCTTGGGGCGGGGACGCCGAATTCATGCGCCATCGTCGGCAACGCCGTCGCCAATATCGTGCCATCCATTTGTTCCATGAACAATGCACAGCCGATAATCAGCGCGATCCAGCGATAGTTCGGAGACATCTTGAAATTGGAGATGCGTGCTGACCCGTTACGATGAGATGATCCGGAGATAGCGGCCCGGAGTTAATGAGTAGTCCGGTGGACGCGGACACTGCCCACTCATAAAGGGATCGGCGCGTTTTGCCGAGAGTGAGCGGGCGACGTTACGCCAGATGCAGCCGTCGGGCTCCGGCGATCACATCTTTTTGAGAAAATCGCTGCGGGCCTTAGGTAAGAGCAGTTCCGTGAAAGCCCGGATAAATGAAATCGCACCGAAGCTGAGACGATAAACGCCGCAGCCCCGGACGAATTCGGTTCGCGAATAGGAAAGCCGGGGAGCGTTGCCGCTCACGTATCATCGTGAAGCGGCAACGACAGGCCCCCGAAAGGAAGGCCCCTTGTTACGGCTTGGCGCCGCCAGCAGCAGCGGCTGGCGCCGGGGCGGAAACCGCCGCGGGGGCGGCAGCAGCGCCTGGCGAGGCCGCAGGCGCGCCTGCTCCCGGCTGCTGCGAAACGAGGGCGACCTTGGTAAAGCCGGCGCTGTTGATCAGGCCCATGACCTTGACGACCTGCCCGTAAGGCAGATTCGAATCGGCGCGGACATGAATGCGACGGTCCTTGGTCGGATCCTCGGCGTCGAGCGTGGCGACAAGTTGGTCCGGAGCGACAGGCTTGGTATCGACATAATATTGGCCCACCGCGTCAACGCTGACGCCGATTGGTGGTTTCTGATCGCTGAGCGGCTTCGTCTGCACCTTGGGCAGATTGATCGGCACGCCCTGCGCAATCAGGGGCGCCGCGACCATGAAGACAATGAGCAGCACGAGCATCACATCGACGAGCGGCGTGACATTCATGTCGCTCATCGGCGCGGCTTCGAAGTCGCTATCGTGTTTACGCAGCGCGAAGGCCATTGCGATCTCCCTTTCGTGAAAGCTGGCGCGACAGTTCGACTTCGAGCACGCCGATAAACGTGTGCAGCTTCTTGCCGTAGGCGCCGATGTCGGTGGTGATGCGGTTGTAGAAAATGACCGCCGGGATCGCCGCCGCAAGGCCCAGCGCCGTGGCGAACAAAGCCTCGGCGATGCCCGGCGCGACCACCGCCAGGCTGGTGTTGTTCGAATTGGCGATGCCCTGGAACGAATTCATGATGCCCCACACCGTGCCGAACAGGCCGACGAAGGGCGCCACCGCGCCGATCGTCGCAAGATTGGGCAGGCGTTTTTGCAGATGCTCGAGCGCGGCGCCGCTGGCAAGCTGCGCCACCCGATGCACCCGGTCCTGCAGATTGTCCGACTGCGCCTCGGTGTGGACGATGTCGGCGGAGCGGTTGTTCTCCTCGACCACCGCCTGATAGACGGAGACGAACGGATCGCTCGCCGGCGCATCGGCGAAGCCTTCCGCGATCGTCGCCACCGGCAGACCTGACTTGACGCTGGCGATGAGCTTGCCCGCGCGCCGGTTCAGCACCGCCAGACGCAGCAGCTTGTCGATGATGATCGTCCAGCCCCAGGCCGAGGCGAGCAGCAGCAGGATGATGACGCTTTTGACGATCGGATCGGCATGCAGAAACAGATCGACCGGCGAAAGACTGGCCGCGACAGTGGCGCTCGCCGCGCTGACGGGATCGGACATTACGGGTTCTTCCTCTGATGAAATGATTCAGTTGCGATAGGCGATGGCGCCGTAGAGCGAGACAGGGCGCGCGGTTCCCGTCGCCGGGAACGGCGCCGCCCGCTCCAAAGCTTCGGCCGCGGCACGGTCGAAGGCGGCGTTGCCGGACGGTGTAATGCTCTTCGAAATCAGATCGCCCGAGGGGCTGATCACGATGCGATAGGGCACCCGCCCGCTGCCGGTGAAGCCATCCGGTGCGGTCTCGCTGGCAACCCGCGCGATGCGGGCATGCACCTCATTGGCATAATAGGACGGCAAGGCATTCGAGGCGCGGCTGGCGCCGCTCGCAGCCGCCACATGCCGGGGGCTGGCCGTATGCGCTGCAACGGTTCTCGGCTTCGGCCTATGCTGGACGGCGACGGGCGGGGGCGGCGGCACCGGCGCGACCGTCTCCTGCTGGTCGAGCGCCGGCGGCGGCACATCCTGGTCCGGCGGCGGCGTGTCCGGCGTCGCCAGCGCGGTCTGCTCCGGCGGCGTAGGGTCGGTGACTGGCGGGGTATCCGGCGTCTGTTCGGCAACGTCCGGCGGGGTCGGCGTCGTATCCGGCGTATCCAGCGGCGCGGGATTATCGTCCGCCACCATCGTCAGCTCGATCGGATCGTCTTGCGGGATCGGCTTCGGCTTCGCAAGATAGCACAGGCCAACCAGCGCCAGCGCATACGCCACCAATGCCACACCCTGCGCAACATACGCCGGACGAACATGATAATGCTCAAGCAGTGAATGCGCGCCGCCAGTCACAGATGAGGCTGGTGCTTCCTCTTCGTCGGCAAAAGCAAAATCCCGCGGCGCCGAAACAGCCGTCATCATTGACCTCTTCCATATTGTCTACTTACTCTATAAAACTGATGGAAACATCATACAATCATTTTTTGCAGAGCAAAACGGCGCGACGGCGGGGCCAAAAGGTTGGGCCGAGCGGCAGCCGGTCTTGCCAGACATGATTGTCTGGTCTTTCAAGCCATAAAGAGGAGTCGGCGGTGCGGACTTTAGTGAGATTTGGATTTGCGGGCTTTTGGCTTTTGGCGGCGGCGCCGGTTGCGCTGCCAGCTGGGGGCGATGCGCTGCAGAAGGGCGCGGCCGCCTATAGCCACGGCGATTTCGATAAGGCGCTTCAGCTCTTGAAGCCGCTCGCCGAGCACGGCGACGCCTATGCGGCGATGACGCTTGGCCTCATCTACGCCAAGGGCCAGGGCGTGCCGCAGGATTATGCCGCGGCGGCAGGCTGGTATCGCAAGGCGGCCGAAAAGGGCAATGCCTTCGCCCAGACCAACCTCGCTCTCTTCTATGCCGAGGGCCGCGGCGTGACGCAGGATTATGCGCAAGCTGCGAGCTGGTATCGCAAGGCCGCCGATCAGGGCGTCACTTTCGCCGCCGGCAGCCTCGCCCGTCTCTACGCCAAGGGCCAGGGCGTCAAGCAAGACTATGCCGAGGCCGCAAACTGGTATCGCAAGGCGGCGGAGAAAGGCGACGTCGCGGCTGAGGTCAATCTCGCCGCGCTTTATCTGCGCGGTGAAGGCGTCGCCAGGGACGAACACGAGGCTGCGATCTGGCTGCGCAAGGCCGCCGACAAGGGCAATTCATATGCGCAATCCGCCCTCGCCTCTCTGCTCAGTGGCGAACACGCGGTGAAGCACGATGCAGCCGAGGCCGTCGCGCTCTATCGCAAGGCGGCGGAAAAGGGCGACGTCGCGGCCGAGACGCATCTCGCCGATTTGCTGGCGAGCGGCAAGGGCGCCGAAAAGGACGAAGCCGCGGCGTTCGCGCTCTATCAGAAGGCGGCAGCGCAAGGCAGCGTCTACGCGCAGAGCGTGCTCGGCACATTTTACGCGCAGGGCCGCGGCACGAAGCAGGATTATGCGCAAGCGGCGCTTTGGTATCGCAAGGCGGCCGAGCAAGGCAACGCCGCAGCGGAGGTGCGTCTTGGCCTGCTCTATCTTCAGGGATCGGGCGTGGCGCGGGATGAAGCGCAGGCGGCGCTCTGGCTGGAAAAGGCAGCGGCGCAGGGCGATGTGGCGGCTGAAGCCAATCTGGCGCGGCTCTATGCCGAAGGCCGCGGCGTGCCTGAGGATTATGCCAAGGCCCGCGATCTCTATCGCAAGGCCGCCGACAAAGGCGATCTCGCGAGCGAGATCAATCTCGCCCTTCTCCTCGCCAAAGGCGGCCCGAGCGGCGCGCCGGATTATACGGAGGCTGCGCGCCTCTTCGGCGCGGCGGCGGCACGCGGCAATGTCACCGCGCAAAGCAATCTCGCACACCTCTATGCCGCGGGGCTGGGCGTGACGAAAGACCCGGCGCAGGCGGCGGCCTGGTATCAGAAAGCCGCCGATCAGGGCGATCTCGCCGCAACGCTCGCCCTCGCGCACGCCTATGAAACGGGCGCGGGCGTCACCAAGGATTTGACGCAGGCAGCAAGTCTCTATCGCAAGGCGGCCGACAAGGGCTTTGCCGGGGCTGAAGCCAAGCTCGGCGCACTTTACGCCACCGGCGCCGGCGTGCCGCAGGATTATCAGCAGGCCACGGCCTGGTTCGAGAAAGCAGCGGCGCAAGGCGATACAGCGGCAGCGGCCAATCTCGGCCTCCTCTATGCGAAGGGCGAAGGCGTCAAGCAGGATTATGCTGCCGCAGCCAAATGGTATCGCGCGGCAGCCGAGAAGGGCGATACCTTCGCCGCCGCGAGCCTCGGCCTGCTCTACCGGCACGGCCAGGGCGTCACGCAGGATTATGCTGAGGCGGCGAAATGGTACGCCAAAGCGGCGGATGCGGGCGACCCCAGCGCGGCGTTCAATCTCGCTTTGCTCTATGCTGGAGGCACGGGCGTCAAGCAGGACTATACCGCCGCCGCAACCTATTACCGCAAAGCGGCGGAGCACGGCATTGTCGCAGCGCAGGTCGCCCTCGCCCAGCTGTATGAGAAGGGCCAGGGCGTCAAACAGGATTATGCGCAAGCCGCCGACTGGTATCGCAAGGCCGCCGATCAGGGCAATGTGTTCGCGCAGAGCACGCTCGCCCTGTTCTATGCCAAGGGTCAAGGCGTGAAGCAGGATTATACGGAAGCCGCGAATTGGTATCGCAAGGCGGCGGACAAGGGCGATCTCTTCGCCGAGACGGGCCTTGCCCTGCTCTATCAACGCGGCCAGGGCGTGAAGCAGGATTATGCCGAGGCCGCGAAATGGTACGCCAAAGCGGCGGAGCGTGGCGATGCCTTCGCGCAAAGCAATCTCGGCCTTCTCTACGCCGACGGCCAGGGCCTGAAGCAGGATTATGTCGAAGCCTACAAATGGTTCACGCTCGCCGCCGAGCACGGACCCGTGGGCAATCGCGCAACTGCGCAAAGCAATCGCGACATCATGACCGACAAATTGACCGAGGCCCAAATCAAACAGGCAAAAGACCTCGTCGCGCACTGGCGGCCACTACCGTAAAGCAATCCATATACGATCGAGAGCAACTGCGACACGCGTCGCAGTTGCTCTCGATTTTCTACCCTCGCCGAGCATGCCTTCGGCCCAGCTTTGCCATAGACCACAACAGCTCCGCTCACGGATCGGTGAAGCTGTGAAATCCGCTAAAACCGGACCAAGCCTTGTTTACGGCGATCTTGTTGGCCATGTTCCATCGCGAATCGCAAAAAGCCCGCACAATCGCGGGCAGACAGGGAGGAGCAGAAGCCGCGTTGCGGGTGGAGAATTAAGTGACCGAGCAGGAAGCCAAACAGCCTTGGCCGAGCCTTGTGATTTTCGCGCTGGCAATGGGGGGCTTCGCCATCGGTGTCACCGAATTCGCGACGATGAGCCTGCTGCCCTATTTCGCCCGCGACCTCGGCGTCGATGCGCCGACCGCAGGCCATGCGATTAGTGCCTATGCCCTGGGCGTCGTCGTCGGCGCGCCGATCATCGCCGTGCTGGCGGCGCGGATGTCGCGGCAGACCTTACTAATCCTGCTGATGGGTCTGTTCGCCGCCGGCAACGCGCTCGCGGCTTTGGCTCCATCCTTCGGCTGGCTCGTCGCCTTCCGCTTCCTCAGCGGACTGCCGCATGGCGCCTATTTCGGCATTGCCGCGGTGGTTGCTTCCTCGCTCGTACCCGCCAACAAGCGCACGCAAGCGATAGGACAGATTTTCCTCGGCCTGACCGGCGCGACGGTTCTGGGCGTTCCCCTCGCCAACTGGTTCGGCCAGGCGGTGGGCTGGCGCTGGAGCTTCGCCCTCGTCGCGCTTCTCGGAATCGCAGCTTTGATCGGCGTCGCTTTGCTCACGCCGCGCGATGCGCCGGACCGAACGGCGAGCCCGCTCGCCGAACTTGCGGCGCTGAAGCGCCCGCAGGTCTGGCTCACGCTCGGCATCGGTGCGATCGGCTTCGGCGGCCTTTTTTCCGTCTATACCTATCTCGCTTCGACGCTCGCCGCGGTCACCCATGTCTCGGCCTTCTTTCTGCCGATCGTCCTCTGCGCTTTCGGCCTCGGCCTCACGGCGGGCAATCTCGTCATCCCGCGCTTCGCCGACCGCGCCTTGATGCCGACCGCCGGCGTCCTGCTCGTCTGGACCGCCGGCACGCTCGCCCTCTATGCATTTGCGGCACATAATATCTGGACCATTACGCTCGATGTCTTTCTCATCGGCTGCGGCGGCGCGCTCGGCACCGTTCTCCAGACGCGGCTCATGGATGTGTCCGGCGAGGCGCAGGCGCTTCCCGCAGCGCTCAATCATTCTGCCTTCAACACCGCCAATGCGATCGGCCCCTGGCTCGGCGGCATCGCCATCGGCGCAGGTTTCGGCTGGACATCGACCGGCTGGGTGGGCTTCGCGCTGGCCTTCGGCGGCCTCGCCATCTGGTTTCTGTCGGTCGTCATCGACAGCCGCATCGAGGGCGAGCCGAAGCTTGTGGAAGACGCGGCGGAATAGCCGTCATTGCGAGCGAAGCGAAGCAATCCAGAGTCGCTGCTGGATTGCTTCGTCGCTAACGCTCGTCGCAATGACGGCGGCTAAGCCGCCTGCCCCTTCGCCTCGCGGCGGCGGTCGTGGAGAATCCATTCGGTATAGCCGTTCGGCTGAACCCGGCCCTTGAAGATCAGATCCTCCGCCGCCTTGAAGGCCGGCCCGTCGAAGCCAGGCGCCATCGGCCGATAGGCTTTGTCGCCATCGTTCTGCCGATCGACGACTTTCGCCATCCGCTTCAGCGTCTCGGCGACCTGCGATTCGCTGACGATGCCATGCAGCAGCCAATTGGCGATGTGCTGGCTCGAGATGCGCAAAGTGGCACGATCCTCCATCCGCGAAACATCGTGAATGTCGAGCACTTTGGAGCAGCCAATGCCCTGGTCCACCCAGCGCACGACATAGCCGAGAATGCCCTGGCAATTGTTGTCGAGTTCCTCCTGCACCTCGTCCGGCGCGAAATTGCCGCGCGAGACCGGGATGGTCAGCAGATCGGACAATTTCGCATGCGGCCGGCTACGCAATTCCTTCTGCCGGTTCACGACATCGACGCGATGGTAATGCGTCGCATGCAGAATCGCCGCGGTCGGCGAGGGCACCCAGGCGGTGTTGGCGCCGGAGGTCAGATGCGGAATCTTGTCGAGCAGCATATCGGCCATACTGTCCGGCATCGCCCACATACCCTTGCCGATCTGCGCCCGGCCCGGCAGACCGCAGCGCAGGCCGACATCGACGTTCCAATCCTCGTAGGCCGCGAGCCATTTGGTCTTCTTCATATCCTCCTTACGCACCATCGGCCCCGCCTCGATTGAGGTATGGATTTCGTCGCCGGTGCGATCGAGGAAACCGGTGTTGATGAAGACGACGCGATGTTTCGCCGCCGCGATCGCCGCCTTGAGATTGACGGTCGTGCGCCGCTCCTCATCCATGATGCCCATTTTGAGCGTGTGGCGCCGCAGACCGAGGAAATCCTCGACCGAGGCGAAGAAGCGATCCGCCAGCGCGACTTCCGCCGGCCCGTGCATCTTCGGCTTCACGATATAGACGGAACCCTTGGCGCTGTTGCGCCGCCCCTGCCGATGCAAATCGTGGATCGCGGCGAGCGACGTCACGGCGGCATCGAGCAAAGTCTCCGGGATTTGTGCACCGTTCGCATCGAGCACGGCGTCGGTCATCATATGATGGCCAACATTGCGCACCAGCAGCAGGCTGCGGCCGGACAGCGCGAGCGATGTGCCATCGGGCTCAATAAAGAGGCGGTCGTCGGCAAGATGGCGCTCGACCAGCCGGCCGTTCTTCTCCACCTGCGTGGAGATCGTGCCCCGCATCAGGCCGAGAATATTGCGATAGAGCGCGACCTTGTCGGCGGCATCGACCGCGGCAACGCTGTCCTCGAGGTCCATGATCGCAGTCAGCGCCGCCTCGACGACAATATCGGCAACGCCGGCGAGATCGTCCGCACCGATGCGGCTTTCCCGGTCAATGACAATTTCGACATGCAGCCCGTTATTGCGCAGAAGCAGCGCGCGCGGCGCGCTAACCTCGCCGCGATAGCCCCGAAATTGCCCCGGGTTCTGCAAGCCTGTTTCGGAACCGTTGGTGAGCTTGGCAACGAGCTTGCCGTCACCGATGCGATAGGCCGCGACCTCGCTATGGCTCGCGCCGGAAAGCGGCGCCGACGCATCCAGAAATTCCCGCCCCCAGGCGGTGACGCGCGCTCCGCGGATTTTGTTGTAGCCCTTGCCGCGCTCCCCGCCGTCGGCGTGGGAAATTGCGTCGGTGCTGTAGAGCGCCTCATAGAGCGAGCCCCAGCGCGCATTGGCGGCATTCAGAACATAACGCGCGTTCGACACCGGCACGACCAGCTGCGGGCCGGGCACGAGCGCAATCTCCGCATCGACATCCTCGGTCGAAATGGAGAAGTCGGCGGGCTCCGGCACGAGATAGCCGATCTCGCGCAGAAACCGCTCGTAATCCGCCGGATCGAACGGCCGGCCGCGATGGCCCAGGTGATAGGCGTCGATCTGCGCCTGCAAATCGTCGCGGATTTTCAGCTGCGCGGCGATCTGCGGCGCATATTCGCCGATGAGCCTCTCGAACCCGTCCCAAAATGCGCTCGCGGCGACGCCGGTGCCCGGCAGGGCCTCGGCCTCGATAAAATCGTAAAGATCCTTCGCGACTTTGAGGCCGCCGACTTCCTGATAATCACGCATGCGCAAGTCTCCCCGGCGCACCAAATTCAGACCGGACGCGAGCCCGCGAATTTGACGAAATTGTCCTCGAACAGACCGACGAGCCGGCGCGCCTGCGCGGCATAGGCCGCGGGGTCGGGCCAGGCGCGCGCGGGATCGAGAATCTCGTCCGGCACGCCCGGAACATGCAGCGGCACGCTCA
The DNA here is from genome assembly GCF_004135935.1 of Methylovirgula ligni. Taxonomy (NCBI): domain Bacteria; kingdom Pseudomonadati; phylum Pseudomonadota; class Alphaproteobacteria; order Hyphomicrobiales; family Beijerinckiaceae; genus Methylovirgula; species Methylovirgula ligni. Next base: position 1,817,231 of record NZ_CP025086.1, on the reverse strand, counting down.
GACTGAAATAGGGCTCCTCGCGGAATTCCGCGCCGTCGAGCGCGCCACTGAGCGCCGCGCGCAGCAGCGCCCGTGTATGCGCGATCGAAATGCGCTTGCCTACGCCATAGGCGCCGCCGGTCCAGCCCGTATTGACGAGCCAGGTCGCCGCACCGCTCTCGGAAAGATAGCGGCGCAAGAGTTCGCCATAGACCTGCGGCGGGCGCGGCAGGAAAGGCGCGCCGAAGCAGGCGCTGAAGGTCGCCGACGGCTCCTTGCCGAGACCCTTTTCCGTGCCGGCGACGCGCGCGGTGTAGCCCGAAAGGAAATGGTGCATCGCCTGCGCCGGGGTGAGCCGGGCGAGCGGCGGCATCACACCGAAAGCATCGGCCGTCAGCATCACCACATTGCGCGGCACCCCGCCGAGGCCGTTCGGCTTGGCATTGCCGATGAAATTCAGCGGATAGCAGGCGCGCGTATTGGGCGTCAGCGAATCGTCGTCGAGATCGAGTCCGCCGTTCGCATCGACAGGCACATTCTCCAGCACCGTGCCGAAACGGTGCGAGGCTGCCCAAATTTCAGGCTCTGCCTCGCGGCGCAGATTGATGACCTTGGCGTAACAGCCGCCCTCAAAATTGAAGACACCTTCCGGCGACCAGGCGTGCTCGTCGTCGCCGATGAGCTGACGCTCAGGATCGGACGACAAGGTCGTCTTGCCCGTGCCCGAAAGGCCGAAAAACAGGGCCGTATCGCCGGCCGGCCCGATATTGGCGGAACAATGCATCGGCAATACGCCTTTCGCCGGCAGCAGCCAATTCATCACGGTGAAGATCGCCTTCTTGATCTCCCCTGCATATTGAGTGCCGGAAATGACGATCAGCTTTTGGGCAAACGACAAAGCCACCGCCGTCGAAGAGCGCACGCCGCAGCGGGCGGGATCGACCGGCAGATCGGGCGCGTGGAGGATCACATAATCCGGCTCGAAGCCTTGCAGCTCCGCCGGCGCGGGCCGGATGAACATGTTGCGGGCAAAAAGCGCATGCCAGGCATTCGTCGTGACAAGGCGGACGCGAATGCGATGCGCCGGGGCCGCCCCGGCGTAAAGATCCTCGACGAAAAGGGTCTGGCCCTGCAGATAGCCGCGCACGGTCTCGGTGAGCGCGGCGAACCCGGCGGCCGAGAGCTTCTGGTTGACGCTGCCCCACCAGACGTCGTCATGCACATCCGGCTCATCGACGATGAATTTGTCCTGCGCGGAGCGGCCGGTATGCGTGCCGGTGCGCACGACCAGCGCGCCATCGGCCGAAAGCTTGCCCTCGCCGCGCTGAAGCGCCACCGCCACGAGCGGCGCGGCCTGAAGATTGGCGTAGACGGCGGGCGCGCCGAAAAGCCCCGTCCCGCTCAGCGCTGTCCCGCCAAGCTCCCAGGTTCGCGCAAGTGCGTTCATCAAAGCGGCCTCCGATTGTGATTCCCGTGCCCGCGGCGCACGCAGGTCATAGGTCGGTCATCACCGCAATCGCACTGCGGAACAATTGGACTTTCAGCGGATGCAACCTTGGCTTTTAGTCGGAGTGCTTGCGAAAGTCGGCGCAGCCTGTCCGGCGCTTGCCTTGTAAAGCCCGTATTTTTCAAGCAGATGGTTGAGCTTGTCGGGAGACGGCTGCCGCCAAATTGGGAAGGCGCGGAAATTCCTGCTAGGGTGGCCCAGGGTCTTTGGGACGAATGGATGGCTTTGGCGAAATCTCTCATTTGGCTGCGCGGCACGCTGGTCGAGCTGGTGGATGTGCTTGTCCCCAAGCCGGCGCTGCGGCTGCTGGCGCACCCCAGGCTCCACGCATTCATTGGCCTTGACCGGATCGACGCGGTCGGTAACTGGATCGACAATAATTTCATGCTCAAGCGGCGGCAGAAGCGGACCGCCGAGCAGCGCATCAACGTCAGCACGCAGGATTATCTCAAGACGCATTTCTGCGCCGCGCCCTTCGAACAGCTCGAAACCGCGCCGACGGGCCTCGCCTATGCCTGCTGCCCGGTGTGGCTGCCAACGCCGATCGGCCGCCTCGACACGCCCGCGCACGAGCTTTGGAACAGCACGCCCGCGCGCAACATCCGGGAGTCGATGATCGACGGCTCATTCCGCTACTGCAACCACGTGCATTGCCCCGCGATCTCCGGCCGCAGACTGGAGTCCCGTGATTCCGCGCACGCCAAGGCGATCATCGCGCGCTACCAGTCCGGCGTCGAGACATTGCCGGAGCATGTGAAGCTGTCGCACGACAAATCCTGCAATCTCTCCTGCCCGTCCTGCCGGACGAGCACCTATGTCGCCAATTCCGCCAAGCAGGCCAAGCTCGATCAACTCACCGAAGCGACGCTCGTGCCGCTGCTGCGCGAGGCGAAATCCGTCCTCGTCACCGGCTCGGGCGATCCCTTTGGCAGCAAGCACTTCCGCAATCTGCTCAAGCGGCTGAACGGCGGCGATTTCCCCGATCTGAAAATCGACCTCATCAGCAATGGCCAATTGCTCGACCCGCGCGCCTGGTCCGAACTGGGGCTGAAAGGCCGTGTCAGAAACGTCGAGATTTCGGTCGACGCCGCGAAGGCCGACACCTATGCGATCGTGCGCCGCGGCGGCACGTTCGAGCGGCTGTTGAAGAATCTCGCCTTCCTGCGCGACATGCGCCGGTCCGGCGAAATCTCATCACTGCATTGTTCGATGGTCGTCCAGGCGCTGAATTACCGGGAAATGCCTGAGTTCGTGCGCCTGTGCGAGGATCACGCCGCCGACCTGATCATCTTCAACATGATCCGCCAGCGCGATATTTTCGGCAAAGAGGAATATATCGAAGCCTTCATCGGCAGCCCGGATCATCCGGACTACGCCGACTTCCTCAAAGTTCTTGAAGCGCCGGAACTGGCGCAGCGCAATGTGCTGATCGGCAACGTGCGTGAATATGCGCCGCGCGGGACATTCGCCGAAGCCGCGGAGTAATTGGCGTCATTCACCAAAGCGAAGCAATCCAGAAGTCGTCTGAATCGCTTCGTCGCTTTCGCCCCCCGTAATGACGGCTTTTCTGCCTACGCCCGTCCGATGGACAAATATTTGAATCCCTGCCGGCGGACTTCGTCCGGGGCGTAGATGTTGCGCAGATCGACGAGGACCGGCTCGCTCAGCAGCGATTTGACGCGGCCGAGATCGAGCGCGCGGAACTCGTCCCATTCGGTGACGATGACCAGCGCCGCGGCATCCTTGCAGCAGGCATAGGGGTCGCTGCAGTAATTGAGATTATCGAGATAATGGCGCGCCTGCTCCATGCCCTCGGGATCGAAGGCGTTGACCTTGGCGCCGGCGTCCTGCAGCGCGGTGATGACCGAGATGGCCGGCGAATCGCGCATGTCGTCGGTGTTCGGCTTGAAGGTCAGCCCCAGCACCGCGATCGCCTTGTTGCGCACCGAGCCGCCGCAGGCGGAGAGCACCTTGCGGGCCATGGCGCGCTTGCGCTGATCGTTGACCGCGGCGACCGTCTCGACGATGCGGACCGGCGTGCCGTAATCCTGCGCCGTCTTGATCAGCGCCTGGGTGTCCTTGGGGAAGCACGAACCGCCGTAGCCGGGCCCCGCATGCAGGAATTTCGCGCCGATGCGGTTGTCGAGGCCGATGCCGCGAGCGATATCCTGGACATTGGCGCCGACCTCTTCGCACAGGCTCGCGATCTCGTTGATGAAGGTGATCTTGGTGGCGAGAAAGGCATTGGCCGCGTATTTGGTGAGTTCCGAGGTGCGCCGGTTGGTGATGAGAATCGGCGCCTGATTGAGATAGAGCGGCCGGTAGACTTCGCGCATCACCGCCTCGGCGCGCTGATCCTCCAGGCCGAGGACGATGCGGTCCGGCCGCTTGAAATCGGAGATTGCCGCGCCCTCGCGCAGGAATTCGGGGTTGGAGACGACGGCGAAATCGGCGTCCGGCCGCGCCTCGCGGATGATCCGCTCGACTTCGTCGCCGGTGCCGACCGGCACGGTGGATTTGGTCACGATCACCGTGAAACCCTCGATCGCCGCGGCGATCTCGCGCGCCGCCTGATAGACATAGGTGAGGTCGGCATGGCCATCGCCGCGCCGCGACGGCGTGCCGACGGCGATGAAGACCGCCTGCGCGCCGCGCACCGCCGAGAGATCGTCGGCAAAGGTCAGCCGGTTCTGCCGCACATTGGTCATCACCAGTTCGGCAAGGCCCGGCTCGTAGATCGGCATCTTGCCGGCCTTCAGCGCCTCGATCTTCCCGGCATCCTTGTCGATGCAGCAGACCTTGTGCCCGAAGTCCGCAAAACAGGCGCCCGAAACGAGGCCCACATAACCAGAGCCAACCATCGCGATCTGCATTTTCCGCTCCTAAAGCGTCGCCCACACCCCGCGGGGGCTTGCGACCGAAACGCTGCCAGTGCCATTTTCACGACCGGGAGGCAACCGAACCGAAACACCCAAATGACGAACCGGGCGCCACAGATTCCCAACCGCGTATTTCGCTTCCGCCAAGTCTTTGTCGACATCAAGTCTTTGTCGACATTAGGGAATGACAGGCAAGCGTGGCGTTGGGCAGCGATAATGGGTTCCCATTACGAGAAAGCCGCATGACAGACGTATTACACTGCGATCTCTGCGTGCTCGGCGGCGGCGGTGCCGGCGTGGCCGCGGCGCGGACTGCGGCGGCGCTGGGCGCCAAGGTCGTCATCGTCGAAAAGCGGGCTCTCGGCGGCGCTTATCTCACCAAGACCGTGCCGGTGCTGGCCTTCTGCACCGCCGCCTTGCAGGCTGCCAATGGCGCGCATGGCGCTGATTTCGGCACTTCGGCGTCGCGTAAGATCGATTTTGGCCGTTTCCGCGCCCAGGTGCTTGCCGCGATAAAGATTTTTGCGCGCGACTTCACACCCGGCTCGCTGACAGCTTCAAATATCGAGCTGATCCGCAGCGTCGGCAGCTTCAGCGGCTCGACGCGGCTCGACGCCGGCGGCCGGACGATCGAAGCCAAACATTTCCTCCTCGCGACCGGGGCCACACCGGCGCTGGCTTCCCTGCCGGGCCAGGAGCTGATCCGGTCGCTCGCGCCGGAGGATCTGCTGACGCTCGATCGGCCGCCGGAGGACCTCATCATCGTCGGCGCGAGCTTCCAGGGCCTGACCCTCGCGCAAGCCTTCCTGCGGCTCGGGACGCGGGTGAGCCTGATCGAAGGCGGCCCCATCCTGCCGAGCGAAGACGCCGAACTCGTCGCCCCCGTGTTGACGCAGCTCGCCCGCGAGGGACTGACGCTCCATCCGCACGCGCAAATCACCCATGTCGAACCGCTGCGTGGCGGCCTGCGAGTCCATCTCAAAGGGCTCCCCGCTCCCCTCGAAGCCGCGCATATCCTCTTTGCTGGCGCGGCGCCGCCGCTCGTCGAAGGGCTCGGATTGAAAAATGCGGGGATCACCTATGCCAATTCCGGGGCTCTGATCGACGCCGACGGCCGTACGAGCAACCGCCGGGTCCACGCGATCGGCAGCGCCGCGGGCGGCCCCGAGTCGGCGCTCTCGGCGCTGGGCCAGGCCGAGCGCATCGCGCGCCGCCTGTTCGGCCAGGCGGGTGGCGGCACGATACCGCCCGCGCGCGTCCTCGACACCAGTCCGGAAATGGCCATCGTCGGCCTTACTGAGGCGCAAGCGCGGGAAAAACACCGCAGCGTGCGGGTTTTGCGCGCGCCCCTCGGCGATACGCCCCGCGCCCGGCTGACCGGCGCGCCGGCGGGGCATGTCAAGATCGTAACGAATTCAGTTGGTTATATTCTCGGCGCCGGAATAACGGGCGCTCAGGCGCGTGAGATCATCGGGATTTTCGGCCTGGCGATCGGCAAGGACATAAAAGCAGCGGATCTCGACATCATCGCCAACGCGCCAATTCTGGGGGAAGCCATCTCGAAGGCCGCGCTTGCATCGTCACCGCAACTCGGCAAAGCTCCGCGGCGGCGCGCATTTTTCCCGCGCCGGGCGAGATAGGCCCAAGATAGGCCCAATGCGCGATTTCATCACGATCAAGCAGCAGTCCGACCCGGACGATAGACAGGCCGAACAGCAGGGCTTGCACGGACACCGGCCGCGTTTCGGCTTGGCGACGCGCGTGGTGCTTGTCGTCGCCGCTTTCATCATGGCGACGGAATTCATCATCTATGTGCCCATTGTCGTCAATTATCGCGACAATTGGCTGCGCAACCGCCTGGCTGCCGCCTATACCGCGACGCTGGTTCTGGAAGCCGGGCCGCGCGCAATGGTTTCGCCGCAACTGTCGCGCGAACTGCTGGACAGCGTCGGCGCGCGCATCATCGTCCTGCAGACCCACGGCACCCGGCGAATTCTTGCTGCGACGAGCCTGCCACCAGCAGTCGACGAATTCTACGACCTGCGCCACCCGACCTTCCCGCAGGCACTGGCTTCGACATGGCGGACCTATTTCGCCAAGGACGATCGCGTCGTCACCGTCCTTGGCGCCGCGCCCATGGGCGATGAAGCGATCGAAGTCACGATGGACGAAGGGCCGGTCAAAGAGGCGCTGCACATCGTCGCCGTCCGCGTCCTGACAATCTCGCTGACAATATCGGCGCTCGTCGCGGCCCTCGCCGTCGGCGTCCTCAATTTCATGGTGCTGCGGCCGATGCGCCGCCTGACCAACAATATTACCGAATTCGGCGCCGATCCGGAAAATGCGAGCCGCATCATCGTGCCCTCGGGCCACACGGATGAGATTGGCCGCGCCGAAGAAGCGCTGGCGACGATGCAGGACACGCTCGTTCGCGAATTAACGCAGAAGAAGCATCTCGCCGCGCTCGGCCTCGCCGTCGCCAAGATCAATCACGATCTGCGCAACATGCTGGCCTCGGCGCAACTGCTGTCCGATCGCCTCGCCAATGTCACCGATCCTCTGGCGCAAAGACTGGCGCCGAAACTGGTCGCCACGCTCGACCGCGCCATCCGCTTCTGCCAGGCGACCTTGACCTATGGGCGGGCGACGGACGAGGCGCCGAAGCCGCGGCTGGTCGATCTGCGCCCCGTCGTCGCCGAGGCTGCCGAAGCCGTCTGTCTCAGCGGCGGCCGGGTGATGATCCTCAACAAGGTTTCCGACGGCTTCATACTTTGGGCCGATCCGGAACATCTTTTTCGGGTCATGATGAACTTGCTGCGCAACGGTGTGGAAGCGCTCGACCGGGCCGGCCCGTCCGGCGGCCAACCGGCGCAGATCATCGTCTCCGCCTCCGCATGGGAGGAATTCGCCATTCTCGAAATCGCCGATACCGGGCCGGGCGTGCCGCCGAGCGTGCGGGCGCAATTATTCACGCCTTTTTCGAGCTCGTCGCGGCCGGGCGGCTCGGGACTCGGCCTCGCCATCGCCGCCGATCTCGTGCGCGCCCACGGCGGCAGCATCGAACTGATGCCCGAGACGGACGAGAATATCGGGGCGCGGTTCCGGATCACTTTGCCACAGCGCCGCACCGGCGCTGCCTGAAAACGTCAGGGCACCGGCGCGTCCGCGAGCACTTCCGGCAGTTGCCATGCCCTGCCCGAGTCGCTAAAGGGAAGCCGTTCGATCCTTGGGATCGGCACCTTCCACTCATCGGCAAGCTTTCGGCTTCCCTTGAGACTCTGCGCGCCCGTAGCTCAGCTGGATAGAGCACTAGACTACGAATCTAGGGGTCGGGAGTTCGAATCTCTCCGGGCGCGCCACTTCACGCCGTTCCAGAATAAAACCGGGCGCTAACGTCCGCATCCGACCGGCCGGTGCAAATCCGACGAAGGCTTGCTGGCCGACAGCTTCGGGCAGTTTTGCCCGAGCGTTGCCGGGATTCGGAGCAGCCTGTCGCGGGACCATGTGGACGGTCGCTGCATCGACAAGGCTGGCGCAGCGTCAGCCGCGAAGAAACGCCAGCAGATCGACATTGACTTGGGCCTTGTGGGTCGTCGTCATGGCGTGCGGAGCCTTAGGATAAATCTTGAGTATCGAGTCGGGGACGAGTTTGGCCGCGATGTAGGCGTTTGCCACCGGGGCGATCTGGTCATCATCGCCATGAAGGATCAGCGTGGGGACGTCGATCGTCTTGAGGTCCTCGGTCACATCGGTCTCGGCAAACGCGGCGATCCCGAAGTAGGAGGCCGGGAAGCCGGAGAGCATCGTCATGGTCCAGTTCTGGTCCAGATCGCTCTGCGGAACGGTCGACCACTCGCGGTTGACGGAGAAGTGCGCCGCGATCATCGCCTTGAAGTGCTGGCCGCGGTCCGTCAGGACCCTCTCCCGCAGTCCGTCGAAATAGGCGGACGGCGCGCCATCCGGGTTTCCCGGCGTCTGCATGACCACGGGGATCGTTGCACAGATAAATACCACCTTGGCGACGCGGCCCGTGCCGTAATTTCCGATGTAGCGTCCGACGACTCCGCCACCCGTGGAGTGGCCGACCAGGACGATATCGGTCAGATCGAGAAATTCCAGGAGTTCGTTGAGGTCGTCGACATAGGTGTCGACGTCATTGCCTCCCCAGGGCTGTCCGGAGCGCCCGTGCCCGCGACGATCGTGAGCGACGACCCTGTAACCCTTGGATGCGAGGAAGAACATCTGGTCCTCAAACGTGTCGGAGTTCAGGGCATAGGCGTGGAGGAAGACGACGGGCAGTCCTTTTCCCCAGTCCTTGAAATAGAGGTCGGTGCCGTCCTTGGTGGTGAAGTAGCTCATGGCTTTTCCAATTGTTGACGGCCTTGATCAGGCGGGGCATCGCCGCTGCTTGCATGCGCGAACTAGCCGCCCGCGCATGCAATTGAATTGCGGCCCACACGAAACGCTTCACTCAAAGCGGGCGAGGTAAGACTGAGACCGGTCGATTTCGGGCCGGCGTCCGACTGCTCTTTCCACGGTGAAGGGCTTGCCCGCCAGAGTTTCAGCACGATCGCGCAACGGATTGCCGATGGTCCGGACGCTTGCAGCTTCATCGCCGGGATTTTCCCGCCTGAAGGCCTTGCCTTCCGCGTTTTCCACGGTGAAAGCCTTACCCGCCAGCGTCTCGGCGCGATTGCGCAGCGGGTTGCCAACTATCCGGGCGCCGGCAGCTTCAGCACCGGGATTTCGATTGAGCGCGCCACCTTCGGTGCGTTCCACCGTGAACGCCCTGCCGCCTAGCCGCGCGACGAAGTCCGCTTCCGGATTGTAAGGTGATGCCGCGATCGCTGACTGGCTGCCTGCCAGGACGAGAGCGCCGAGAATTGGAAGAATGCGGGAACGTGTCATTGCTTTCATTCCTTGAATTTGAGGCCGAAACAAACCGATTGGCTTGCTGCATTGAAGTAGCTATGAATTAGCAAGTCACTTTTCAATAGGTATCGACTTGTAAAACTTTAGCGACGGGACTATTTTGTGATTATGAGAAACGGCTACGCGCTGGACTGCCCGATCGCCCACACGCTCGACGTGGTGGGCGAGAAATGGAGTTTGCTCATCCTCCGGGATCTCACCCTGAAGGGACCGCTACGGTTTCAGGACCTGGAGGCAGGGCTCGGCGGTGTCGCGCCAAACACGCTGTCCGCACGGCTAAAAACCCTGGAAGCGCAAGGTGTTATCGGAGCACGGCTCTACGAAGCGCACCCGCCAAGATATGAATATTTCCTCACCGCCAAGGGTCAGGCTCTCGGCCCGGTGCTACAGGCGCTTCGGAATTGGGGCGAGCACTACGCGCCGGACGTCGCAGCGCCTCAATCGCGGTAGACAGCGGTCATTTTGCTATCTCCGATTGACTTACATCCGCGCTTGCCCTATCCGGAACACGCTGCGTCGCAGCATGAGGCGCTCCAGCCGCGTAGATCAGGACTTCGCCCTTTCGGCGTCCGATTCGCTGTCGAGCCTCCCCATTCTTCAGTTGACGGCCAGTTTACGCGAGGCACGTCTCCCTTCTCCCCGATCGATAGACCGCGCGGTGTCCAAACTCGCGGCATGCGATCCTATGAAAGACACCTCGTGACAAAATTTTCCGATCTCGGTCTCGCCGAGATGCTGCTTCGCGCTCTCGACCGTGAAGGCTACGAAACTCCGACTTCCATCCAGGACCAGGCCATCCCGCTTCTGATGCAGGGCCGCGACCTTCTCGGCATCGCTCAGACCGGCACCGGCAAGACCGCCGCTTTCGCCCTGCCGATCCTCAACCGGCTGATCGCCGATCGCCAGCGGCCGGCGCCCTTTACGGCCCGTGTGCTCGTGCTTGCGCCGACGCGCGAACTCGCTGCGCAGATCGCCGATAGCTTCCGCACCTATGGCCAGTTTCTGCGCCCGAGCGTCGGCGTCATCGTCGGCGGCGTCTCGCACCGTCCCCAGAATGACATGCTGGCGCGCGGCCTCGACGTGCTGGTCGCGACGCCCGGCCGCCTGCTCGATCATCTCGGCTCCGGCCGCTTCAAGCTTGCCGCGACCGAGGTTCTCGTGCTCGACGAAGCCGACCATATGCTGGATCTCGGCTTCATCGTCCCGATTCGCCAGATCGTCGCCAAGCTGCCGAAGCAGCGTCAGACGCTGCTGTTCTCCGCGACCATGCCGAAGGAAATCGCCGGTCTCGCGCAGGATATGCTCAACAATCCGGCCGAGGTGTCGGTTGCACCGACCGCCACGACGGCCGAGCGCGTCGAGCAGCATGTGTTCCTGGTCGATGGCGCTGCCAAGCGCGATATGCTGGTCGAACTGATGAGCGGCGCCGACGTATCGCGCGCCATCGTCTTCACCCGCACCAAGCGCGGCGCCGATCGCGTGGCGCAGCATCTCGATGCCGCCGGTGTCGGCGTCGAAGCGATCCACGGCAACAAAAGCCAGAGCCAGCGTATTCGCGCGCTCGACGGCTTCCGCCGCGGCCGCACGCGCGTCCTCGTTGCCACCGACATCGCCGCGCGCGGCATCGACGTCGACGGCGTGACACATGTCGTGAATTACGAATTGCCGGAGACGCCCGAAGCTTACGTCCATCGCATTGGCCGCACCGCGCGCGCCGGTGCCTCGGGCCGCGCGTTCTCGCTGTGCGATAACGGCGAGCGTGGCTTGCTGCGCCAGATCGAGAAGGCAACCCGCCAGACATTGGCCTTCACCGACCGCCGCAGCGCCGACGCCCGCAATGCGGACGCCGAGCCGGCACGTCACAATCCAAGAGCCCCTAGGGCCGGCGCCGCCAAGGATGACGGCGGCCGCGGTGCTCAGCAGCGTCCGCATCGCGAAGGCCAGCAGCTTGACGGCCATCGCCCCGGCGGCAAACGCCCCGCACGCGCCGCTCAAGGGCGCAAGCGCCGGCCTTTTAACGGCGAAAGCCGTCCGCAATTCTCCCGGCCGGGATGATGCACGCGCTTTAGAGCGTGTTCCGGAAAAGTTGGATGACTTTTCCGATCAGAACACGCTCCAACGTTTTGAATCGGCGCGATTTCCTATCGACCGGAATGATTCCATCCGGTCGGAAAGCGCGCTAGTGCATCTTCATTCCATTCATACCGCCGTCCATCTTCATCGCGTCCGGTGCCGTGGCACCCATGCTACTGGCCGCGACGAAGGTGACGGCGATCTTGCCGGCCTTGGCGAATTCAAGCACCGCGTGGATCGCATCCCCCGGCTTCACCGCCCGCTTCAGGTCGGTGAACATGATGTGATAGCCGCCGGGCTTGATGGCCACGGTCGCGCCGGCGGGGATAACAAGCCCGTCCGGCAGCTCTGTCATCTCCATGATGCCGTTTTCCATCTTGGTTTCATGGATCTGCGCGCCCGCGGATAGGTCCGATGTCACCGCGACCAGCCGGTCGTCGGTCTTGCCCGTATTGACGATAGTCACATAGCCGACCGCCACGGTCGCGCCGCCGGGCGTCGGACGCGTGAAAGCCCCTTCAATCGTGAGCGTACCCGCCGCCGTGCTCTGCTCGGCGGCGAGAACGATCGGCATGGCAGACGGCATTTCCAGAACCGGATTGGCGAAAGCAGGCACGGCGCAAAGCGCTGCGAACGCGCAGCCGAACAGATGAGACTTCATAGATGTTCTCCTAAAGCGGGCGCGAAGGCCGGCTAAGCGATATGGACTGAGGCCGCAGCGGAATGCGGCGATCCATCTCGGGAGAAGCGGGGTGGCGCGCGAGCCTTCGCCGCTCCGACAGGCTGCGCGCGCGTCGCGGCGTAGGCCCAAAGCGACGCGCGCATATCGATGGACGACGGCGCGGCTGCGAGCGCCTGCGGCGAAGCGGGCGGGGCGAAGGTCGCGTGAGCCTGTGTGTAGAAGGCGCAGCAATCCTGGGAATGATGGCCACGGTCAGGCGGTGCTTGCGGCACATTGGAGCTCGACGCGCAGATCGGCCAATCTGCCTGCGGCGCGCGGGCAATGGCGAAACCGGCCGTGACGGAAGCAAAAAATTGCCCCAACAGCGCGATCAAAAAGAACGGCGCTATCCAGTCCAGGCTGCGGCGCAAATCATTTCTCCTTTTTACGAGACTGGGCTGCTCGCTTGTGTCGGTCAAGCGTCCGGCTGGAATCGCGAGTATTATCGCTGTCGCGAAAGCGTGACCGGCGCAAATGCACATCCCGGCTGCGAGTTGCAAAAACAGAACAATCACAGGCTTTTGAAAAATAAAGAGTTTCTGTCTGCTAATTTGGCCGCGCCATTTATCCCGCCCGGAAGTCCGGACCCAATCTTGCCAATCTCTTATGTGGAATGCGAAGGAAAGGCCTTGCCGCGAGGGTCGGCAGCGAGGCGTCTTAGTGGCCCGCATCGCGGCGATGAGTTTCAGCCATTGAGTTTGCCTTCGCTTCATTCCCTGCCGCGAACCGGCGCGAGACTGCGGGCCATCGTCTGCATCATCGCGGGCGTGTCTCTCAATGCCTGCACGATGGGGCCGGACTACGTCCGCCCCGCCGCGCCGATCACGCCGAAGTTCAAAGAGGCAAAAAAGGGCTGGAAGATCGTCGACCCGCGCGATGCGCTCGACCGCGGCGAGTGGTGGAGCGTCTATCGCGATCCGCGACTCTCGTCCCTGCTCGGCCAGGTGGAGATTTCCAACCAGACGGTGAAGGAGGCGCTTGAATCCTATCACAATGCGGTCGCCCTGATCCGCGAGGCGCAGGCCAACTACTTTCCGACGGTCACCAACAGCTATAGTGCGACCTACCAGCACGAAGGCAGCGCAAACCTCACGGGTTCAGCTATCGCCGCGCGTTCGGAAACTTTCACCACCTATAATCCGGTCGCCAACATGACCTGGGATATCGATGTCTGGGGCCGCATCCGGCGCCAGGTGGAAAGCCAGGCTGCGGCAGCGCAGGTGAGTGCGGCCGATCTGCAGAACGCCAAGCTCTCCGAGCAGGCGGCGCTCGCCACCGCCTATTTCGATCTGCGCGCGGCGGATTCGCTCAAGGCGCTGCTCGATCGCACAATCGTCGCCTACAAGAAGACGCTGACGATCACCCAGAACCAATACAAGGTTGGCGTCGTCTCCAAGGCCGACGTCATCACCGCCGAGACGCAGGTTCTGCAGACAGAAGCGCAGGCCATCAACGTCGGCGTCGAACGGGCGCAATACGAACATTCGATCGCCGTTCTGATTGGGCGCCCGCCGGCTGATCTTTCGCTCGGCCCGGCGGAACTCGCCAAATATCCGCCGCGGATTCCGATAACCGTGCCTTCGCAGCTCCTCGAGCGGCGCCCCGACATCGCCGCCGCCGAACGCCAGTTGCAGCAAGAAAATGCTTTGATCGGCGTCGCGGTCGCCAATTTCTATCCCGACATCAACCTCACCGGCGCCTTCGGCTTTGCCGGGACGACGCCGTTGCCGGTTTCCGCCGCGGCGGAGGCCTGGTCGATCGCCGGCAGCGCGACGCAAACGATCTTCGATGGCGGTCTGCTCGCCGCCGATCTCGCCGCAGCCCGCGCGACCTATGCACAGAACGTCGCGGGCTATCGGCAAACGGTTCTGACGGCCTTCGAGCAGGTCGAGGATGAACTCGCCGCGCTGCGCATCCTGGCGAAAGAGGCAGCCAAAGAAGCTCAGGCCGTCGACGCAGCCAAACAGGCCGTGCAGATTTACCTTAACCAGTATCAAGCCGGCACCGTTTCCTTCACCACCGTGGTGACGGCCGAAGCCACGCAGCTTGTGGATGAGGAGAATTTGCTGACGACACGGCAAAATCTTTTCATCGCCAGCGTCGCCTTGATCGAGGCCTTGGGCGGCGGCTGGGATGCCTCGCTCCTGCCGAGCTTCGACCGTCTTTCGAAAGTGCCGACGCTCACCCCGCCCCTCTAGGAAATGCCGTAGAGGCTTACAAATCTCACCAAGAAGTAATTTGCTTTTTTCGACCCCAATGCGAATTGGATGCGGAAAGGTTATATATTTATTGGACTTGCGGGCCCTTGGAACTGCCTTTCGCCCGTTTTGATCAATTCGACGACTGATCTGCGCCGTGCGGGTTGCCCATCGCTCGGACCTTTTGGATGGACAAAAAGCCAATGGACGAAAAAGTCGACCCGACGCGCCGACCGCCGCCGCCCGGCGATGCGCGCGAGCCGGGCCCGGCTCAGGCTGAGCCGCTGGCGCGCAAGACGCAGCCGGAAATCCCGGCTCCGGCCGTGTCGCCACCGCCGGAGAAAGAAGGCCCGCCGGAGCCTCGGCGGCGCCGTTCGTTCGTCGGCTTTCTCATCGGCCTCATCGTCATCGGCGGCCTTGGCTATTACGGCTATCGCGTCTTCTTCGCGCCCGCCCCCGCGACGCACACGCATGGCCAAAGAGCCGGCGGCGCGCCGCAATCGGTCGGCGTCGCCACCATCGGCACCGGCGACATCAAGATCATTTACGGCGGCCTCGGTACGGTTACGCCGCTCGCAACCATCACCGTGCGCACGCAGATCAACGGCATATTGATGGAAGTGCCCTTCAAGGAGGGCCAGTACGTCAAGAAGGGCGACCTGCTCGCGCAGATCGACGACCGGCCCTACAAATTGGCCAAGGCGCAATACGAAGGCCAGTTGGCGCATGATCAGGGTCTGCTGCAGCAGGCGCAGACCGATCTCGTGCGCTATCAAACCCTCGTCGCACAGAATTCGATCGCCAAGCAGCAGGCCGAGGATCAGGTCTACATCGTCAAGCAATATCAAGGCTCGGTGCAGACCGATCAGGCGCAGATCGATACGCAGACGCTCAATATCGCCTATTGCCATATCACCGCGCCGGTCACCGGCCGCGTGGGCCTGCGGCTGGTCGACCCCGGCAATTACGTGCAGACCTCGGATACGACCGGCATCGCGGTGGTGACGCAATTGCAGCCCATCTCGGTCATCTTCTCGCTGCCAGAGGACGACATTCCCGATGTCATGGCGCAGATGAAAAGCGCGACGGCGCTCACCGCTACAGTTTACGACCGCGCCAACGTGCATGAATTGGGGACCGGCGACGTCACGGTGCTCGACAACCAGATCGATACGACGACCGGCATGGTGAAATTCCGCGCCGAATTCCCCAATGCCGACGAATCGCTGTTCCCCAACCAATTCGTCAATGTGCAAGTGCTGGCGCGGACGCTGAAGGGCGTCGTCACCGCGCCGGTGCCGGCGATCCAGCGCGGCGCGCCCGGCACTTTTGTCTATCTCGTCAACGCCGACAATACCGTCTCGGTGCGCAAGCTGACCCTCGGGCCGACCGAGGGCAACATGGTGCAGGTCCTCTCCGGCCTCAAACAGGGCGACCGCGTCGTCACCGATGGCACCGACCGCCTGACCGATGGCGCAAAGGTTTTCGTGCCCGGCGCGCAATCGACGGCGGCACCGGAAGGCGCGGCCGGCCATCACCACCATCATCAACGGAACCCCGAGTGAGTGCTGATCGTGCAGCGGAGCGGCTGGGATGAATCCATCGCAGACCTTCATTCTGCGGCCGGTCGCGACCTCGCTTCTGATGGTGGCGATCCTGCTCGCCGGCGCCTTCGCCTATAAGTTTCTGCCGCTCTCCGCCCTGCCCGAGGTCGATTACCCGACGATCCAGGTGCAGACCTTCTATCCCGGTGCAAGCCCGGAGGTGATGACCTCGTCGGTCACCGCACCGCTCGAGCGCCAGCTTGGCGAAATGCCGGGCCTCAGCCAGATGACCTCGGCGAGTTCGGCCGGCGCCTCGGTCATCACGCTGCAATTCGATCTCAGCCTGACGCTCGATGTCGCCGAACAGGAAGTCCAGGCCGCAATCAACGCCGGCTCGAACCTTCTGCCCTCCGATCTGCCGACTCCGCCGATCTACGCCAAGGTAAACCCGGCCGATGCGCCGATCCTGACCATCGCCATAACTTCGGATACCTTGCCGCTTACCTCGATCGAAGACCTGGTAGAGACGCGGCTCGCGCAGAAAATCTCCCAGCAGCCGGGCGTCGGCCTTGTCAGCATCTCTGGCGGCAACCGCCCGGCGATCCGCGTTCGCTTCAATCCGCGCGCGCTTGCCGCCTACGGCCTCAATATCGACGACGTCCGCACGACGATTGGCAATGTGAACGTCAACACGCCGAAGGGCGGTTTCGATGGACCGGCGCAATCCTCGACCATCGACGCCAACGACCAGATCACCGACGCCGCCCAGTTCAGCAACGTCATCATCGCCTATCGAAACGGCAATCCGGTCCGGCTGTCCGATGTCGCGACGGTCGTGCGCGGCCCGGAAAACACCAAGATCGCCGCCTGGGCAAATCGCACGCCGGCGATCCTGCTCAACATTCAGCGCCAGCCGGGCGCCAATGTCATCGCGGTCGCCGATGGGATCAAGGCATTACTGCCGCGGATCGAGGCGAGCCTGCCCTCGAGCCTCAATATCGCGATCCTGAGCGACCGCACCAATACGATCCGCGCCTCCGTCGCCGATGTCGCCTTCGAGCTCGGGCTTGCCGTCGTGCTGGTGGTGCTCGTCATTTTCGTCTTTCTGCGCAATCTGCCGGCGACGCTCATTCCGAGCCTTTCCGTGCCGATTTCGCTCGTCGGCACACTCGTCGTCATGTATCTGCTCGGCTTCAGCCTCGACAATCTCTCGCTGATGGCGTTGACGATTTCGACCGGCTTCGTCGTGGACGACGCCATCGTGATGATCGAGAATATCGCCCGCTATGTCGAAGGCGGCGAGGCGCCTTTGCAGGCTGCGCTCGAGGGCTCGGCCCAGATCGGCTTCACCATCATTTCGCTCACGGTGTCGCTGATCGCGGTGCTCATTCCGCTTCTCTTCATGGGCGAGGTCGTCGGCCGGCTGTTCCACGAATTCGCCATCACACTGACGGCCACAATCCTTATCTCCGCCTTCGTCTCGCTGACACTTGTTCCGATGCTCTGCGCCAAGCTGTTGCGTCATCAGCCGGAGGCGCAGCGCAGCCGCCTGGCGATCGCCGCCGATCGCGGTTTCCAGTGGATCATCAATCAATATGCTGCGGCGCTGCGTGTCGTGCTTGATCACCAGCCGCTGACGCTGTTGATCGCCATCGCGACGCTGGTTCTGACCATATTGCTCTACATCGTGATCCCGAAGGGGTTTTTCCCGGTTCAGGACACGGGGTTGATCCAGGCGATCACCGAGACGAGCCAGACGGCTTCCTTTGGTGCGATGGCCGGGCGCCAGCAGGCGCTCGCGGACGTTCTGCTCAAGGATCAGGACGTCGTAAGCCTCAGCTCCTTCATCGGCGTCGACGGCAGCAACATGACGCTGAACAGCGGCCGCTTCCTCATCCAGCTGAAGCCGCGCGATGCGCGCACCGCGACGGTCACCGACATCATGCGCCGGCTGCACCGCGAGGCGCGCGCGGTCCCGGGCATCAACATCTACATGCAACCGGTCCAGGATTTGACGATCGATTCCTCGATCAGCCGCGCGCAATATCATTTCCTCATCGAAAATGCCGACGGCGACCTGTTGCGCACCTGGGTGCCGAAACTCGTCGCCAGCCTCGCAAGCCTGCCGCAGATCACCAATGTCGCGAGCGATCTCGCCCAGCAGGGCCGCGCGCTCGACATTACCATCGACAGGCAGACGGCGAGCCGTTTCGGCATCACGCCGGCAACGATCGATAACGTCCTTTACGACGCCTTCGGCCAGCGCATCGTCTCGACGATCTATACGCAATCGAACCAATATCGCGTCATCCTGGAAGCCGATCCGGATTTGCAGCATACGCTGACGGCGCTGAATACGTTCTATCTGCCGTCATCGACCTCGACGACCAACGGCCAGGTGCCACTCTCGGCCATCGTCCATGTCAGCGAACGGCCGGGGCCGCTGCAGATCACGCATTTTGGCCAGTTCCCCGCGACCGATATTTCCTTCGACACGGCGCCCGGTTATTCGCTCGGCGCCGCCGTCGATGCAATCAACAAGGCGGAGAAGGATCTCGATCTGCCGCCAAGCTTCGTCTCGATCATGCAAGGCAGCGCCGCGGCCTTCAGCTCTTCGCTCGGCAACGAAGTCTTGCTCCTCGTCGCCGCGATCGTGACGATGTATATCGTGCTTGGCGTGCTCTACGAGAGCTTCATCCATCCAATCACGATTCTCTCCACTCTGCCTTCGGCCGGTGTCGGCGCGCTTTTGTCCCTGATCCTCGCCGGCGACGATCTCGATGTCATTGCGATCATCGGCATCATTCTGCTCATCGGCATCGTCAAGAAAAACGCGATCATGATGGTCGATTTCGCGATCGATGCCGAACGCAACCACGGCCTGCCGCCGCGGGAGGCGATCTATCAGGCGTGTCTCTTGCGCTTCCGCCCGATCCTGATGACGACCATGGCCGCTATCCTCGGCGCTTTACCGCTGATGCTCGGCACGGGTACTGGCTCTGAATTGCGGCGCCCGCTCGGCATCGCCATCGTCGGCGGCCTGATCTTCAGCCAGGTGCTGACGCTGTTCTCGACGCCGGTGATCTATCTTTATTTCGACCGTTTGGCGCGGCGGCTCTCGCCCTCCGGCGGCAACGCCCGGCTGACACCGCGCGAGGCCGGCGAATGAGTCTTTCGTCGCCCTTCATCCGGCGGCCGGTGGCGACAACCTTGCTCACCGTCGGCATTTTCATCGCCGGCGCGCTGGGCTTTACGAAATTGCCGGTTTCGCCGCTGCCGCAGGTCGATTTTCCGACCATCGCGGTGCAGGCGCAGCTCCCCGGCGCGAGCCCCGACACGGTGGCGACGAGCGTCGCGGAGCCTCTGGAGCGCCACCTCGGCGAGATCGCCGATGTGACCGAGATGTCCTCGTCGAGCGGTCTCGGCCAGACGCGCATCACTTTGCAATTCAACCTGAACCGCGACATCGACGGTGCGGCGCGCGACGTGCAGGCGGCGATCAATGCCGCGCGCGCCGATCTGCCCACGGCGCTGCGCAGCAATCCGATCTATCGCAAGATCAATCCCGCAGACGCCCCCATCCTGATCCTTGCGCTGACCTCGAAAACCTTGTCGCGCGGGCAGCTCTACGATGCCGCCAGCAATGTTTTGCAGCAGCGGCTTTCTCAGATCAGCGGCATTGGCCAGGTTATGATCGGCGGCGCCGCTCTCCCCGCCGTGCGCGTCGAACTCAATCCCACCGCGCTCTTCAACTATGGCGTCGGGCTTGAGGATATCCGCGCCGCGCTTGCCTCCGCCAATGCCAATAGCCCGAAGGGCGCGATCGAAGACAGCGGCGTTCATTATCAGGTCTATACCAACGACCAGGCCTCCAAAGCCGCCGATTACAAGCCCCTGATCGTCGGCTATCGCAACGGCAATGCCATCCACCTGTCCGACCTCGGCGAGATCGAGGATTCGGTCGAGGACCTGCGCAACGAGGGACTGGCCAACGGCCAGCCCTCCGTGCTCGTCATCCTCTCCCGCCAGCCGGGCGCCAATATCATCGACACGGTCGACCGAGTGTACGCCGAACTGCCGGTGCTCCAAGCGGCGATGCCAAGGGGTGTGAAGATCACTTCCGCCATCGACCGAAGTCTGACCATTCGCGCCTCGCTGCACGACACCGAGCGCACGCTTGTCATCGCGGTCCTGCTCGTCACGCTCATCGTTTTCATCTTTCTTGGCAATCCGCGCGCCGCCCTCATTCCCATCGTAGCGGTACCGGTATCGATCGTCGGCACGTTCGGCGTCATGTATCTTCTCGGCTTCAGCCTCGACACCCTGTCATTGATGGCGCTGACGATCGCGACCGGATTCGTCGTCGACGATGCGATCGTCGTCTTGGAAAACATCACCCGTTATGTCGAGGCTGGCGTGCCGCGCTTTCAGGCGGCGCTGCGCGGCTCCAGCGAGGTCGGCTTTACCGTTCTCTCGATCAGCATTTCGCTCATCGCGGTCTTTCTCCCGATATTGCTGATGGGCGGCCTGCTCGGCCGCCTGTTCCGCGAGTTCGCGCTGACCCTGTCGATCGCCGTTCTGGTGTCCCTGGTGATTTCCCTCACCACGACACCGATGCTGTGTTCGCTGATCCTGAAGGCATCGCCGCCGCGCGCCGAATCGCGCTGGCGCTGGCATCCGTTCACTCTGTTCCTCGAATTCTACGAACGCACGCTTGGCTGGGCGCTGCGGCACAGCGCGATTGTCATGCTGGTGCTCGCCGGTGCGATCGGCCTCACTGTCATTCTCTTCGCCATCATTCCGAAAGGCTTCTTCCCGCAGCAGGACACCGGCCGTCTGGTCGGCGCCATCCAGGCCGATCAAAGCATCTCCTTCCAGGCGATGGAAAAGAAGATGGCGCAATTGATGGCAACAGTGCAGGCCGACCCCGCCGTCCAGAGCGTTGTCGGTTTTACGGGCGGCGGCAGCGGCGGCGGCCGGTCGAGCACCAATACCGGTTCTGTCTTCGTCTCTCTCAAGCCGTTGTCACAGCGCACGGCGTCGGCCGATCAGGTGATAGATCGTCTGAGGCGGAACCTCGGGAGGATTCCGGGGGCGCGGCTGTTCCTCCAATCTGTGCAGGACATCCAGGTCGGCGGCCGGCAGAGCAACGCCCAATTCCAATATACGCTCCAGGGCGATACGCCCGAAGAGCTGAACGAATGGACGCCGAAGCTCGTCGCCGCCTTGCAGAAAAGCCACGTCCTGACAGATGTGAATTCGGACCTTCAGCAGTCCGGGCTTGAGACCGTCGTGCAGATCGACCGGGATACGGCATCGCGCCTCGGCATCACGCCCGTTCAGATCGACAACACGCTGTATGACGCCTTCGGCCAGCGGCAGGTCTCGACCATCTATAGCGCGGTCAATCAATATCATGTCGTCATGGAAGTCGCGCCGCGCTACTGGCAGGACCCGGAATCGCTCAAGGGTATCTATGTCAGCACAGCCGGCGGCAATCCGAGCGGGACGCAGACAAGCGCGATCCCCGCTGGCGCCGTCGCTGCCACGGCTCCCCCGGTTGGTTCGCCTTCAACGTCAACGACAGCCGCCACGAGCGCCGCAGCCGCGGCGATCAATACCGCGCGCGACGCATCGGTGAACGCCATCGCGGCGACAGGCCACGGCGGGACATCGACCGGTTCGCCGGTCGCCACGCAGGTCGAGACCATGGTGCCGCTTGTCGCCTTTGCCCATTTCGCGCATGGACACACGCCGCTCGCGGTCAACCATTCCGGCCTTTTCGTCGCCTCGACCATCTCCTTCAACCTCGCCCCCGGCAGATCGCTTGGCGATGCGACGACGGAAATCGACAACGCCGTGCGCGCTGTCGGCCTGCCGTCGAACATCCACGGCAGTACGCAAGGCACGGCGGCGATGTTCCAATCCTCGCTCTCGAACGAACCTCTGCTGATCCTCGCGGCGCTGGCGGCCGTCTATATCGTGCTCGGCGTTCTCTACGAGAGCTACATCCATCCGATCACGATTCTTTCGACCTTGCCCTCCGCCGGGGTCGGCGCGCTTCTTGCCCTGCTTCTGTTCAAGACAGACTTCAGCATTATCGCGCTGATCGGCGTCATCCTGCTCATCGGCATCGTCAAGAAGAATGCGATCATGATGGTCGATTTCGCCATCGCGGCGCGGCGCGACGAGGGGATGAACGCGCGCGATGCGATCTTCCAGGCCTGCGTCCTGCGCTTCCGGCCGATCATGATGACGACGGCCGCCGCCCTTCTCGGCGCGGTACCGCTGGCGCTGAGCTTTGGCGAAGGCGGCGAAATCCGCCGGCCGCTCGGCATTTCGATCGTCGGCGGCCTGATCGTGAGCCAGATGCTGACGCTCTATACGACGCCGGTGCTCTACCTGCTCCTCGACCGGGTGCAGGAGGCGTTCAGAGGCCAGCCCCGCGGTAGCGCCCTGCCGCCGCGACCGGCGCCGAGCCCGGCGGAATAGCTCAGCCCGGCGCCAATTCGCTCGCCTGCGCTTCCAGAAACCATTGGTACGTGCTGGCGATGCCGGCATCGAGGCCGATGCGCGGTTTCCAGCCAAGCGCCTGGATGCGGCTCGAATCGATGAGCTTGCGCGGCGTCCCGTCCGGCTTCGAGGTGTCGAAGACGAGACGGCCCTCGAACCCGACAGTGTGCGCGATCTTCTCGGCAAGCTCGCGGATCGTGAGATCGAAACCCGCGCCGCAATTCACCGGCTCGGCGCCGTCGTAAGCGTTGAGCAGAAACACCGTGCCATCGGCGAGATCGTCGACATGCAGAAATTCGCGCAGCGGCGTGCCCGTCCCCCAGACCACAACCTCGTCGCGGCCCGAAACCTTCGCTTCGTGGAACTTGCGGATCAGCGCCGGCAGCACATGGCTCGTCGCGAGATCGAAATTGTCGTTCGGTCCATAGAGATTGCACGGCATGACCGAAATGTAGTGCCGGCCGTATTGGCGGCGATAGGCCTGGCAGAGCTTGATCCCGGCGATCTTGGCGATCGCATACCATTCATTGGTCGGCTCGAGCGGGCCGGTCAGCAGCGCGTCCTCGCTGATCGGCTGCGGCGCGAATTTCGGGTAGATGCAGGACGAACCGAGGAAGACGAGCCTGTCGATGTCGGCGCGATGCGCCTCGTGGATGACATTCGCCTCGATGACGAGATTGTCGCGCAGAAATTCCGCCGGATAGGTGTCGTTCGCCAATATGCCGCCGACTTTCGCCGCGGCGAGGATGATCGCGTCGGGTTTTTCCCGTTGCAGAAAAGCGCTGACGCCCCCGGCATCGCGCAGATCGACCTCGCTGCGCGAGGCCGTCAATATCTCGACGTTCTCCCGCGCCAGCCGGCGCACCAGCGCCGAGCCGACCATGCCGCGATGACCGGCGACGAAAATGCGCGATGGCTTCATGCGTGAACTGGCTCCCGTCCGTGTGACCGACGCGCCCTATATATGGCCACGCTTCTTCATCAAGACGAGATCGCTGGCGACCATTTCCTTCACCAGATCGGCAAAGCTCGTCTTGTGGACCCAGCCGAGCTTGGCGCGCGCCTTCGCGGGGTCGCCGAGCAGGAACTCGACCTCCGTGGGGCGGAAATATTCAGGATCGATCTCGACCAGCACCCGGCCCGTCTTGGCGTCGAGGCCCTGTTCGGCGATGCCCTCGCCACGCCAGGCGATCTCGATGCCGATTTCGGCGAAGGCGCGCTCGACGAATTCGCGCACCGAATGCGCCTCGCCGGTCGCGAGAACATAATCGTCCGGCTCCGGCTGCTGGAGGATGCGCCACATGCCCTCGACATAATCGCGCGCATGGCCCCAGTCGCGCTTGGCGTCGAGATTGCCGAGATAGAGCTTGTTCTGGAGGCCGAGCTGGATCGCCGCCACGGCGCGCGTGATCTTGCGGGTGACGAACGTCTCGGCCCGCGTCGGTCCCTCGTGGTTGAAGAGAATGCCATTCGAGGCGTGCATGCCATAGGCTTCGCGGTAGTTGACCGTGATCCAGTAGGCGTAGAGCTTGGCCGCGGCATAGGGCGAGCGCGGATAGAAGGGCGTCTTCTCGTCCTGCGGCACCGCCTGGACCTTGCCGTAAAGCTCCGAGGTCGAAGCCTGATAGAAGCGCGTCTTGCCGCCGAGATTGAGAATGCGGATCGCCTCAAGCAGCCGCAGCGTGCCGAGCGCATCGGAATTGGCGGTATATTCCGGCGTCTCGAAACTCACCTGCACGTGGCTCTGCGCCGCGAGATTGTAAATCTCGTCGGGCTGAACCTCCTGAACGATACGGATCAGGTTGGTCGCATCGGTGAGGTCGCCATAATACATGAAGAAGCGGACATTGGCCTCGTGCGGGTCCTGGTAGAGATGATCGACCCGGTCCGTATTGATGAGCGAGGAACGGCGCTTGATGCCGTGGACGATATAGCCCTTGTTGAGCAGGAGTTCGGCGAGAAGCGCCCCATCCTGGCCGGTGACGCCGGTGATGAGCGCGACTTTGGGTTCTGACATCGAGGCTTCCGCGAAATTCAAGAGCGCCCTGGCCCATGCCAGCGCGGGGGACATGCTCTAGCGCGGAATTGTCGCCCTGACTACGCACGCGCCGGCCGAGGAGCCGCCTTGCCCCGGCCGGCGCAGGTAAGTGACTGAAAAAAGCTAATTTATGGCTTCAAGTAGTCGTGGATGACGCGGCCATAGGGCAGGCTCAGATCGGCGATGAAGTGATGCGCGCCAACGATATGGCGCACCGGAAAGTCCCCGACCGGCGCATTGACATGCGATACGAGATGCAGCCGCGCCGGGCCGAGCCAGGAGCCCTTCACCGTGATCTCGGTGAGATTATAGGCGACGAGCTGACAGATGCCGTGGCCGCCATCGACGCCGGGAATGATTTTGAGATTGACCTGCGTCTTGGACAGGATCGCCGTCGTGCCGACGCCGTTGCCGGCCATGGCCTCGTGCTTATAGCCCATCGTTCCCAGCGCGACGAGTTGCTCGCCGTAATGCAGCGTGCCGGTCAACGTATCCTTAATGACCCGCAGCTTGGGATGCGCGTATTTCTTCGGAAAGCCCCAGATCTCGCGACCACCAGCGATCGGCGGGTCGTCATCAAGGTACATCTGGCTGACGAAATTGACGTCCTCGCCCTGAAATTTGCAGGGGATGACGAGGCCGCTTTCGGTATAGCTGCCGAAGCCGGATGAATCCGGCATGTTGATCCACTCATAGCTGACGATCGGCTTGTCGAGCGGTTCGAGCGGCTCCGGCAATTGATGACGGATGACCTCCGGATCGGTCTCGTAGGTGATGACCATGTATTCGCGATCGATGAAGCGATACGGCCCCTTGGGATAGCTCGGCCCGGCGAGCGGCATGGACGGCAGTTGCAGGATTTCTTCGGCGCGCATGGTGAGCTCCCTCGGCTGCAAAAAGGGGCAGCAAGTCTGATGCCGCACCACACGGCAACGCTCCGCTTCTGGCGACTTACCTTGAAAATGGTATGACGCGGCGGCGTCACATTCCTGCAATCCGGGCTGCCTAGCCTGCACGCGGAGACAAAACGTGGACGCAAAAGCCCCCCTCAACACTGCAAAACCCGGCCAGCGCTCCCCGGAGCCGGACAAATCCGGCACCTGGCGGCCCGATCGCTGCGATCAGATCGCGCTGATCTTTCAGGGCGGCGGCGCGCTCGGCGCGTATCAGGCCGGCGTCTATGAAGCGCTGCACGAAGCCAATATCGAGCCGGATTGGGTGACGGGCGTTTCGATCGGCGCGATCAATGCCGCGATCATCGCCGGCAACCCGCGTGAGCAGCGGCTGGAAAAGCTGCGCGCCTTCTGGGAGCGGATCACCGACCGCCACGTCTGGGCCTATACGCCGGACGGCGACATCTACCGCCGCGCGCGCAACGCGACGAGCGCGATGATGACCATGACGCTCGGGCAGCCGGGGTTCTTCAAGCCGCACGACGTCAACCCCTGGCTCAACGCCGCGGGCGCCAAGGCGGCGACGAGCTTCTACGATTCAGCGCCGCTCGGCGCGACGTTGAGCGAATTTGTCGATTTCTCACTCATCAACGACGGCAACACGCGCTTCGCCGTCGGCGCGGTGAATGTCATGAATGGCAATTTCATTTATTTCGACAACCGCAATGAGGAAATCGCAGCGGAGCACATTATGGCTTCGGGCGCATTGCCGCCGGCGCTCCCGATGGTCAAGATCGGCACCGATTATTATTGGGACGGCGGCATCGTCTCGAACACGCCGTTGCAGCACCTGCTCGATCAGGACGATCTGCGCCACACGCTTGTCTTCCAGGTCGATCTCTTCTCGGCGCAAGGCGCATTGCCGCGGGACATGCCCGACGTTCTCGCCCGCCACAAGGACATCATGTATTCCTCGCGCACCCGCTACAACACCGACATGTATCAGCGGCTGCGCGCCTGGAAGAACCGCGCCTATGAGGCGCTGGCAAAACTGCCGGACCATTTGCTGACGGACGATGAGCGCAAGCTGCGCGACGAACTGGCGGACATGCCGAATATCGCGATCCTGCATCTGATCTATCAGCAGAAAGCCTATGAAGGCGACGCCAAGGATTACGACTTTTCCGGCACCTCGATGCGTGAACATTGGCAGAGCGGCTACGAGGACACCAAGCGCACGCTGATGCACCATGCCTGGTTCCAAATGCCCGAGAACGGCATCCTCGTCCATGATGTGCACCGTCTGCGGGACAACGAACGCCGCTAGGCAGGCATCAGTCTAATCAGGTATGCCGACGTGGAGCTTGCGGTTCCGCTCGACGATTTCCTCGCGCATTTCCTTGCGCATCTTGCCGGCCTCGAAAAGACGGCGATCGAGATCCGTCTCGACCAGCAGCGGCGGTACGTCGATGGCTTTGCCGTCCGGTCCCCTGGCGACCATGGTGAAGTAGCATGAGATCACGTGGCGCGATGCCTTGGTCGTCAAATTCTCGGCGATGACCTTGATGCCGATTTCCATCGATGTGCGGCCGACGTAATTGACGTTTGCCTTGAAGGTGACGAGTTCGCCGACCTCGATCGGCTCGCGAAAGATCACCTGATCCAGCGAGGCGGTGACGACATAGCTTTTGCAATAGCGCGCGGCGCAGGCATAAGCGACCTGATCGAGAACCTTGAGGATCGCGCCGCCATGCACATGCCCGGAGAAATTGGCCATGTCCGGCGTCATGAGAAAGGTCATGAACAAGGATTTTTCTTGGGTGCTCATCTGCCTCGGATAAAGTTGGCGCGCTGGTCTTGCTCTAATGCACCTGCGGCGTAAAACTCAAGAGGGGTATTGGCGGGCGATCGCCGCGAGTGGGATGGCAATCCGCAATTTGCCGGGGCTCGAAAGGAAAGTCGTTTCGGCTGACAGCTTGGAGGCCGCAAGCCGCGCAGCACCTGGCGATATTTTCGCGATCGTAGTACCGGAAACAAAAGCTCCCGGCCGTTAAGACAGCCGAGAGCCAGTTAGCCTGCATAACATCCCTGCGCGGTGCCCACCGCGCATCTACGCTTGCGTAGCCTTGATGTTCGGCCGATGCTTAGTGAAGCCGGTCCAGCCGATATAATTCTTCGAGAATTTTCCTGCGCGCCGCCATCCGCCGGTCTTCCAGCGCCACCAAAGCGACTTGCACACGCAGGTCCCGCGGTTCTTTCCAAACGCCGAGAAGATGCGAAAAACGCCGCCGCTGCATTTCGGCCATCTCCGTCGCAGAGGCCGCAACCTCTTGTAGAGCCAGGAGAACGGGCGAATTTGTCTTTGGGTCTATCATGCTCCACCTCCGTGTCGTTGGTGGTGCGGAACGCCGCATGAAAACGATAGGCACAAATGTCATGCACAGAGAACGCGCAAATGCGCTTTCGGCTGCGAGGAGGCGCATTTTGCCGCGCACTGTTGCGCGTTTGCAACCTATGCGAGGGGAAACGCAAGCATTCGCCGAGACTCGCGGCGCACTTCACGCGGATAAATGCGCGCCGCCATCGACCGGAATGATCGTCCCTGTGATCCGCTCCGCCGCATCGCTGACGAGGAAGGCGGCCAGGTTTCCAACGTCCTCGATCTCGACGATATGATGCTCCGGCGCCCGGGCCGCCGCTTCCTCGAGGAGTTCGTCGAACCGATCGATGCCGCTCGCCGCGCGCGTCCGAATGGGCCCCGGCGAAATCGCATGCGCGCGAATGCCCTTCGGCCCAAGCTCGGCAGCGACATAGCGCATAGAACTTTCAAGCGCGGCCTTGACCGGCCCCATCAAGTTATAATGCTCCACCACCCGCTCGGAGCCGTAGAAGGTCACGCCGAGCAGGCAGCCGCCATCCTGCATCAAAGGCTCGGCAAGGTGGGCCATGCGGATGAAGGAATAGCAGGAAATGTTCATCGCGACGTCGAAGCCCTCCATGGAGCAATCGGTCACCCGGCTATGCAAATCGGCCTCCGGTGCGAAGGCGATCGAATGAAGCAGGAAATCGAGCCGGCCCCATTTTTCTTTTACGGCCTCGAAGACGGCCTCAAGCTGGCCCGGCTCCCGCACGTCGCAGGGTAGCACCAGGTCGCAGTCCAGCCGGTCGGTGACAGCTCGGACGAAGGGTTCAGCCTTGGCATTGAGATAGGTCGCGGCGAGGCGCGCGCCTGTCCGTGCGAAAGCCTCGGCGCAGCCGGCGGCAATGCTGTGCTCATTGGCGATACCGATGACAAGTCCATGCTTGCCGCGCAGATCTACGAGGGGCGCGGGCTGCGTTAATGGGGTCGCGTGCGTCATTCCTGATCCTTTGCACTCTCGCTCCAGCGGGCCGCAGGCCAAAACGCCCCGGCGCGAACCGGAGCTCTTCTCCTGCATTTTTCCACCCTTTAGAGAGCGGGCGCGGGAGCGCCAACCGTGTCGCGCGTATGTCGCGCGATCATCACTTCCTCGTCGGTCGGGATCGCCCAGACTGCGACGCGGCTTTGCTTATCGCCGATATGTATTGCGTTCCTGTGATTTGCCTCAAGATCGAGCTTCACGCCGAGCCATTCCACCCCGGCGCAAACGCGCGCGCGAATTTGCGGCGAATGTTCGCCGATGCCCGCGGTGAATATGAGACCATCGAGACCACCGAGCGAACTTGTCAGCGCGCCGATTTCGCGCACGATCCGATAGACAAAGAGATCGATGGCTTCCTTCGCACGCGGATCGTCGCTGGCTTCGAGCGTGCGCATATCGCTCGAAATCCCCGAGACGCCGAGAAGGCCGGAGCGGCGATAGAGAATATCCTCGATTTGTTTTGGGTTCAGCCCGCGCTGCTGCCCCATATAGAGGATCACGCCAGGATCGAGAGCGCCGCAACGCGTGCCCATTACAAGGCCGTCGAGCGCCGTGAAGCCCGTTGTCATCTCGACGCTGCGGCCGGCTTTCATCGCGCAGAGGCTCGCACCATTGCCGAGATGGGCGGCAATGACGCGACCTGCCGCCAGATGCGGTGCCAGGACGCTGATCCGGCCGGCGATATATTCATAGGACAGCCCGTGGAAGCCATAGCGCCGCACGCCCTCGGCCTCGTATTCCGGCGGCAGCGCAAAGCGCTTTGCGACCATCGGCACCGTATGATGGAAAGCCGTATCGAAACAGGCGACCTGCGGCAGCTCCGGGCGTGCCGCGAGGATCGCACGGATCGGTGCGAGACTATGCGGTTCGTGCAATGGCGCGAGGGGCGTCAATTTATCGAGTTCGTCGAGGAGTTCCGGCGTGACCCGCTCTGGCCGGTAATGTTTCGGGCCGCCGTGGACGACGCGATGGCCGATGGCGAACAGTTTATCCTGCCCAAGATGCGTCTCGGCCCGTTCGATAAGCGCACCGAGCAGCTCGTCAAATCCCGCCGCCCGGTCCCATTTGCGATCGCTGAGCGGCGCGCCCTTGGCATCGACCGAAAATAAATGCGGCGCATTGCTTTCGATCTCTTCGATCTCGCCCTTGGCGAAAAGCTCGAAATTCTCGGAGTCCGCGAGTCTGAAGAGCGAGAACTTGATGCTCGACGAGCCGGCATTGAGGGTGAGGACCGCGTCCGCCACGCTCAGGCCCCTGGTGCCGAAGGTGTCGCGACAGCGCCGCCATGCGCAATGAGAACCGCAAGCGCGCAGGAAGCCATGCGCGTGCGCTCGGCGTCGGCCCGGCTGGTCAGAATGATCGGCACGCTGGCGCCGAGTACGATGCCGGCGGCATCGGCACGGGCGAGATAGATCAATTGCTTGGCGAGGATATTGCCGGACTCGAGATCGGGCACGACAAGAATGTCCGCCTGACCCGCAACCCTGGAGACGATGCCCTTCTCCGCCGCCGCAGCGGCGCTCACCGCATTGTCGAACGCGAGCGGTCCGTCGACGATCGCACCCGTAATCTGGCCGCGCTCCGCCATTTTACTGAGCGCCGCCGCATCGAGAGCCGATTGCAATTTGGGACTGACCGTCTCGACCGCCGAAAGCACCGCGACCTTTGGCTCCGCCACGCCCATGACATGCGCGAGGTCGACGGCGTTTTGAACGATGTCGGCCTTCTCTTCGAGCGTCGGCGCGATATTGACGGCGGCATCCGTCACCAGCAGCGGACGCGGATAGGTCGGAACGTCCAGAAGATAGACATGGCTCAATCGCCGGTCCGTGCGCAGCGTGCTGCCCGGCGCCAGTACCGCATGCAAAAGCTCGTCGGTGTGCAACGAGCCCTTCATCAGAAGCTTGGCCTCACCGTTTTTAACAAGGGCCACGGCCGCCGCTGCAGCATCTGCACTGCGCGCCGCATCGACGATGCGGAAAGCCGAAATATCCACCTTGGCCTCGGCCGCGGCCGCCAGGATTTTGTCCTTCGGCCCGACGAGAATCGGCGCGATGAGGCCCGCCTGGGCGGCTTCGGCCGCAGCGCCGACTGAGTTGGCGTCGCAAGGATAGGCGACGGCCGTCGCCACAGGCGCGTGTCCCGCGGCAGCGGCCATCAACGCCCGGAAACGATCGTGCCGGGAAATCTGCACTTCCGGCAATTCGACGCGCGGGCGGCGCACCTTTTCTCGCGGCGCGCGCACGAAGGCCTTGCCGCTGATGACGACACGGCCCTTTTGGTTCGTGCAGGAGCAGTCGAGGACGAGGTCGCCCTTCTCGGGATGCTTCTCGGCGACCGTCAAAGTCGCGGTGATCGTATCGCCGATATCGACGGGCGCTGTGAAGCGAAGGTCCTGGCCGAGGTAGATCGTCCCCGGTCCGGGCAATTTTGTGCCGAGCACATTGGAGATGAGCCCGGCGCTCAGCATGCCATGCGCAATGACGCGATGAAACATGTCGGTCTGCGCATAAGCGGGATCGAGGTGCGCGGGATTAACATCGCCCGAGACGATGGCGAACAAATCGATATCCTGCTGCGAAACTGTCTTCGCGACGCTCGCCTGATCGCCGACCGCGATTTCATCGAACGTGCGATTCTCGATCATCTGCACGGGCGGTGGATTGAAATTCATGCCTGCCCCCGCTCACATTTCCCGCACATAGGTTCCCGGCGCGTCACAGATCGCCGGATAGCCCCGGTCCGGCGCAGCCAGGCTGGGTGGCACTACAGGCTCGCTTGAATATTTGGCAAGCCAATCAACAAGATTTGGCCACCAGGACCCCTCGTATTGCGTTGCCGCCGCTTTCCATTCTTCCGGCGAGACGAACCGCCCATGCGCCGGACGATGCGCGAGGCGGAATCGCCGGTTCCGATGCCCCGGCTCGCTGACGATGCCGGCGTTATGGCCGCCGGAGGTCAACACGAAGGTGATGTCGCCCTCATTGAGCAGATTGATCTTGTAGACCGAGCGCCAGGGCGCGACGTGATCCGTTTCGGTCGTCACCGCGAAAATCGGCACGCCGATCGCGGAGATCGCAATTGGTTCGCCGCCGACCCTGAAACGCCCTTCGGCGAGGTCATTGTGCAGAAACATCGCGTGCAGATATTCCGAATGCATGCGGTAGGGCATACGGGTCGCATCGGCGTTCCAGGCCATGAGATCGAACGGCTTTTCGCGTTCGCCAAGCAGATAAGTCTTGATGAGCCGCGACCAGATGAGTTCGTTCGAACGCAGAACCTGAAAGGCGCCGGCCATCTGCGTGCTGTCGAGAAAACCTTGCTGCCACATCACATCGTCGAGAAGCGCGAGCTGGCTCTCATCGGTGAAGAGCTGCAATTCGCCCGCTTCGGTGAAATCCGTCTGCGCCGCCAGCATGGTGACGGTCGCGAGCCGTTCGTCGCCATCGCGCGCCATCGCCGCCGCGGCGATCGAGAGCAATGTACCGCCCAGGCAATAGCCGACGCCGTGAATTTTCTTAGCACCGCAAATCGCCGTCACCGCATCAAGCGCCGCCATCACGCCGAGGCGGCGATAATCGTCGAGGGACGTATTGCGCAGCTCGGCCCCCGGATTACGCCAGGAGACGCAAAAGACGGTGAACCCCTGCGCGACAAGATAACGAACGAACGAATTGTTGGGTGAGAGATCGAGGATGTAATACTTCATGATCCATGCCGGCACGACAAGAATCGGCTCCGGCCGCACCGATGGTGTCGTCGGCGAATATTGGATCAATTCCATCAGCTCGGTCCGCAGCACGACCTTTCCCGGCGTGACCGCAAGATTTTTGCCGACTTCAAAGCCGTCCATATCATCAAGCGATTTATGCTCGGCGAGGCGCTGCAGATCCTCGAAAAAATTGTGGCCGCCGCGAATGAAATTAAACCCGAATTCCTCGGCGGTCGTCTTGATGACCTCGGGGTTTGTGAGCGGCGAATTCGACGGCGACAGAAGGTCGAGCACCTGGCGGGCGGCGAAGGCGACGATATTGCTATGCTGCCTGGCGACGCCCGGCATAGCGGCGGTCGCGGCGCGCCACCATTCCTCGCCGAGGACGGTTGCTTGGGCAAAGAAATTGAACGGCGAATGATTCCAGCTTTCATT
The DNA here is from genome assembly GCF_004135935.1 of Methylovirgula ligni. Taxonomy (NCBI): domain Bacteria; kingdom Pseudomonadati; phylum Pseudomonadota; class Alphaproteobacteria; order Hyphomicrobiales; family Beijerinckiaceae; genus Methylovirgula; species Methylovirgula ligni. The sequence continues at coordinate 1,784,406 of NZ_CP025086.1, read as the reverse complement.
GCTGAAGCGGCGATCCCCCGGCGCGGGTGCGTCCCATTGGGATGGCGTGAAGAGCTGCATCCATTTATGCGCGGCATCCTGCGCCAAAGTCACCCTACGGCCAGGGGAATTGGCCAGATGCAAAGACCAATCGAGATAGGCAAGCAGTAAGGAGATGTAGGAGAGCGACGATGTTAACGGCGCCTCGCGCGCATGCAGAAGCCGATCGACATGGTCTTCCGGAATATCTTCAGACGCAGTCGAGTCGGGGGCCTTATCATGCTGGAGCGCAATAGCAGCGGGCGCCGCATTCAACGCCTCGGGATCCACGGGAGCTCTCTTCTGCGCCAAATTTACGACTTCCGACATCGCCAGACTCCAGCATCGCCAAGAGCAATGATTAGTACCTGAAACGAAAGAATAATTGATAAATATCAAACACCCTACCGTCCCATCGTGTCTTTCTTACGAAAGTAAATTCGCGCGAGGAGGATTCCATGGTTGACCCGACAAAAATTACGGCTGAACTTTCTACCATCCGAACTGATCTGCCGTTTCATCTGGCCGACGCGCAGAAGCAGGCCGCGACGTTCTTTTCGGATTTCAATGAGCTGACCTGCAAAACCTGGCGCAGCGTCCTCGAAAGCCAGACGGAACTGTTCCGGCTTGAAACGAGCCAGGCATCGAAGGCTTTTCTTCTGCCGAAGGTGAGTGAAAAACCGGAGGCTGCCTTGTCGGGCTATCTCGATAATCTTCACGCGCAGACCGAACAGGTCGTCAACCAAACACGGCAATTGACCGACATCTGGCGCAATTATAGCTGGGGCCTGCTTTCGCTTTGTGCCTGCAATTATCGCAACGGCCTCGGCAACGTGGCACCGAATGCGCCGGCCGATGAACACTAGGGCTTGGGTGCTACGCCGAGACTGGGTAACCAGTTTCGGCGCGTGCCGAAAACTTGAGATGACCAATTGCCGAGTCTAAGCGTTAAAATCCCGCAGCGCTTCGAGATTCCTCAGGCGAATCTGCCGCGCTGAGGGCATTTCGATCAGCTTTTCACGCTCAAGGTGCGATAGCGTGCGCGAAACGGTTTCGATGGTCAGGCCGAGATAATCCGCGATGTCCTGGCGCGTCATCGCCAGGCTGACCGAACGATGGTCCGCGGAGTAATCGGCCCAATCGACAAGGAAGGCGGCGACCTTTTCGACCGCGCTACGCCGGCCGAGCAAAAGCGCATGTTCTTGCGCCCGCGCCAGCCGATGCATGAGATGTTCGAAGAGTTGGTCGGCGATCTGGCCACCTGCGGTGGTCACATCGGCGCCACGCCGGCGATAGGAAATCACGGTGCAATCGGAGACGGCTTCGGCCGAAAGGCTGTGCAGCGACTCGCCCTCGATCCCGAAAATGTCGCCCGCCTGATAAAAAGCGTCGATCTGGCGGCGCCCGTCGCTGAGGAATTTGCACGTGCGCACGACGCCCGACACAACTTTATAAAACGTCTCGGCCGCGCCGCCCTCGGCGTAAATCTCGCGATCCTGTGCGAAATTCTGAACCGACCCGGCCAAGCCCAGAACGCTCTCGCGCGGCTCGACGAACTTTACCTGCCCTGCAACGGGCTCGCGATCCAAACGATGAGCGAACTGAATAGTCATGCGACCCTCCCACAAATTCAACGAGGGTCAGGCTAGTGACTGCAACCGCGGCCGGATATTGTGTTAGCTCCCTACGGGATTATACGTAATCACCTGGAGAATCGCGCAAATTTCACTAAAATTTAGCTGCTCAGAAGGCTCTGGATATTCTCCATCAGCGCACCGTCGGACAGCGGCTTCTCCAGCACCTGGTGGACGCCGACACGCTCGGCGCGACGGCGCAGGGCATCGCTGGCATTGCTTGTTATAAGGATGACGGGCACGCCGACGCGCTGCGCCACAAGGCAGTCAAGAACTTCGAATCCGTCCATCCGCGGCATCCGGTAATCGAGAATGAGGCAGCGCGCGCGAGCGAGGTCCGGGTGTTTCAATAATTCATGGCCTTCGGCGCAGGTGCGCACCGCGTATCCCTCAAGCTCCAGGGAGAACTTGAGCGATTCGCGCACCGCTTCATCATCGTCGAGGACGAAAACAACATCCTTCTCCTCTGTGCTCATCATCTCGTCTCCGGCTTCCACCATCGGGCAACTTTGGAGGCAAGACCGCCTTGATGTAGCGCAAGGTCGCGGGGGAGAGACTGTTTGGGATTGATGGTGAAGGCCGGCCGCAAATTTAATCGGTCGGCAGCACTTTCGCTGTAAGCGCCATCCGCACGAGGCTGGAGAGGCTCGTCGCGCCCATCTTGGCCATGACGTTGCCACGATGCACTTCGACGGTGCGGGGGCTGAGCTTCAGGTCGTAGGCGATGGTCTTGTTGGGATAGCCCGCCAGCAGCCCGTCGAGAACCTCGCGTTCGCGCGGCGTGAGGGAATTGAGCCTGCCGCGGATCTCCGCCCGTTCGGCATCGCGATCGCTGCTCGCCTCGTAGGACTCGAGCGCGATACGGATGGCGCGAAGCAGCGTCTCGTCATCAAACGGCTTCTCGATGAAATCGCTGGCGCCGGCCTTCATCGCCCCGACCGCCAGAGGCACATCGGCGTGACCGGTGATGATGATGACCGGCATATCGACGCCAAGCTCGCGCAATTTGCGCAGGAGTTCCAGCCCGTCGACTCCCGGCATGCGGACATCGCTGACGATACAGCCCGGCTGCAGCGTCTGGAGGGCGGCAAGGAAGGCGCTGCCCGATTCATAGACGCGCACCGCATGGCCCGCCGCCGTCAGGACGAAAGCGAGGGAATGACGCACCGCCCCGTCATCGTCGATGAGATGCACCACCGCGTTACTCGGCATCGCTCTCCTCGTCGAAGATCTTAAGCGTCAGCCGGAAGATGGTTCCGCCGCCGGGATTTGACTCCGCCCAGAGCCGGCCGCCATGCGCTTCGATGATGGTCCGCGAGATCGAGAGTCCTACCCCCATGCCGTGCCGCTTGGTCGTGATGAAAGGCTGAAAGAGCTGGGCCGCGATCTCGGGTGCGATACCGGGCCCTGTATCAGCCACATCGATCCTCACCGTTTCATTGTCAAGTCTGCGCGTGGAGACTGTCAATAAGCGCCGATCGGTTTCCTGCATGGCTTCGACGGCATTGCGCATCAGATTCAGCAGCACCTGCTCGACCTGAATTTTCGAGGCGAGAACGGATGTTGCCCGAGGGTCGAGATCGAAGGCGACGTGCACGCCCAACTCACGCACCCCGACCAGCGCCAGTGCGCTCGCCTCCTCGATCAGGCGCGGCAGGTTTTCGATCTGGCGATCGCTCTCGCCACGGGCAACGAACTCGCGCAACTGGCGGATGATTTGCCCGGCGCGCAGGGCCTGCTCGGCGGCGCGTTCCAGCGCCTCGCTTATCTTGGGAACGGCATCGCTCTGACCCGAGTCCAGCAACCGGCGACTGCCCTTGAGGTAATTGGCAATCGCTGTCAGCGGCTGGTTCAGCTCATGCGCCAGCGTCGACGCCATTTCGCCGAGCGCCGTGAAACGCGACATATGGATGAGTTCCGACTGCAACTCCTGCAGCCGCCGTTCTGCCTGCCGACGCTCGGTGAGATCACGAATGAAGCCGGTGAAGAAACGGCGCCCCCCGGAATTGACTTCACCGACCGAAAGCTCGATCGGAAAGGTCGCGCCGTCCCTATGGCGTCCGACGACAATGCGGCGGATGCCGATAATGTGGCGCTCGCCCGTCCGCAAATAACGATCGAGATGATCGTCGTGCTGTTCATGATACGGTGTCGGCATCAGAATATTGACATTTTTGCCGATCGTCTCGGCCGCCCTGTAGCCGAAAAGCCGCTCGGCGGCGATGCTGAAGGACTGGATGGTTCCCCGCGTATCGATGACGATCATCGCATCGGGAACGGTATCGAGCACCGATTGTAAATGCGCCTCGCGCTCGGCCAGCGCGCTCTGCGAATGTTTAATATCGGTAATGTCACGCGCAACCTTGGAGACGCCGACAAGCCGCCCCTCGGCATCGCGAAGCGGCGACAGGGTCAACGAGATATCGATCAGCGTGCCGTCCTTGCGCTGTTGCCGGGTTTCGAAATGCTCGATTTTCTCGCCATTTTTCACGCGACCGAAAAGGCCGTTGTGCTCCTCCTGCGCGTCCGGCAACAGAAGAACGGAAATCGGCGCACCGATGATCTCGTCCTGCGGATAGCCGAAAATCGCCTCAGCACCACGATTCCATTCGGTGATGATCCCCTCAAGGGTAGTGCCGATGATGGCATCGTCGGACGCGGCGGCGATTGCAGCAAGCCGCGCAATCGTTTCGTCGGTCGGCGCGCGGATATCGATAATGATGCCCGCAAAACCCGCACCCCCGGCGCGTCCGCGCATCCGCCGCCAGCGCACGAAGGCGTGCTGCACGAGGCGAACGTCGGCTTCCCAGCCGACCTCGGGCGAATGGATGCCACGGAAGGAAAGGTCGAAGGCCGCGCGATCCTCAGGGTGAAGCAAAGCCAGGAAGTCGGGATAGGGAACAAGGATGTCCTGCGCGCCGACCAGCGCACAGGCACGCGGCGACAGATGGACAGTGCTTGCCGCCGCGTCCCATCGCCAGGTGCCAACACCGCCGGCTTCGAGCGCGTCGAGGCGATCCTCGCTCGACATCGCCTCCGCCGCGCTATCCCGCGCCATTACCGCTCCTCATCGCCAATCCGTCGCGTGGCTTATAGCGCAGCCGCAGGCGGCAAGAAACCGGCACGCGCCGGCACGGCTCCCCGCTCGGGCAGGCTTGCTTAAGCGGCCTTATTTGCCGGCCGCTTCGGGAATGCTCGGCTCGACGAGCCGCAAATGCCATCCGTCGGCGTCGCGCGCATAGATCGCCACGATGTGCCCCTGTTCGCGGCGGAACTGTCCTTTGCCATGCGGCGCGTTGACGGAGAATTCGGCGACGCCATAGCCCCCGTCGCCCTGCACATGCACCTCAAGCACCTTGATCGCATGTCCGTAGGCGCCGGACGCGAACCGTTTGGCATAATAGACTTTAAGCGCATCGCGGCCGCGGATGATCGCGCCCGCCGGAGAGACCAGCACCCCGTCGTCGGCGTAGAGCGCGGCCATGGCGGCGGGATTTTTTGCGGCATAATTCGCATCGTAGCGATGGCCGAGGTCCACCGCCGCGTGGAGCAAATCCGCCTCCGTAACTTCCGCCGCCTGCGCACAGGTGCAGGGCAGGATCATCGCCAGGGCGAGGATTGCCACTTTCATGTCTATATCTCCCGAGATGCGCATTAAAGCGCGCGCGAGGCTGCGGGAAAACGAAAGCGCATTCACGTTGCGGTGATAAGCGACGGCGTCTAGGTCGCGCCGGGCTCGCGATGCACCGGAAGCGGCCCGAAAGCCTGCGTGACCGGCATCATCTCGATCGCGTTGATATTGACGCGCGCCGGCAGCGTGGCGACCCAATGGACGGCCTCAGCGATGTCCTCCGGCGTGAGCGCATCCGCGCCTTCATAGAGCTTTTCCGCCCGCGCGCTATCGCCGTGAAAGCGCCGCGTCGAGAATTCCGTTCCGCCAACAAGCCCCGGCTCGATGTCGGTGACACGCACGCGCGTGCCGAGAAGGTCGGCGCGCAAATTCAGTGAGAACTGGCGCACGAAGGCTTTGGTCGCGCCATAAACATTGCCGCCGGGATAGGGGTAGGTCGCCGCAATCGAGCCGAGATTGATGACATGGCCGCGATTGCGCGCGACCATCCCCGGCAGCGCGGCGCGGGTCGCATAGAGCAGCCCCTTCACATTGGTGTCGACCATTACCTCCCAATCGTCGAGGTTGGCCTTGTGGGCGGGTTCGAGGCCGAGCGCGAGGCCGGCGTTGTTCACGAGCACGTCGATCTCGGCGAAGGCGGCGGGAAGATCCGCGAACGCCCGCTCCACCGCCGCGAGGTCGCGTATATCGAAAACGATCGGATAAACGTGATCGTGGCCGAGTTCGTCGGCCAGCGCCGTCAGCCGGTCCTCACGCCGGCCCGTTGCGACGATCTTGTGGCCATCTTTCGCGAAGCGCCGCGCGATCGCAGCGCCAAAACCGGAGGTCGCGCCGGTTACAAAAATGATCATGAATCCCTCGTATACGGGTGGCGGCATCTTAGCTGCGGTCCAAAAGTCCCGCACCACATTTGCGCAACGGCTTAACCGGCTGGTGCCGCCTCCGCAAGACGGGACGTCGGCAATGGATCAGGCGGCGGGCTGAGCCGTCTCAGCCTGTTTCCAGCGGCTGATTTCCGCCAGTTCGGCCTGCGGCGTCTCGACCGCAACCTCGCCCTTGCCGAGGAAAACCTGACCCGATTCGCCATCGAGGGAAAGCCAGTCGCCTTCGCGAAGATCGCGGCCGGCGAGCCGCGCCTTTTGCCGCGCGGGATCGACCTCAAGCGCGGCGCAGCCGACAATGCAGGGCTTTCCCAATTGGCGGGCCACCAGCGCCGCATGGGCGGTGCGGCCGCCGACGGCCGCCAGAATGCCCGCACACGCCGCAAAGCCGCCGACATCCGCCGTGTTGATATTGGGCCGGACCAGGATCACTGGCTCGCCAGTCTCCGCCAGCCGCATCGCGCTCGCCGAATCAAAAGCAACCCGGCCTATGGCGATGCCGGTCGATGCTCCCTTGCCCTGCCCCACAGGCGTGCCGACGCCGACCAGCGTCTTGCGTGCCAGAGCCTGCAGATCGACGCCGGCGATGCGGCGCAAGGCTTCAGCGGGGGTGATGAGCCCCTCCTTGACGAAATCGATCGCGAACCGGACGGCCGCATCGGGCGTGCGTTTCGCGGCGCGGGTCTGCAACAGCCACAGTTTCCCGTCTTCGATAGTGAACTCGACATCCTGAACGTCACGGAACTCGCGCTCCAAGGTCTGCAACGCCGCGCGCAGGGTACTGTCGACTTCCGGAAGCAGACGGGCGATCGCCTCCTCCGTATCGGGATTGCGCCGCCCGGAGACGACATCCTCGCCCTGCGAGGCAAACAGCACATCGATGACCGGCTCGGCCCGTCCGGTCGATGGATCGCGCGAAAAGGCGACGCCCGCGCCCGAGCGGGCATTATGATTGCCGAAGATCATGGCCTGAACCGTGACCGCCGTGCCTTGCAGATCTTCGAAATGCTCGATCTTGCGATAGGTGCGCGCCCGCTCGCTCATCCATGACAGATAAACCGCCTCGGCCGCAGCGCGGAGATCCTGACGCGGATCGTCGGCGGCGACGCTTCGTGCTTCCTCGATGGTTTGCTGATGGGTCGCGGCAAGCCGTTCCAGAGCTTCGCTATCCAGGTCCTGTTCCTGCGTCACCCCCTCGGCGGCGAGCAGGGTCTTGAGCGGCGCCGCGAACGCCTCGTCGGCGATGCCGAGCACGACGCTGCCATAGCTTTCGAGAAAGCGGCGCCGGCAATCGTAGGCGAAATGCGGGTTGCCCGTCGCGCGGATGAGGCCGCGGACGGCGCCAGGCGTACAGCCGACATCGAGCACCGTATCGAGCATGCCGGGCATGGAGCGCGCGGCGCCCGAGCGGACCGAAACGAGCAACGGATGGCGGCGGTCGCCGAATGCCTTGCCCGTCGCGTGTTCGAGAAAGGCAATGCCTTCGTCCAACCCTTCCGCCAGCTTCTGCCTGGCGCCCGCCTCGCCCCTGGTGATTGCGGCACAAAGTTCGATGGGCAGAACAAAGGCGGGCGGAACCGGCAGCCCGAGCGCCGCCATATGCGCGAGATTGGCCGCCTTGGCGCCGACGACATCCGCCGGATAGAGCTTGGCCGCACCGTCGCCGATAAGGAGAACTTTCATGGACACACCCGTTAGGATGAAAGGTCGGAGAGCACGTAGTCGCGCAGGGAATGGCCGAAGCGCGCCAGTTGATCGGTCGCGCGCTCGAGCGGATGCGCCAGACTGAGGATCGCGAGGCTCGCCTTGAGATCGTAAGAGCCGCCGAGAATTTTCGCCGTCACCGTTCGCTCGGCCGTATCGCCCCTGTGCTCGTCCTCGACGAGACGCGTCGCCGCGGCGAGCGCATCCTCATAATCGACGCGCTGCCCTTCGGGGATCTCGGCGGCCGCGGCCGCGCCGATGACGGCGGCCGCGGTTCCGGAGACAGTCACGGCGGAGAGCTCGGCAAGACAGTCGAGCAACTCCGGCGCAGTATCAGTGGGCGTGAGCGAGGCGATAAAGGCAGCTTCTTCGAGTTCGTCGATCGTCTGCTCGATCAGATCGGCGAGACGCTCAAGGCCGCGATCGACCCCGAAGCGGGCGATCTCGCCGCGCGCGTCGAAAACGATCCGGTCGGCCTTTTCCTCGATACGCCCGGCATGGCGCGCAAGCGCCTCGGCATCCGTGGGCAGCTTGCGGCGCCGATCGGCGATGAACTGCGCGATGGCCACCGCGATGTCGCGGGCAAGCCCTGCCTGGCGGATGACCACCGCCAAGAGGCCGGTGTCGCCACGCTGCAAATGCGTGACGAGCGCCTCCTCGATGCGCGCCTTTGCCGAGCGCAGCGAACTGCCCTGCTGCAACGCCTCGACGGAAATCCGCAAGACCGCCTTCAGGAAATCGACGGCCGCCTCGCGCCCCAGCGCCTGATCGAAATGCTCGCCGAAGCCAATGCGCGCCGGGGCGGCATGACGCACGGCGGCGTTGATGAGATCGGCACCGCCGAGCTGGAGAAAGCCGCGATGCCCGACCCGCTGTGCCGCCGCCCATTCGAGGAGCCGCACCGCATCGGCGTTGCTGACAAACGCGCGCAGGACTTTGCGTGCCTTGTTCCAATCGATCTGGAAAACCAGCGATGCGCCAAGCTCACGCAGGAAGGAATCGCGCGCTTCGGCGTCCGCATAGGGATAACGGCCGGTGATGAGATAAAAAGCTTCCTGATCCTTCAGCGCCGCCGACGTCTTGTCGTCGAGACCACTCCATTGAACGGAGAAGTCGCGGAACAAACGGGTGAAGAATTTCGCCCGGGCGTGATGAACATCGGTGTAGGTGATCGTCACGGTTGCGGGTTCCACCCCGATCACCACGACATGCGCGTCGGTTTCCCCGATGTCGTTCTGGATCGTGAAACGCGCGCCCGCGCGCAGCGCTGTGGTTCCGAGGCCGGGATGATCGAATTTCAACGCGCGCGTCGATTCGACGCCCTGCATGAAAGCTTCGAGCGCCTGTTTGTCCTCCGCCGTCAGGCCGTAGCTATGTGCGCCGGCCACCACTTCCTGCGCATGCGTGGCGGCGAGCGCGTTGAGCGCCCGATGCAAATCCATAATCAAGCGGTGCAAACTGTCGGCCTCGGAAATCGCCGTGAGCCGGGCGATCTCGGCGCTCGCGACGGCGTCCGCGCCGAGTTGACTTGCGGCTTTGATCGCGTCGAGCCGCGTACCGTAGGTTTCAGCCTTGGTCGGGTCTCCGGCCTGAACCGCGCGGAGCATGGCCGCTATATCGTCCCAGATGGCGTTACCGAGGCCGCCGAGCCCGGCCGCCGTGACCTTCGCGCCCTCCGCCAGCGTCGCGGAATTGGCCAGTGCTTGCAGCGGGATCGGGTCGAGCCCGGCGGCGCGACATTCCTCCGTCAGATCGATCCGGGTGCCGTGCGGATCATGCGCGTGCAGCGCCGCCGCCTGGAGGACGCTCAGTCGGGCCTTGACCCGGTCATTCGCCGCGAGCCCTTCCGCAATCAGTTGCGGCAAAAGCAAATCAGATTGGCCGAGCCATTCGACGATCTCGGTTTTCACGCTGCCTCGCAGTCCAGCCCAAGGCGGGATTCGCCAAATAGGTCGCTGCCACTACCTTTTTCGCGCGCTCGTTACATTTCTTTGACATAGGACAAGGCTTGTGCCCCCAGTTCTTGAAAATTGCAGCGGTAACGCTCGCGCGCATGAACCCACGTCCATTTTCAACGGAGGCAGAATTGAAAAACGTCAGAATCCCCTGGGGAGCCTGGGTCGTGGTCTGCGACGGGCAGAAAGCCCTTTTCCTGCACAATGACGGCGACGCTGAATTGCTCAATCTCAGGCCGCTCGAGGTTCTTGCCGAAACGCATCCTTCGACGACCGAACTCGGGACGGGCAAGCCGGGCCGGACATTTCAATCGCACGGGCCTGGCCGGAGTGCCGTCGAGGCGCCCGATTATCACACCGAGGCGGAAGTGGATTTTTTGCGCAAGGTCGCGGGGATCATCGACACCGCCGCGAGCGAGGGAAAGACCAAACATCTCGTTTTGATCGCGCCGCCGAAGGCTCTCGGGATCGTCCGCGAGGCGCTTACGCCGGCTGCGCGCGCGATCATGACGGCCGAGATTCACAAAGATCTCGTACATCTGCCGATCGGCACGATCGAAACGCATCTGGCGGCGGCCGAGTAAAGGCCTTCGAGCCGGCGAGATCGCGGCCTCTCAGGTCGCCTCCGGCTCGTGAGGCGTCAGGCTGAACGTGCGGTGCGGCCCGTCATAGGCGAAACAGTCGGCGTAACGGCCCCAGTCTATAACGATGTTGAGGGTGCGTTCGGCATCCTCGCGGCCCAGGTGATCTTCCAGCTCGGCGAGGAAGCGGCTGCGCGGCGCGATATGGTTCGGCCGTTCGTCGAGGACATGCCGGATATGCGCGGCCAGCGGAACCGTGCGCAGCAAATGCTCCGCGAAAATGCGTTTGCGGTCGCCCATATCGGCTTCGGCGAACGCGCGCCCCGCTGCCGTCAGGTGCAAATCACCATCACGCAGTTCGGCGAAGCCAAGCATCTGCGTTATTTCCACCAGATGGAAAAGATCGGCGGTGGGAAGATGCAGGCGCGCCGTGAGCGCGGGCAGATCGGCCTGACCGCCGAAGGGCGGGGAAAGCAGGATCTCCGGCATTCCGGCGATCCGCGCCGCCGATATGATCGGCAGTTGCGTCCCGATGCTCGCGAGCGGCGCGCGCGCCTTGCCATCGGCGCCCGGCACTGGACCCGCCGTCATGCGGGCATAGATATCATCGACCATGTCGCGGAACTCGTTGCTCAGCCGCTGACGCGGCCGCGGCAGGGCGACTGTGAACTCAGCGGCGATCCGGCCCGGATTTGGCGCGAGAATGAGGATGCGGTCGCTCATGAAGACCGCCTCCTCGATATTGTGCGTCACCAGAAGGAGCGATTTGATCGACAGGTGTCCGGCGACCCAGAGGTCCATGAAGTCGCCGCGCAAGGTCTCGCCGGTGAGCACGTCGAGCGCGGAAAACGGCTCGTCCATCAACAGAACCGTCGGATCGACGACGAGCGCGCGTGCGAAACCGACGCGCTGACGCATGCCGCCGGAAAGTTCGCGCGGATAGGCGCCCTCGAATCCATCGAGGCCGATAAGCTCGATGGCCGCAAGAGCCCGCTTGCGCGCCTCCTCTTCCGGAACGCCCTTCGCGTCGAGCCCGGCCTGCACGTTTTGCAGCACTGTCAGCCAGGGAAACAGGGCGAAGGTTTGGAAGACCATTGCGATTCCATCGACCGGGCCATCGACAGCCTTGCCCCGATAAAGCACCTCGCCGGAGGCCGGCGCCGCGAGGCCGGAGACGAGGCGCAGCAGCGTCGATTTTCCGCATCCGGAACGGCCAAGCAGGCCGACGATTTCGCCTTCCCGAAGTGTCAGGTTGATATCGTCGAGGACGAGAAGCGGCGCCCCGGACGTGCGCGCATAGGTCTGCCGGACGTGGCGGATGTCGAGTTCGACATCGCCGGTCGCGGCGCTTGTTTCACCTGTCTTGCTCATGACACGTCTCAATCCAGCCTGAACCGGCGCTCGCCGTAGGCATAAAGGGGTCGCCACAACAGGCGATTGAACAGAACGACAAAGGCGGACATGGTCGCGATGCCGAGGACGATGCGCGGATAATCGCCCTGCGCGGTCATCTGACTGATATAGGCGCCAAGGCCGTGCGCGAAGAGCCGGTCGTGTCCCCAGGAAACGACTTCGGCGACAATGCTGGCGTTCCACGCGCCGCCCGAGGCCGTGATCGCGCCGGTGATGTAGTAGGGAAAAATTCCCGGCAGAATGACGATCCGCCACCATTGCCAGCCGTGGAAGCGAAAGTTGTCGGCCGCCTCCAAAAGGTCAGTCGGCAGGGCTGTCGTGCCGGCGATGACATTGAACAGAATGTACCATTGCGTTCCGAGGATCATCAGCGGCGTCAGCCAGATGTCGGTATTGAGGTTGAACCTGACGATCGGAATGACGAACAGCGGAAAGAGCAGATTGGCCGGGAAGGCCGCGAGAAATTGCGCCAGCGGCTGAACCCGCTCGGCAAGCTTCGGCCGCAAGCCGATCACCACGCCGACGGGCACCCAGATCAGCGATGCCAGAACGATCAGGACCACGACGCGCAGCAGCGTATATGTGCCGAGCCGCACCACCGTGAAGACATCGCTCCACCCTGCTCCCTGCGCGATGAAGCGGACGATGATCGCGGCAATCCCGAGGGACGCGACGGCGACGAAAATATACCAAAGGTCATCGACCGCCTTTGACGCGCGCGAACGGACAGCCAGGGGGCGCGACGTCGGAATGATGTTGAGGATCCGCGCGCGGAACAGCCGCCGCAGGCAGAACGATGCCGGCACGGCCGCGGCCCGTGCCAGATGCGAGTGCCGCAGCAATTCCAGAAACCAGGAATGCGGCGTGCTTTGCGATGCGGTCTGTTCGACGCGAAATCGATCGGCCCAGACGACGAGCGGCCGGAAGAGCAATTGATCGTAGATCAGGATGACGATCGTCATCGCCGCGATCGCAAAGCCGATGGCAAGCAGATTCCGCTGCGCGATTGCCAGCGCCACATAGGAACCTATGCCCGGCAGCGCGATCTGGCGCTGGTCCGCGGTGATCGCCTCCGAAGCGACGACGAAAAACCAGCCTCCCGACATGCTCATCATCATGTTCCAGACGAGGCCGGGCACCGCGAAAGGAAATTCAAGCCGCCAGAATCGTTGCCAGGCGGAGAAGCCGAAGGCGCGGCTCGCCTCGTCGAGATCGACCGGAAGGGTGCGCAGCGCCTGGAAGAAGCTGAACGCCATGTTCCACGCCTGGCTGGTGAAGATCGCGAAAATCGACGCCAGTTCGAGCCCCAGCACCCAATGCGGCGCGAGCCCGACGAAGAACACCACGGTGAAGGAAAGATAGCCGAGCACGGGCACCGACTGGAGAATGTCGAGCAGCGGGACAAGCACGACTTCCGCGCGCCGGCTTTTGGCAGCCAGCGTTCCGTAGACCAGCGTGAACAGAAGCGAGGCGCCCATGGCCGCGAGCATGCGCAACACGGTGCGCACGGCATATTCCGGCAGGCGCAAGGGATCGAGCGAGATCGCCTTAAGGCTCGAGACCGGCGCGAAAACCTCGCTGATTCCGTAGGCCAGCATCGCAGCCAAGGCCAGAACGATCGCCGCGACCGTCAGTTCGAGAGAATCGGCCGGGAGTGCCAGCCGCGGCCTCCCGGGCGCGTAGACCCGCGGCCCGACATGATGCTGCTGCGAGCGCAAAAACAACGGAGGCTTGAGCCAAATCGGACGCGACATCCCTCGACCTCAATTCCGCACTCTGCTCAATAGGCCGGCCAGCCTTCAGTTTGCCGCCCCCACCCAGGTCGTGAGGCTGCGGACCACATCCGAGAAGGCCTTGTTGAAAGCCGCAACGCTCGCCGCGACATCCGTGCCGGCCGCTGGGGCTGCCGCATGAAAGTCCCGGGTCGCGACGATCTTGCCTGTTGCCGATACGATCTTCGCCGAGAAGGCGATCTCCGCGGTCGGCTGGGGACCCGTCGTGAGCGCAAAGTTTTGCAGGTCGATGACAAGTTGAGGCCCCGTAGCGGTGGCGGCCTGATCCGGCGTCGTCGCCTGCGCCTCGACACCGGCCTGTGCGAGTGCCTGCACCAGCTTCGCTTGCAGCAATTTCGGAATGTTGTCGCTCCATTGCGCATTGCCGAACTGGGCGATCTGGCCGCTGTCCGAGCGGGTCAACATCCGCTGCGTATCGAGCGCGAGCACGGCGGTCGGCTCCGGCACCGAGAATTGATCCTTGACGTTAATATGCGGAATCGCGGCAGCATCGACGGCGAGATCGTAGATCGGCTTTGGCTGTTCCGCGGGGCTGCCGCCGGTCATCTTTTCGAGGCCGGCCAGAATCGTATCGACCCGATTCGAATTGCGCGCCAGTGCCGCCGAGAAGGTCTTGAGGCTGCCGATCGTATCCTTGATCGGGGCCGCATTGTCCTCGAGGATCTTGTCGATGCGGTTCAACGTGCCGCGCGCCGTCTGAGTCAAATCCTGCCCGGCGCTGACATCGGCCTCCAAGACAGGCGGCTTTTGCGGATTGGGGACGAGCACCGGCGAACCGGGGCTGCCGCCCTTCAGCGAGATCAGCGGCGTGCCCATCAAGCCCTGGAAATCGACGCTCACGCCCGTGTCGGCGCGCAACGTCATGCCTTTGAGGATGGCAATCGTCGCAACGACCTGATTATCTTTGTCGAGGCGCAGACTGGTCACTTCGCCGACGTGAATGCCGTTGAGCTGTACCGCGGCTCCGTTCTGCAAGCCGGATACCGGCCCCAGAAAGTGGATCTGATAGGATTCGCGCTCACCGACCGCGCCATTATTGTTGAGCCAATAAACGAAGCAGAAGCCCACCACGATCGCGATGAGGGTAAAGAGCCCGACGAGAATATAGCGTGCGCTTGTTTCCATGTGCCGTCTCAATGTCCTCGTGATGCGGAGGCTTCCGCGTCGCGTGCGCGTTTGCCTTGGAAATAGGATTTCACCCAGGGGTGCTCGCAGGCCAACATGACGGACATGGGCCCTTCGGCGACGACCTTGCCGTCGGCAAGCGCCGCGATGCGGTCGCAGACCGTGTTGAGACTGTCGAGATCATGCGTGACCATGAACACGGTGAGACCGAGCGTCTGTTGCAACGTCTTGATCAAGGCATCGAATTCGCCGGCGGAAATCGGATCGAGCCCTGAGGTCGGCTCATCGAGAAAGACAATCTCCGGATCGAGCGCCAAAGCGCGCGCCAAGGCCACGCGCTTGGTCATGCCGCCGGAAAGCTCAGCCGGAAACTTTTCCGCATCGCTCGCGGAGAGGCCGACCATTTTGAGCTTGGCGAGAGCGACTTCCTGGCGCAGCCCGTCGGAAATATCGAGATATTCCCGCATCGGGAATTCGACATTCTGGCGCACCGTGAGCGATGAGAACAACGCTCCCTGCTGAAACAAAATGCCCCATCGCCGTTCGATCAGGCGAATCGCCTCCGGCTGGACGTGATCGCGATCGACATCCAGAATCGTGATGCTGCCGCCGCGCTTGGGCAAAAGGCCGATGATCGTCCGCATGAGAACCGTCTTGCCGCCGCCCGACGCGCCGACGACACCGAGAACCTCGCCACGCCGGACATCGAGCGACAGATGGTCGAGCACGATCTGGTCGCCGAAACCGACGGTGAGATCATGCACGCGAATGGCCGGTGTCGTCGTCGCCGCGGTCATGCCTTACATACCCATCCAGGCGAAGAACATCGCAAAGAATCCGTCAAGCAGGATGACGAGGAAAATCGATTTCACGACGGAGGTCGTTGTCTGCGCGCCGAGCGATTCGGCGCTGCCTTTGACGGCAAATCCCTCGATCGACGAGACGATTCCAATGACCAGCGCCATGAACGGCGCCTTGTACATACCGACCTCGAAATGCGTGACCGAAATTGCATCATGCAACCGCGCCATGAAAATCGCCGGGCTTATGCCGGCGTAAATCCAGCCGACGAGTCCCGCCCCGAAAAGCGCTGCGATCCCGCCGATGAGGCCCAGGATCGGCAGAGCGATGACCAGCGCCAGCAGGCGCGGCAGAATGAGCACCTCGGCCGGATCGAGGCCCATTGTCCGCAGCGCGTCGATTTCCTCGCGCATTTTCATCGAGCCGAGCTCCGCCGTATAGGCGCTGCCGGAGCGGCCCGCGACCATGATCGCGACGAGCAGGACGCCAATCTCGCGCAGCACCAATATGCCGGTGAGGTTCACCGCATAGCTCTCTGCGCCGAATTTGCGGAGCTGGAATATGCTTTGCTGCTGAATGATCCCGCCGATCAGAACGGTAATGAGCAGAATGATGGGAATGGCACGCAGGCCGACGCGATCCAGTTGCGCGACGAGCGACGTAAAGCGCATCCGCCGCGGATTCGCGATGACCCGCAAGAGCGCGGCGACAACCGCCCCGAGCATATTCAGGAATGTCGCGATATAGGCGAAGGCCGCAAAAATGGCCCGCCCGATCGGCTCAAGAACCGGGAATTCCCGACGCCGCCGGACCGGAACATCCGGAATTGTCTCGACGCGCTCGACTTCTGCCATCAGCCCGCGAAAACGTGGCGGCAGGCCGCTGACTTCGACAGGAGCGGCTTCACGCCATTTGAGCGTCAGCCTCTCCAGGAGGCAAGCGCCAAACGTATCGATCTCACTCAGCCCGTGAAGATCGAGCGACAGCGCACGGGTGTTGCGCGAGGCCAGCAATGTCTCGATCTGCGGCTCGAGCGCCGCGGCTTCGTCCGACGTCCAGGCGCCATCTGCGGCGGCGTCCACACGATCGTCCAATATGGTTGTTGAAAGCGGCATGGCGCGGTTCAAAGGTTCATGAGGATTGAGCGGCGGAGGTCCTGAAGCGCAGCAAGGCAAGAAACAAGAAGAGTCCGCCGGTGAAGGCGACATAGAGATAATCCCGCCAGACGACGGAGAAGCCCGCGCCCCGGAACAGGATGGACTGGGCAAACGAAACGAAATGCGTCGAGGGCGAGAATTGCATGATCGTGCGCATCAGATAGGGCATGGATTCGAGCGGCGTGTTGCTGCCCGAAAGGATGTTCATCGGAAAGGCGACGAGAATATAGAGGAGCCCGAGCTGTGGCATGGTCCGCGCGATGGTCGCGAGGAAAATGCCGACGGAGGTCGAAAAGAAAAGATAAGTTGCGGCGCCTGCAATGAAAAGCGGGACCGAGCCGATCACCGGAATATGCAGAATCCACTTGACGATGATTTCGAGCGACAGGGCGACTGCAAGCGTGATCACAAGCCCGTTCGCCCAGATTTTCGACATCGCGATCTCGAACGGTGTCACCGGCATGACGAGCAGATGATCCATTGTCCCATGTTCGCGCTCGCGCACAACGGCAGCGCCCGCGAGAATGATCGCAAGCATCGTGACATTATTGACGATACCCATGACGCTCGTAAACCACGCGGTGTTGATGTTCGGATTATACATCACGCGGACGGAAAGCGTGACCGGCGTCGTCGTGACATTCTGGGATCGCGAGAGATACGTCCCCTCGTTGCGATTGACGTATTTCTGGATCTCGGCGGACAGAATCTGCTCGATATAGCCCGACCCGAGCCCGGCCTGAACCATAGCTGTCGCATCGATATTGAGCTGAATTTCGGGCGCTCTGCCGCCGAGGACGTCGGTTTCGAAATGCGGTGGAATGATGATGATGAACGTATAGGCCGCAACGTCGAGAAGATGATCGACATCGCTATAGGAAACCGCCACCGGCTTCTTGAAATACGGCGGCAGGAAAGACGAGATCATCTGCCGCGACAAATATGAATTGTCCTGATCGACGACACCAATCGAGGCGTTATGAACCTCTTGCGCATTGCTGTGCGCCTGCACATAGACGGCCAGCGAAAATGCGTAAATGACGAGACCGAGCAACACCGCGTCGCTAAAAAAGCTGCGCAGCTCCTTCGTCCCAAGCCAGAAGATATTGCTGAGCGACAGACCCATTCAAACCTCTTCAGGATTCCTGCTTCGGAAGCAGCAGGACGCTCGCGATGGTAAGGATCGGAATAAAGACGGCGACGGCGAAAATGTTCTGATAGAGATCGGCAAAACCAAGCGATTTCGTAAATGTGCCGACGCTGACCCGAAGGAAATAGGTCATTGGAAAACCGCGGCCCATGACCGCAGCAAAACCTTCCAGAGACGAGACCGGCACCAACATGCCGCAGAACTGCGTCGCCGGCAGAACGGTCAGAATCGCGGCGCCGAAAAGCGCCGCGATCTGCGTCGAGCAAAACGCCGAAATCAGCATCCCGATTCCGGTCGTCGCGATGACATAAAGGAATGCCGCGAAAGCCAACGTCAAAAAGCTTCCCTTCAAGGGCACATTGAACAAGTAAATGGCCATCAGGCACATGAGCCCGAAATTTATCATCGCGACGGCGACATAGGGAAGCTGCTTCCCGAGGAGAAATTCGACGCGGCTGACCGGCGTCACATAAAGATTGATGATGGAGCCCAGCTCTTTCTCACGGACGATCGAGAGCGCCATCAAGATCGCGGGAATTTCGACAAGCAGCAATGCCAATGTACCGGGGACCTGAGCGTAGATGCTGTCGAAATTCTGATTGTAGCGGAACCGCGCCTCGATCCGCGCCGGCGCGGCCGCGAAAGGATTGTTCGGTACGAACATCGTGAAATTGTTGCTGCGCCGCGCGTCGTAGAAATCATCGGTCGTCACGTCGGGCGCAAGTCCGTTGCGAACCGCATAGTCGGAGAGAAATTGCGCATGGACGGCGATCAGATAGCCGCGGATCGTCTCGGCGCGAAACGGCATCGCCCCATCGACCCAGGCGCCGACCTCCGTCGGCGCGCCCTTCTTGAGCAGGCGGCCGAAGTCGGGAGGAATCTCGATTGCGGCGGATGTATCGCCCGTCTGCATGCGCCGTTCGAGATCGGCCTCATTCACGATCGGCGGCTTTTCGATGAAATAGCGCGAACCGCGCAGCTCCTCGAGATAGGTCCGGCTTTCGTGCGAATTGTCGCGGTCGAGCACTGCAAATGACAGATTGTCCACATCGGTCGAAATGCCGGTGCCGAAAATCGCCATGAGGAAGACCGTGCCCAGCAGCGCAAAGCCCATGCGGATCGGATCGCGGACGAGTTCCAGCGCCTCGCGCATCGCATAGGCATAGAGACGACGCAGGCTGAACCAGCTCGCTTCGGTGGGCGCTGCCGGGCGCGTGTGCGTCACGACACCGGTAAGGGACGTCGATGTGGACCGTTCCTGCTGGGCTTTTTCGAGGTAATCGATGAAAGTATCTTCCAGCGTGGTGAACCCCCGCGCCTTCACTAGATCCGCCGGGACTCCCATCGCCAGGACCTTGCCGGCGTTCATCAGCGCGATCCGGTCGCAGCGCGCAGCCTCGTTCATGAAATGGGTGGAGACAAAGATCGTCACGCCATCCTTGCGGGACAGATCGCTCAGCCTCTGCCAGAATTCGTCGCGTGCCAGAGGATCGACGCCGGAGGTCGGCTCATCGAGGATGAGCAGCTTCGGCCGATGCACGATCGAGACGGCGAGCGATAAACGCTGGCGGATGCCGAGCGGCAAATCGCTCGCACGCTGATTGAGATAATTCGTCAGCCCGAATTGCGAGATCAGCTCATCGATACGGCTCTGCGCATGCGAGAGGTGAAACAGGCGCGCGTGCAAGACTAGGTTTTGTGAGACGGTGAGCTCACTGTAGAGCGAGAACGCCTGCGACATGTAGCCGACCTGATAGCGGGCGGCCATGTCGGTCGCATTGATTTCGTGCCCAAACAGCAACGCCGTGCCCTCGCTCGCGGGCAGCAGGCCGGTCAGCATTTTCATGGTCGTGGTCTTGCCGCAGCCGTTCGACCCGACAAAACCGAAAATCTCGCCACGTTCGATCGTGAAATCGACGTGATCGACGGCGGTGAAATCGCCGAATTGCCGCGTCAGACCCCGGGCGACGATGACAGGTTCGGTATCGCCCGCCGCCCGCGGCGGAATCGTGAAAGCCGCGTGACCGCGGCGGCGCTCTTCCGGCAGAAGCGCGATGAAGCTTTCTTCCAGCGTCGCCGAGCCGGTGCGCTTCTTGAAGTCGGCTGCTGTTCCTTCGGCCAGCGGCCGGCCGGCATCCATGGCGATCAGCCAGTCGAATTGCTCGGCCTCGTCCATATAGGCGGTAGCAACGACGACGCTCATCTCCGGCCGCCCGGCGCGCATCCCCGAAATCAGCGTCCAGAACTGACGGCGTGACAGCGGGTCGACACCGGTCGTCGGCTCGTCGAGGATCAGCAAGTCCGGATCATGAATGAGTGCGCAACAGAGCCCGAGCTTCTGCCGCATGCCGCCGGAGAGTTTGCCGGCGGGGCGGTCGCGGAAATCTTCCAGCCCCGTCGCGATCAGCAGCGCCGCGATCCGTTCTTCGCGCTCTTCATTCGACTGGCCGAAAAGCCGGCTAAAGAAGGCGATATTCTCGTAGACGCTCAAATCCGGATAGAGATTCTTGCCCAGACCCTGCGGCATGTAGGCGATACGCGCGCAAATCGCCTCGCGATGGCGCCGGTCGCCGATATTTCCGCCGAGGACATCGACCGTGCCCGTCTGCATCTTCCGGACGCCAGCGAGAAGCGCGAGAAGCGAGGACTTGCCGACTCCGTCCGGACCAATCAGGCCGACGGTGCAGCCGCTTGGAATAGCGAGCGTCATGTCGTCGAGCGCGACGACCTTGCCATAGACGAGAGAAACGTCCTCGAACGTGCCGACCGGCTGGCGTCCTGTCATCGCGCTGCCGTCAACCGCAGCGACGCCGGCCATTCGGTGTTACTATCAACCCGTACATAGGCGACGCCCGGCAAGCCTGTGCGGATACGCGCGATCCGCGGCGCCAGGAAGGACTTGTCGATGCGCACTTTCACACGGAACATCAGCTTGTCGCGCTCGTCCTTCGTTTCGACGGCCTTGGGCGTGAACTGGGCCTGCGTCGCGATGAAGGACACATGCGCGGGGATAACGAATTTCGGAAAGGCGTCCAGTACGATGCGTGCATCGTCGCCGACGCGCGCGCGGCCGGCATCCGCGGTCGGCAGATAAACGTCCATATAGACATCGGTGAAGTCGAGCATCGTGAAGACTTTGCCGCCCGCGGGCAGAACCTCGCCGACGTTGGAAATGCGATACTGGATGCGCCCGACCGTCGGCGAAACAAGCGTATCGTCGGCGATGTTCACCTTGTAGAGATCGACCTCGAATTTGGCGGCATCGAGCGCGCGATCCGCCTCCCCGGCACGATTGTTTGCCGCCGCGAGCGCCGCCGTCGTGCTCATGAGCGCCTGCTGGCGCTGGTCGAGAAGCTCGTAGGTCGCAAAACCGCGCGCGACAAGCGCAGTCGTGCGATCGAACTCCTGCTTCGCGAGTTTCAACTGCGCCGTCGTATCGGAAACATTCGCCTTGGCCTCGTTGAATGTTTCCTGCGCCTCCAGCACCTGCGCCTCGGCCCTGCTGAGTGAGGCTTGAACGTCGCGAATATCCATCCGCGCCACGATCTGGCCGGGCGAGACGACATCGCCTTCATCGACGAGAAGCTGGGCGACTCGCTCAGCGAACTTCGCATCGATGTCGATCTCTTCAGCCTCGACGCGGCCGTTGCTGAAAACAATGCCCGTGGGCCACGGCGGCGCGCGAAAATATTTCCAGTAGATTCCGCCACCTGCCGCGCCGGCGGCCAGCAGCACGGCAACGGCAATCCAGCGCCAGCGCCGGGACCGGCGCGCACGGACGTTGGCGGGAAGATGATCGGCGGGATGATCGGCGGGAAGCGGCGCCAGCTCTTTTGCCGCCGGCAACACCTCGCCTTCAAGCGGTTGAGCCTGACTGCTTGAAGGAGCGGACGGCGCCGCCGTCGTATCGATATCTTTCGGCATCGCGTAAAACCTATGCACTCGACCTATGCACTTGCATCGCGCGCCGACAAAAATCAGACGCCGTCCGAACCGCATATGTGCGACGCAACAATTAAAGCGTATTCGGGCGAAAATCTCTTGATTTCGATCAAGCTTACCGGGCTTGTGCGGCACAGAAATTGCGGATGCGCGCCGCCGCCAGGGCGGGATTGGAGCCTTATGTCGAAGCTTGATTCTGTTGTAAAAGACATCGCCGCAGAGATGCGGCAGAGACCGGATCGCGGCACGGTCGCGGATTACATTCCCGAGCTCGCCCACGTCGATCCAAATGCTTTCGGGCTGGCTGTGGCCGACGCGGAGGGCGAGCTGGCCTGCGGCGGCGACGCCGATCTGCCCTTTTCCATCCAGAGCATCTCAAAAGTCTTCACGTTGACGCTCGCCCTTGGCATGGTCGGCGACCGGTTGTGGCAACGTGTCGGCCGGGAACCATCTGGAACTCCCTTCAACTCGATCGTCCAGTTGGAGCGCGAGCGCGGCATACCGCGCAACCCATTCATCAACGCCGGGGCGATTGCGGTGACGGATGTGATCCTCTCCGGCCACCAGCCGCGCGAGGCGCTGGGCGAAATCCTGCGATTCATGCAGTTTCTCGCCGACGATCCGTCGATCACAATCGACAGGGCGGTGGCGGCCTCCGAGGATCGCACCGGCTTTCGCAACCGGGCGCTGGCCAATTACATGAAATCCTTCGGCGTGCTCGAAAACCCGGTGGATTTCACGCTCGGGGTCTATTTCCACCATTGCGCGATTGCGATGACGTGCCGCCAGCTCGCCCTGGCCGGACGTTTTCTGGCGCATCAGGGGCGCAATCCCGCGACCGGGCTCTCGGTCGTCCAACCGGAGCGCGCGCGGCGCATCAACGCCATCATGCTGACATGCGGGCATTACGATGGTTCGGGCGAATTCGCCTATCGCGTCGGCTTGCCCGGCAAAAGCGGCGTCGGCGGCGGCATCCTCGCCATCGCGCCCGGCGCAGCTTCGATCGCCGTCTGGTCGCCGGGGCTCGACGCTTCAGGCAATTCGCACCTCGGGCGGATTGCGCTCGAAATGCTCACCCGAAGGATGGGCTGGTCCATCTTTGGCGGCTAGCGGTAGCTTGAAGGAAGTCCGATACGCTTAAAAAGCGCGGTTCGCGAAACCCTTCGCCTGCGACTCGTGCTCGGCTTCGGCCCACCAAGGCGTGCTATGTGAGCTATAGACAGGAGCCACGTCCGCCTGCATCGCGGACTCGTGATACCAGCCGCTGCCGAGGGAGGCCGTCAAGACCCCATTCTCCTTGAGGCCGGCTTCTTCGCGTCGCGTGCTCTCCGCATCTCGTCCGCCGGACGGGAAAGCGAAAATCTTGGCAGAGCCAGAATAAGAGTTCGGTTCCATCGCGTATCTCAATTCATTTCGCTCAACGTGAGCAGATTGACATTCCACCGGCGACTCTCAGCTGAGATTACCACCTTTTAGGCGAAATGCAGATTTTGAAGTCAGATCGTCACGATCCAAGGCATTTTCAATGCCTCTCGCGGCCCTTCGCGCCCTAGCCCAACGCCTGAGCTGGCCTCCGGTTGCGGCCAATTACCCAACAATCTCGTTGCCACGACTTGCGCAATATCAAAAATGCGTCTTATGCAGTCCAGACCGTGGCCGGGGTCGGCCTCACTGGCATAAAAAGTGCTTAAAAATGGCGTTCGTGCTTAAAGAACAAGCATTCCCCCGCCGGTAAAGATAACGGCCTTCTAATCTAACCTTCGCCGTAAAGAGGAAACTTTGTGATGACGAAGTACAAGCTCGAGTACATATGGCTCGACGGCTATACGCCCGTGCCGAACTTGCGCGGCAAGACCCAGATCAAGGAATTCGACGTAT
This sequence comes from Methylovirgula ligni, assembly GCF_004135935.1. Classification (NCBI taxonomy): domain Bacteria; kingdom Pseudomonadati; phylum Pseudomonadota; class Alphaproteobacteria; order Hyphomicrobiales; family Beijerinckiaceae; genus Methylovirgula; species Methylovirgula ligni. Next base: position 1,760,743 of record NZ_CP025086.1, on the reverse strand, counting down.
TCCCGGCGCTCGACCAGCTGCCGCTCTGGGGTTTCGACGGCTCTTCGACGAAGCAGGCCGAAGGTCATAGTTCGGACTGCGTGCTCAAGCCGGTTGCGGTTTATCCGGACGGCGCGCGCACCGATGGCGCGATCGTAATGTGCGAAGTTCTGCTGCCCGATGGCAGCCCCCATCCGTCGAACGGCCGCGCCACGATTCTGGACGATCCGGGCGCATGGTTCGGCTTCGAGCAGGAATATTTCTTCTACAAGGACGGCCGTCCGCTCGGCTTCCCGGAGGCCGGCTATCCCGGGCCGCAAGGCCCCTATTACACCGGCGTCGGCTTCAAGAACGTCGGCGACATCGCCCGCAAGATCGTCGAAGAGCATCTCGATCTCTGCCTTTATGCCGGCATCAACCACGAGGGCATCAATGCCGAAGTGGCGAAGGGCCAGTGGGAATTCCAGATTTTCGGCAAAGGCTCCAAGAAGGCCGCTGACGAAATGTGGGTTGCCCGCTATCTGCTGCAGCGCCTGACCGAGAAGTATGGCGTGGATATCGAGTACCACTGCAAGCCGCTCGGCGACACCGACTGGAACGGCTCGGGCATGCATTGCAACTTCTCGACGACCTATCTGCGCGAGACCGGCGGCAAGGAGTATTTCGAGAAACTGATGGCCGCCTTCGATGCGAACCGCGAGGAGCACATCGCCGTCTACGGCCCGGACAATCACATGCGCCTCACCGGCAAGCACGAGACCGCCTCGATCCACGAGTTCAGCTACGGCATCGCGGACCGCGGCGCGTCCATCCGCGTGCCTCACAGCTTCATCAAAAACGACTACAAGGGCTATCTTGAGGATCGCCGCCCGAACTCCCAGGGCGACCCCTACCAGATCGCTTCGCGGGTTCTGAAGACGATCGCTTCCGTATCGACGGGAAGCAGCGTTTCGGCCGCCGCCTGATGCACTTGTCGCGGCGTGCTTGCCACGCCGCGACCCTCGCCTGCGGGCCATATCCGGACGCACCGCTGCTGCTCTGAAGCGCGGGTCCACCTTCTCCCATTCAGCAAAATAAGCAATTTCTCAGCCTGGCCCCGGCCAGGCTTCCGCGCGTTCTCCCTCTACCCCGCGCGACGGGCGGGCTTAGGCTTGGCTGGCAAGGACTCAAAGATATTGTCATATTCCGCCCCGGGCTGTGCTAACAGCACGTTCCAGAATTCACCTGGCGTCCGGAGAACATGATGCCCCCCTATCGTTCGCGCACGACGACCCACGGCCGCAACATGGCCGGCGCTCGCGGTCTTTGGCGGGCGACGGGCATGAAGGATGAAGATTTCGGCAAGCCGATCATCGCCGTGGTCAATTCGTTTACCCAATTCGTCCCGGGTCACGTGCACCTGAAGGACCTCGGCCAGCTCGTCGCCGGCGAAATTCAAAAGGCCGGCGGAGTCGCGAAGGAATTCAATACCATCGCCGTCGACGACGGGATCGCGATGGGACACGATGGAATGCTTTATTCGCTTCCGTCGCGCGAGCTGATCGCCGACAGCGTCGAATATATGGTCAACGCGCATTGCGCCGACGCGATGGTCTGCATCTCCAATTGCGACAAGATCACGCCCGGCATGCTGATGGCGGCGCTGCGGCTCAACGTCCCGACGGTTTTTGTGTCGGGCGGTCCGATGGAAGCGGGCAAAGTCGTGCTGCATGGCAAGCAGGCCGCGTTGGATCTGGTCGACGCGATGGTCGCGGCGGCCGATGACCGCGTGAGCGACGAAGATGTCAAAGTCATCGAGCGTTCGGCGTGCCCCACGTGCGGATCGTGTTCCGGCATGTTCACCGCCAATTCGATGAACTGCCTCACCGAGGCGCTTGGCCTTTCGCTGCCCGGCAACGGTTCGACGCTCGCGACACACGCGGCGCGCAAAAGTCTTTTCGTCGAGGCGGCGCATCTCATCGTCGATTTGAGCCGCCGTTATTACGAGCAGGACGATGCCGGCGTGCTGCCGCGCGCGATCGCCAACTTCACCGCCTTCGAGAACGCGATGACGGTCGACATCGCGATGGGCGGTTCGACCAATACGGTGCTGCATCTGCTCGCCGCCGCGCGCGAGGCCGAAATTCCATTTTCCATGACGGATATCGATCGCCTGTCGCGGCGCGTGCCCTGCCTCTGCAAAGTCGCCCCGGCGAAGTCCGACGTGCATATGGAGGACGTTCATCGCGCCGGCGGTATCATGGCGATATTGGGCGAGCTCGACCGCGCCGGATTGATCCAGGCGGACGTGCGCACCGTCCATTCATCGACGCTCGCCGAGGCCCTGGAACGTTGGGACGTTCGGCTCACCAAGAGCGATTCCGTGCGAACCTTCTATCGCGCGGCGCCCGGCGGCGTTCCGACGCAAACGGCATTCTCGCAAGATCGCTATTACGACGCGCTGGATCTCGACCGGGAGCACGGCGCGATCCGCGACAAGGAGCACGCTTTCTCGCAGGACGGCGGCCTCGCCGTGCTCTATGGCAACCTCGCGGCGGATGGCTGCATCGTGAAGACGGCGGGCGTTGACGATTCGCTTCTCAAATTCGCCGGCACGGCCCGCGTGTTCGAGAGCCAGGACGCGGCTGTGGACAGCATTCTCGCCGGCAAGGTCAAGCCCGGCGACGTGGTGGTGATCCGCTACGAAGGCCCGCGCGGCGGCCCTGGAATGCAGGAAATGCTCTATCCGACAAGCTATCTGAAATCCAAAGGTCTCGGAAAACTCTGTGCGCTCGTCACCGATGGCCGGTTTTCGGGGGGATCGAGCGGGCTTTCCGTGGGTCACGTCTCGCCCGAAGCGGCCGAGGGCGGCACCATCGGCCTTGTTCGGGACGGCGATCTGATTGAGCTCGACATTCCCAACCGCCGCATAAATCTCGTCGTCGCCGAAGATGAGCTGGCGGCACGCCGCGCGATCCAGGATCAGCAGGGATGGCAGCCGGCCGAGCCACGCAAGCGGGCCGTCTCGCGAGCATTGAGGGCCTATGCCGCGATGACGACCAGCGCCTCCGAGGGCGCGGTTCGGCGCATCTGAGTCTGCCACCCTCCAAGCGCTCATAAATCGACGGCCCGCGCGGGTCACCGCACGGTGCCGGGCCGGTCGATCTTGTAAAAATTTCCGCTCCGGCTTTGCCGGGCGTTTTCTGGCCCAGCATGAATAACAAGACTGGACGTTTCTGCGGAGCCAGTTCTGTCCCTAAAAATAGACATGCTGACCGATGACCCTTCCGCCTCGCCGTGTGGCACGCCGCACTCCACCGGCAGCGACGGCAGCGCGACAATCCAGCCGTTCGCGGAACCCCTGGCGATGGTTGAGTTTTTCCTGAACGGCGCGGCGGTCAGCGCACTACCGGACGAAAGCGTGCTTGCCGCCTGTCAAAGGTCCGGTGTGGCGCTGGCGACAGTGTGCAAGGGCCGCGGAATCTGCGGCGCGTGCCGCGTGTCGGTGGAAGCTGGGCTTGATGCCTTACCGGAGCCTTCCACGAATGAGATCCGGCTGCTCGGCTATCTCGCCCGCGGCGAGGATGCGCGGACCCATCGTCTCGCCTGCCAGATCATCTTGACCGAGCCGCTCTCCGGCCTGCGGCTCAACGCTTATCCCGTCGCCCCCAAGTCCTAACCCGAAGTCCTAACAGGAGACCTCAGCATGAACGAAGTCCTCGACAAGCAGAGCCAGTTGGAAGCCGTCGGGCCGGCCTTTCTCAAGGAGAAGATGCTCGAGATGCGGGCGAAGACGCGTGCCACTATCCACGCCGTCGCCGCCAAGTGTAAGCCGGGCATGGTGGAAGAGGATGCCGTGGCCATGGCCAAGGAAATTCTGGCCGAGGGCGACATGGTGCGCGGCTGGCATGATGTCTATGTCCGCTTTGGGCCCAACACGCTGAAGACCTTCGGCGCGGCGTCCGACCCTGGAGTCGTACTAAAGGAAAACGACATCTTCTTCCTCGACATCGGCCCGGTCTGGGGCGAGTTCGAGGGCGACGGTGGCGAAACCTTCACCGTCGGCACCGCGCCGGAGATGGCAAAATGCGGCGAGGACGCCAAGAAGCTTTTCCACATCGTGCGCAAGAAATGGGAATCGACCGGCATGAGCGGCCGCGAACTCTATGAATTCGCAATCGAGGAAGCGAAGAAGATGGGCTGGGAACTGAACATGGACCTTTCCGGCCATCGGCTCTCGGACTTTCCCCATGCCGCGATCTACGATGGCCCGATGGCGGAGGTCGATTTCAAGCCGTCGCCGTTGCTGTGGGTTCTGGAAATTCACATCCGCCATCCGACGGCTGGCTACGGCGCGTTCTTTGAGGACATGCTGCTCGACGACAGCTACTTCGCTTGATCGTTACATAATGCCCCGGTAGGCTTATTCGATCTGCCGGGGCTGTGCGGTTGACCATCGTCTCTTGCATTTCCGCCAATTGGCAAAAGGCCCTGCCGGTGCTCGCTGCCGTCGGCGCCGTGGTGTGGATCGCGCTTTTTCGCGACGATCCCCTGAGCGAGCGCGCCTTGTTCGCGGCGCTGCTCGTGATCTATTTCTTTCATCAGATCGAGGAGCACTTGTGGCCCGGCGGCTTTCGTCAATTCGCCGACGCTCACATCTTCCATAGCGGCAACGACAATTGGCCGGTCGATATGGGCGGCACCGCGCTCGTCAATATCGGCTATGTGTGGCTGCCGATAGGGCTCGCCGCGCTGTTTCCGGAGACGTTGCGGTGGCTCGGCCTCGCCTGGATCGGGCTGACATTGATCAACGGCATTATTCATGTCGCCGCCGGGATGGCGCTGCGTATCTACAATCCCGGGCTCGTCACCGGTCTCGTCTTGTTCATTCCCTTTACAGTCTTCGTGCTCGTCCATGAGGTGGCGCGCGGCGCGCTGTCCGGCGCGGAGGTCGCGCTGATCGCCTTGCTCGGCGTCGTCCTCCACGTGCCTGCCGGAGGGCTGTTCGTGATCTCGTTCCTACGCCGCCGCAGGACCAAGGCTTAGCGCGCGGCCGTCAGCCACTGGAATCCTTGGCGCTCCCTAGGGGACTCGAACCCCTGTTTTCGCCGTGAGAGGGCGACGTCCTAGACCGCTAGACGAAGGGAGCGGGAAGCAGGCTTCTATCGCGCGATCCCGGCGCCTGCAAGGCCGCGCTTCGACCATTCTCAGGTTCCGGTCTGGTTTGTCATCTCAAGATTGGGAACCTCTTGCGACTCGCCTTCCGCCGGCGCCCGCACCGGAGGCGCCTCGCCGTTCACCGGAGCCAGCCGGACGATCGCCGCGCCGCTCTCCCCCGTTTCGGGCACATGCGCGGGCTTGGCACGCCCGCCCACCCGCGACAGCTCGGCCTCCAGGGTCTCGCAACGTCGCCGCGCGACATCCAGTGCGCCCTGCAGCGCTGAAAATTCCGCGCGCAAATTCTCGTATTTTTCGCCGAGGGCGCGTTCCGATCCCCGCAGCCTTTCGATCTGCTGGTCCCGCTGCTCAGACAGCTTCGCCTCGCGCGCCTTGGCGTCTTCCAGCGAGGCTTCCTGCACGCCGATCTTGATGTTGAGCGCGCGCAGCTTGCCCTGATCGATGTCGCGCTGCTGGCGAAGCTCGTCGAGCTCCTTGCCGAGCTGCGCCACGCGCGCCGTCCCGGCGTCGAACTTCTTTTGCAGGACGGCGTAATTGCCTTCGAGAACCTCGAGATTGCTGCGCGCGACGACCAGGGCATCGTTGAGCCGGGCCGCATGCGCGGTACGCTCGGTGAAGCGTTTTTCCGCCTCGACCAAGGTCCGGCTCAAATCGCCGAGCCGCAATTCGAGCCCGGCGGCGCGCGCATCGGCGGAAGCGTGGCTCGCAAGCCGCTCGTCGGCGAGCGCGGACAAGCTCTGATGCGCCTGATTGAGCCTGGCGAGGTCCTCCTGTTTCTTTTGATAGAGGCCGTCGGCGTCATAAAGCGCGCCGGTCAAGGCCCCGCGCTCGCTGGAAAGGGCGGCGACCTCCTGCTCCGCTTTCGCCAGAGCCTGACTATGCGTGCGGAGTTCCTCGCGCTGGACTTCAATCGTCTGCTGGAGCATCAGAAGCGCGGCCGCGCGCCGGCCCAATTCGCTGCGGTCGGCGGCATGAGCCTCGACGACCTCCTCCGTGCGAATTTCCAGACGCCGCCGCTCGATCGCGAATTCGGCCCGCAAATGATCCCGGTCCGCAAGAATTTCTTCAACGGACAGAGGGACTTGCGTCTCAAGCCGGCGCCGCGACAGACGCAGGGCGCGGCGCCAGAACGCGGGCGCGAAGGCAAGCGCCATGAGCCCTGCGACCAGGAACCCAAGCGCAAAAATCATGGCCTGTTCAATCACGCCGTTTCGCCCGCCGGTAGGACTTGCTCGGACTATGGCACCTCTGCCGATAGAGATCAAAAATCCTCAGTGCGGCGTAAGTCGGGCCGCCGCCTGTGCCGAAGGTCGCTAGGCTGCCGGTTAGAACGGGTTCCAGGTCGGGTGCGGCGTGAATTTGAGATAGCCAACGTTGACGCCGAGTCTGGCCCCGAGGCCAGTGCGAACCGGCACGACCACGACATTGTTGGCCGTAAGCGCCGTCATGCCGAACCCGCCGACGAAATAGGCCGAGCCATCGACCCCGGCAAAGCGCTGAAACACGGCGTTCACGGCCGGCAACCCGTAGACCAGCATCATCGTGCGGTCACCATCGGCGCCCGCATCGAAGCCGAGCGACGGACCTTGCCAGAAGAGTTTCAGATCGCCCGCATTGCGCGTGTACATAAAGCCCTCGCCGTAGCGCAGGCCACCAATGAAGGCGCCGCCCGCCTCCTGGCCGAGAATATAGCCGTTGGGCCGGCCCCAGCGCCGGGTCGCCTCTTCAATGACCTCGGCCAAGCCGCGCGAAAGCGTGCCGAAAAAATGATGCCCGGCATGGACCAGCTCATCGCCGGTGAATTCGCCCGGCTTGTCGTCCTCGTCGAGGGCAAGCGCGGGCTTGGGCAGGCCGCAAACCAGGCTCGAGGCCGCGATCAACGCCAGTTTCGTCGTAAATTCCCGCCGCGACGTGGGGCGCATGAACATCTCCCGCATGAGGGCTGCGCTGACTCGAAATTCGACGAATCACCGGCCGACTCTCCGCGAGTATGGTTAACGGAAAATTACGCCCTTCTTGCGCCAAGCGTGGCCTGAATCGCGGCAGGATCAGCCCATGCGACAAAGGAGCCGTTCATGAATTTGGTCGCCGCCTTGCCATAGCGCAGCGGCAGCCCGTCGCGGTCGAGCACGATGCCGCCCGCAGCCCGCAGGACGGCGTCGCCCGCCGCCGTATCCCATTCCATCGTCGCACCGAAGCGCGGATAGATGTCGGCCGAGCCATCCGCCAAAGAGCAGAATTTGAGCGACGAACCGATCATGCGCCGCTGTTTGACGTTCAGATTTTCCAGAAACGCCGAGGTGCGCGGATCGGTATGCGACCAGCTCGTCAGCGCGATGAGCCCATCCTGATCCGGCTTGCGCGTGTGGATGCGCTGGCGCTGCTCGGGCGGCGGCAATTTTCCGCCAGGTGCGACGGGGAAAGTCACGGCATGATCGCCGGCGAGCCACATCTGTTCCAAAGCTGGCGCATAAACGGCGCCAATTTTTGGCTCGCCATGCACGACGAGCCCGATATTGACCGTGAACTCGCCCTTGCCGGCAAGGAACTCGCGCGTGCCGTCAACCGGATCGACAAGGATGAAGGCATCCCCGCAGGTCGCTTTGGCGCCGGCCGCCGCAGCCTCCTCCGAGATGACCGGCAAATCCGGCAAGCGTGCCGCAAGCCCGGCGAGAATAACCGCCTCGCCTGCCAGATCGGCGTCGCAAACGGGGCTCGTGTCGCCCTTCTCGCGCGCATGGCTATCGCTGTTGTAAAACAACATGACAGCGGCGCCCGCCGCCACGGCGAGTTCAGCGAAATCTTCCGCAATCGCCCGGTAGTTTAAACTCAGCGGCTTTGGGGTTATTTGAACGGACATCGGGTCTCGCACGCTGGCGGCGCTGCACGGAGCCGCCGACCAGTGACATATTAACTTGCGAAGGCTTGTTGAAGGCCCAACGCCGCAATGTTTGCAAACATTGGCACGGGGTGTAACAAAATGCCATCGGCGCGCAAGTCGATTCGTGACCGGTTGCCTTTGGAATGGATCAGAGATTTATCTTGCACCTGCGAAGAATTTCTGCCGATCTACCGCAGCGCAACAGAATGGATTCGGCCATCAGCGTTCGTGATTAGACGCCGGCATCGCCAGAAAAAGAGTCTTTCGCGGCATCACCGCAGACTCGTGTTGGATCATCCAAGGGACGCAACATGACGGAATTCGCGCTCGGCCCTCTCGACCTCGCCGCATTGCTCTGCTCGCGCGTCTGCCACGATGTGATCAGCCCGGTCGGCGCCATCGTCAACGGGCTCGAGATGCTCGACGAGGAGAAAGATCCGGAGATGCGGGGCTTCGCGCTCGACCTCGTCAAGAAGAGCGCACACACGGCGTCAGCGCGGCTGCAATTCTGCCGTCTGGCGTTCGGCGCAGCAGGCTCTGCGGGCGCGGCGATAGATACGGGCGACGCCGAAAAGGTGACCCGCGGCCTCCTGGAGGACGATCGCACGAAGCTCGCCTGGAACGTTCCGCGCGTGCTGATGGCGAAGGACAAGGTCAAGTTGATCTTGAATCTTTGCCTGATCGCGGCCGCAGCAATCCCGCGCGGCGGCGTGATCGCGGTGAATGTCGATACAAGCGAGCCCACCCCGCGCATCGATGTCGAAGCCACCGGCATCAATGCCCGCCTGGCGAGTCATGTTCCGCATCTTCTTGCCGGAACGCCCGAGAACAACCAGGTCGATGCGCATGGCATCCAGGCCTTTTATGCGGGTCTTATCGCGCGGGCTGCCGAACTGACGCTGACGGTCGAGGCGACAACCGAAAAAGTCCGGATCGAAGCCTGCCCCGCATCAACCGCCGCTCTTGCCAATGCAACGGCCTGATTAAAACTAAATAAAATTTGAATATCAATCGGTTCGCTCTTTCCGGCGGGTCGGTCTGCGGTCTTTTTCAACGCTCCTTAACCCATTCTGCGCGATAGTTCTGCGCCGGGCCTGTCCTCGGCTGGAGATTTGGCGCAGCGATGGACGACCTGCTCAACGATTTTCTCGTCGAGACGAGCGAGCATATCGAGGCCGCTGGCGAGCAATTGGTACTGTTCGAGCGGGATCCGGCAGATCGCGAGGCGATCATCCGGATTTTCCGTCTGTTCCATACGATCAAGGGAACATGCGGCTTTCTCGGTTTGCCCCGCCTCGAACATCTGACGCATGTCACTGAATCGCTGATCAGCAAATTGCGCGACGGGGCACCGGCGACCGCCGAAACCGTGTCGCTGACATTGGCGGCGGTCGACCGCGTAAAAAATATTCTTGCCGCCCTTGCCGCTACGGGAAAAGAGCCCGGCGGCACCGACGATGATCTGATCGCCGCCTTGCAGACCCATGCCGACTTCTCAACCTCCTCGCGCGAGCCGGGAGAGGCCGCGCCCGCCCCAGCCGCCATCGAACCCGCCAAAGCGGAAGCTGACAAGGCGGAAGATGAGAAGGCCGGCCCGACGCGCAAGGAAATCCGCACGCCCGCTCACGCCCCCGCGCAAACGCGGCCGGAGACCATCCGCGTCTCGGTTAGCGCACTTGAGCGCATCATGCTCCTCGTCTCCGAGCTGGTGCTGACCCGCAATCAGCTCCTTGAGATTACGCGCCATCAGGACGATGCGGTCATCAAGACGCCGTTGCAGCGCCTCTCCAGCCTGACGACGGATTTACAAGACGCCGTGATGCGGGCGCGGATGCAATCCGTCGGCCGCCTCTTCGCGAGCTTGCCCCGGCTCGTGCGCGAGCTCGCCGTCGAGCTGAAGAAGAAGCTGCATCTCGTCACAGAGGGCGCCGATACCGAACTCGACCGCCAGCTCATCGAACTCATTCGCGATCCGCTGACGCATTTGCTGCGCAATTGCGCCGACCACGGCATCGAAACCCCGGCGGAGCGGCTGGCGCTCGGCAAGCCGGAAGAAGGCACCATCCGCGTCGCCGCAACCCACGAAGCGGGCTATATCACCATCGATGTTTCCGACGATGGCCGCGGCCTGGACGTGCAGAAAATTCGCGCCAAGGCCATCGCGAAAGGGCTCGTGTCCGCCAGCGAGGCCAAAGAACTCTCCGACGAAGACGTCGGCCGTTTTATTTTCGCGCCGGACTTCTCGACCGCCGCCGCGGTCACCAGCATTTCGGGTCGCGGTGTCGGGATGGACATCGTGCGCGACAATATCGAAGCGATCGGCGGCGCGATCTCGCTGACGACGGTGCCTGGCAAGGGCACCAGCTTCACGCTGAAGATTCCGCTCACCCTGGCGATCACGCCCGCACTCATCGTCGAGGCCTGCGGTCATCGCTTCTCCTTGCCGCAACATTCGGTCGTCGAGGCTGTCGGCCTCGGCGAGGCCGGCATCCACACGCTTGAAGACCTCCAGGGAAGCCTGGTTCTGCGGCTGCGCGAAGACATCCTGCCCGTCGTGGCGCTGAGCACCATTCTTGAAATCGATTCCGGCTCCGGCCCCGCGTCCGGCGATCTCGTCATCGTCATGCGCGTCAACAACCGCGCCTTCGGCGTTCTGGTCGATGCCGTGACCGACGTGCAGGAAATCGTCGTCAAGCCGCTCGGCAGTTCGCTCTCGGAGCTCGAGGTTTTTTCCGGCCATACGATCCTCGGCGACGGCTCCGTCGTGCTGATCCTGGACCCGACCGGCATTGCGGCCCGCATGGGCTTCGAGCGCACCAACGACTATACGGTCGGCCGCGTCGTCGAGACTTTCACGCCGGCGGACGAGACGACGCGCTTCGTTCTCTTCCGCGCGGGGGCGGGCGCTCTGAAGGCCCTGCCGCTGTCGCTCGTCGTTCGGATCGAATCGATTCCCGCCGCGGATATCCGCACCTCGGACGGCCTCATGGTCGTTCAGCACCAGTCGCATCTGATGCCGCTCGTGCCGCTCTTTTCCACGACTGAAGCCCAGCTTCAGGCGGTCAACCCAGTTCTCGTGCTCGGCATCGGCGGCGAGAGCCTGGGCCTGCTGATCGAGCAGATCATCGATGTCGTGGAGGCGCGCCTGACCATCGAGATCGCGAGCACATCGCCCGGCATCATCGGCACAGCCGAGATTCGCGGCGAGATCGCCGAAGTGCTCGATGCCACCTACTTCATGCAGATCGGCCGGCCGAACGCCTATTCGCGCGGCGTCGCCCACCAGTTCCATATCCTCCTCGTCGACGACAAACCATTCTTCCGCGACATGCTGGCGCCGCTGATCATCGCCGCCGGTTACTGCGTCAATACCGCCGCTTCAGCCTCTGAAGCGCTGACGATGTTTGAAAAAGGCGCGCACTTCGACGCCGTGGTGACAGATACCGACATGCCGCAGATGAGCGGCTACGAGTTGGCGCGCCGGTTGACGCGCGAACCGCGCCATCGCGACCTGCCGATCATCGCCCTGGCGGCACATGCCGCGCCGACGGTTCTGCAAGCGGCGCGGGAATCCGGCATGTGTGGCGCGGTCGGCAAGTTCGATCGGCCCGCGCTCGTCAAGATGCTGGGCGACGTTCTGGAACTGCGCCATCTCCACAAGAACGACCTGGAAAAAACCGTCATCGGATCGGCCGCGGCATGACACAGATTTCGACCCAGCACCCGAGCCCGGCTGCGAAGGCCGTGGGCGAGACAGCGCATTTGCAATGCTTCATCGTCTTCGTCGGCGGGGAAGCCTTTGGCCTGCCGGTCGACAGCGTCCAGACGATCTTCGGGATAGAGGCCGTCACGCCCGTGCCGCTGGGGCCGCGGGAGATTATCGGGCTCGTCAATCTGCGCGGCAAGATCGTGACCGCCGTCAGCCTGCGCCGCCGGCTCAATCTGCCGGAGCCGCCGGAGACCCGCTCAACCTTGGCTGTAGGCATGGATCATCGCGGCGAGAATTTCGCGCTGGTCGTCGACGAGGTCGGCGACGTCATCCATCTCGACCCGAAAACCGAAATTTTACTGCCCCCTCACCTTGGGGAACGCAGGGCAAAGTTTACCAAAGCGGCCTATCGTCTCGAGACTGAGATTCTTTCCCTGCTCGACGTGAGTGCCGTTTTCGATTTCCCGCGTCACTTGTGACGCATCGCGACGGGCAAACGACAGGACGGGATGTGAGGAAGACAGCATGAAACAGATCCTGGTGGTCGATGATTCGACCGTAATCCGGAAAGTTGCGCGACGCATACTTGAAGGAATGAACTTTCAAACCGTAGAGGCCGAAGACGGCCGCAAGGCGCTCAACGCCTGCACCTTTTTCATGCCCGACGCGATCCTGCTCGACTGGAACATGCCGGTCATGGACGGCTTCGAGTTCCTGCACGAGCTCCGCAAGATGCCCGAGGGCCTCAAGCCGAAGGTCGTCTTCTGCACGACGGAGAACGACGTCGCGCATATCGCCCGTGCGATCCATGCCGGCGCTGACGAATACATCATGAAGCCCTTCGACAAGCAGATTCTGCAATCGAAACTGGAAGAGATTGGCCTGCTCGATTCCGCTGCTTGATTCTGCGTCGATTTAAAATGGCATGCTCGTATGGGTCACCGGGGCAATAATCTGGATCTCGACCGAGCCAGCGCATCGCCGGCGGCAGTGTCCGTGCGCGAGTTGAGTGAGCTTGAGCAGGCGCCGCGGCCCGCGGTGATCGTTATTGGCGCGTCAACGGGCGGTCCGCAGGCTTTGCCAGTCGTGCTCAATGACCTCGCACCGATCCTGGCGCAGCTTCCCGTTCTCATTGCCTTGCATATTCCAGCCGAATTTACTCACACGGTCGCCGCCTGGATCGAAGCTGCCACCGGTCTTCCGGCACGGCTCGCGCGCGATGGCGAGGAAATTCTGCCCGGCCACGCATATCTTTCGCCTGGCGACCGCCATATCAGCATCGCCCGCAAAGGCGAGAGCACAATTATCCGCCTCCTCGATACCCCGCCGGAGAATTTCTGCCGTCCATCGGTCGACGTTCTCTTCCGCTCCGCGGCCGATACTTTCGGCGCCGGCGTTCTCGGCATTGTTCTGACCGGCATGGGCAGCGACGGCCTCGCCGGGACGCGGGAGATCGTCGCCGCCAAAGGTACGGTTGTCGCACAAGACGCGGCTTCATCCGCTGTCTGGGGCATGCCACGCCTGGTCGCGAGCGAGGGACTCGCCCAAGCGGTTCTTCCATTGAAGGAAATTGGCGCCTGGGTCTGCCGCCTGGTGCGCCTGTCCCAGCTTCGGGAAAAGCGGCCATGAATTCAGATTTCGACGTCTTGCGCCAGTTGCTCAATCGGCGCTCCGGCCTCTCCCTCGATGCCGAGAAGGCTTATCTCGCCGAGAGCCGGTTGCAGCCTCTGGTTCAGCAACTCGGCGTCGCCGGACTTGGCGGACTCGTCAAGCTGCTGCTCTCCGGCTCGCACGAAGATGTGGAGCGGGACGTCGTCGAGGCGATGACGACCAACGAAACCTTTTTCTTTCGCGATCGCGTGCCGTTCGACAATTTTCGCAAGGTCATCCTCCCGCATCTTTTGCAGGCGCGGCAGGACAGCCGCAAAATCCGCATCTGGTGCGCCGCCTGCTCGTCAGGCCAGGAGCCCTATTCGCTCGCCATGCTGCTCGACGAAGAGGCGCATCGCCTTGCCGGCTGGAGCGTCGAAATCCTCGCCACCGATCTCTCCCGCAGCGTTGTCAACACGGCGCGGCAAGGCATTTACACGCAATTCGAGGTCCAACGCGGCCTGCCGATCTCGCAGCTCCTGCGCTATTTCCGCCAGGAGGGCGAGCGCTGGCGTATCAACGAACATTTGCAATCGCGAATCCGTTTCACGGAGTTCAATCTCCTTTCCGACTATGCCCCGCTTGGCCGCTTCGACGTCATTTTCTGCCGCAACGTGCTCATCTATTTCGACGTGCCCACCAAGAAGGAAGTCCTCGACCGGATGGCAAAAGCTCTCGCTCCGGATGGATTCTTCATCATGGGCGCGGCGGAGACCGTGATCGGTTTGACCGACGCCATGGTGCCCCACCCCGAGCACAGATCGATCAGCATTTTACGGGCCGCAGCCCCGAAGCCGCCGCAGCGCCTCACCCTCGTCGCGAGTTGAACCCTCGTCGCAAGTGGAAAAAGAAAAACCCCGCTCAACGAGCGGGGTTTTTCATTTGGGGAAATTGTGCGCCCGATTACGCGGTGATCAATTCATCGTCCTCGGCCGGCTCGCGCAGCACATAGCCGCGGCCCCAGACCGTCTCGATGTAGTTGCGGCCGTGGCTCGCATTGGCGAGCTTCTTGCGCAGCTTACAGATGAAGACGTCGATGATCTTCAGTTCCGGCTCGTCCATGCCGCCATAAAGGTGGTTGAGGAACATCTCTTTCGTCAGCGTCGTTCCCTTGCGCAGCGAAAGCAGTTCCAGCATCTGATATTCTTTGCCGGTGAGATGAACCCGGTTGCTGGCCACCTCCACCGTCTTCTGGTCGAGATTGACGATCAGATCGCCGGTCGAGATCACCGACTGGGCATGGCCCTTGGAACGACGGACGATCGCGTGGATGCGGGCGACCAGTTCGTCCTTGTGGAAGGGCTTGGTCAGATAATCGTCAGCGCCGAAGCCGAGGCCCTTCACCTTGTCCTCGATGCCGGCGAGACCGGAGAGAATCAGGATGGGCGTCTTGACCTTGGCGACCCGCAGTGTCCGCAACACTTCGTAGCCGGACATGTCGGGAAGATTGATGTCGAGAAGAATGATGTCGTAGTCGTAGAGCTTACCAAGATCGATGCCTTCTTCGCCGAGATCCGTCGTATAGACGTTAAAATTCTCGGACTTGAGCATCAACTCGATGCTTTGCGCGGTGGCGCTGTCATCTTCAATCAGGAGCACGCGCATTTGGAGCCCTCAGCCTTCCCTTGTCGGTCGGCACGCAGCGCGGATACCTTTGGAGCCGCCCGCGAAGCAGCGGTCTGAAGAAATGACCCGGCCGAACCACTTTCTTAAAGTTAACGGGCATTGGTTAACAAAATCATTCCAGACGCCGCCCCACCCGCTCCGAATCAGGCACAACGGAAAATATACTCGATCATCCGCCAACCGCCAGCGCTGCCGCCTCGAAGTAAGAAAGCAGCAACTTTAATGGGTCACATTCACCATCGTCTCTCGAAGAAAAATTGACTAAACACGGACCTGCCTGCGTTTCGGAGTCAGCAAGTTATGAAGTCGCGGGATACCCTTATCCGACTGAAACGCTTCCACGTTGAAGAACGCCGCCGCCGGCTGGCGCAAATCGAGGCCATGATCGGCGAATTCGCCCGGATGGCCTCCGACCTCGACCGCGAAATCGCGCTGGAGGAACAAAGGGCCGGCATTTCCGACACGTCGCATTTCGCCTATCCGACCTATGCCCGGGCGGCGCGGACGCGGCGCGACAATCTCTTGCGGTCGAGCGGCGAATTGCGCGATCAGCTCGAGGAGGCCAAGACCCACTTCGACGATGCTATCGCCGATTTGGCCAAGATGACCAGCCTCGAAGGGCGGGAAAAGGCCATCGAGCGCAGCCACGAGACGGCGGAACTCGGGGCGATAGGCGATTTTGACCTGCGCGCCGCGCGCGCTTAATCTCCCGGGTAGACCTTCTGCCAATCCGGTGCCGGCGCGAAAGCGCCGGGGCTGGGTATTTGCCGTCAAATCGCCGCTTCTGCGGTGAAATGAGCGCTTGCATTGCGCGGCGCTTTCGGGTCTGCACCGGCGGGAGCGAGGCGACATCGCCGCCATCGGTCGATCGCTGGCACGGCGGCATCGCGGGAGTAACATGAAACGGCTCATGGAATTCGTCTGGCCGGCGCTCGGCCTGATTGCCTTGGCCGTCTCGGTGTGGCTTCTGCATCAGCAGCTTAGCGGCCAAGCCGTCGGCCCGAAGGTGCTCGCCGACCTCAGGACGATTCCACCGCAGCAATATTGCCTGGCGATACTTGCAACGCTCGTCGCCTATGCCGCGCTCGCCTGGTATGACCAGATCGCTCTGCTGCACCTTGGCGTGAAGCATATTTCCTGGCTTTTCATTGGCCTGTGCTCTTTCACGACCTATGCACTCGCCCATAATGTCGGCGCCTCGGTCTTTTCGGGCGCCATGGTGCGCTATCGCGCCTATTCGACCAAAGGGCTTTCGGCGGCGCAGGTCGCCCTTCTCGTCGGCCTCTGTTCGCTGACCTTCAGCCTCGGCGTTCTCCTGCTCGGCGGCATCGTGCTGGTGGCAGACCCGGCGCTATTGCGCCGGCTCGGCCGGTTTCTGCCACATGTCTTTACCGACCCGGCAACGGCGCGCGTGATCGGATTTATCTGTCTGGGGCTCGTCGCCGCCTATGTCGCGGGGTCGGCGCTGCGGCTCAAACCCCTGACGATCGGCCGATTGCGAATCGAATATCCGCATCTCGGCATTGCCCTGCGCCAGCTTGTCGCCTCGTCGACGGAGTTGCTCGGCTGCGCCGGCATCATCTATTTTGCCCTGCCGCAACAGGCCAATCCCGGCTATCTCGTCGTCCTGGGTATTTTCATCGCCTCGTTTTCCGTCGCGCTGGCGTCGGAAGCACCCGGCGGCCTCGGCGTTTTCGAGCTTCTGTTCATCAAGGCAATGCCGGCGGTGCCGCACGACAAGGTGCTCACCGCCCTTCTGGTCTTCCGGCTGCTTTACCTGGTCCTGCCGCTGGTCTTTGCGACTTTCGTCGTCATTTTCTTCGAGCGTACGCGGCTCGAACAGGCGCTCCACGCCCACCCGGCCGCGGGCAATCCCAATTCAGGAACGGAAATCGAACACAGAGAAACAGAGCACAGGAAGGAAAACGCGCCGAAGGCCGCCGAATTGCCGGCGAGCCCGGCCGATTCCTGAGCGCAACGCCGAGCGCGCCCGGCGCCTATTACATGCGATATTGCTGGATGCGAGTGGTGCGCAGCCCCGCCAGGCCATATTGGTCGATTGACATTTGCCAGGACAGAAATTCGTCGACCGTCAGTGTATAGCGGTTGCACGCCTCTTCGAGCGAAATGAGGCCGCCGCGCACGGCGGCGACAACTTCAGCCTTGCGCCGGATAACCCAGCGCTTGGTCGTGACTGGCGGAAGATCTGCCACAGTAAGGGGGCTCCCGTCTGGCCCGATGACGTACTTGACCCTCGGGCGGCTCAACTCGACCATATCGAAAACTCACACACTGACTGAACTTTACCCACTGAGAATAGAAAATCGAACTTAAGATTCGGCTAAGCGCCATCCTTATGTTTAGTCAAATGGTGGGCATACAAATTAGTATAATCTCTATGAATGTGGGTTACCGCCTTGGGATAACCTGTGTCTTCTTGAAACGAATTCTTTCCGAGTTCTTAACTGACGCCCGGTTTGACCCGCGCCGCGCTTAAGGCAGACGCCAGCCCCAAACTTGCGTTGCAAAGCCGCGAGCGGGATGGTTTAGATGCGGAACGCCGCCAATGTCCTATTTTGGACAAAACGATAGAGTGCCGAAAAGACAGCCGGTGCTTATATAGGGACAATCCGGGCGGCCCGAGGCTGCCCAAGCTCTGCTGAACCATCGGTCGCCGCTCAATGAGCCTAGAGAATCGAAACAGTCTCGATTTGCCCAAGGCACCCGCCGACACGCGGGTGGTCGTGGCGATGTCGGGCGGCGTCGATTCCTCCGTCGTCGCGGCGCTGCTCAAGGAACAGGGCTACGATGTCGTCGGCGTTACCTTACAGCTCTACGATCACGGCGCCGCCGAGCATCGCAAGGGCGCCTGCTGTGCCGGTCAGGACATTTATGACGCGCGCCAGGTGGCCGCGCGGCTCGATATTCCGCACTATGTGCTCGACTATGAGCAGCGGTTCCGGGAGAAGGTGATCGACCGCTTCGCCCAGAGCTACGCCGAGGGCGAGACACCGGTCCCCTGCATCGCCTGCAACAGCGACATCAAATTCGCCGATTTTCTCGACACGGCGAAGGACCTCGGCGCCGACATTCTGGCGACCGGGCATTATATCGCCTCGCGGCCGGATGGCGCAGGCGGCCGGGCGCTTTTCCGCGCGGCGGACACGAACCGCGATCAGAGCTATTTTCTGTTCGCGACGACGCGCGAACAGCTTGAACGCCTGCGCTTCCCGCTTGGCGAGATGCAGAAGCCGGAGGTGCGCGCCATCGCCCGCCGGCACGGGCTGCTTGTCGCCGACAAGCCCGACAGCCAGGACATCTGCTTTGTCCATTCCGGCAAATACAGCAGCTTCATCGAGCAGATGCGGCCCGACGCAGCGCGGCCGGGAGAGATCGTTCATGTCGACGGCCGGGTGCTCGGGCATCATGCCGGGATCATCAATTACACCATCGGTCAGCGCCGCGGCCTTGGCATCAGTCACAATGAGGCCGGAAGCGGTCAACCGCTGTATGTCGTGCGGATCGACGCCGCCCATGCGCAGGTGATTGTCGGGCCGCGTGAGGCACTGGCGACGCGGCGCGTGCAATTGCGCGAGGTCAACTGGATCGGCGACGGTGCTCTGGCCGATATCGGACCGGTCAGCCGCGATGTTTTCGTGCGCGTGCGCTCGACCAAGCCGCCGGTCGCAGCCTTCCTCACTATCGAAGATGGTGAAGCGAGCGTCGCTTTCGTCAGCAGCGAGGATGGCGTCTCGCCGGGCCAGGCCTGCGTGTTATATGACAGCGACCGCCCCGATGCGCGTGTCCTCGGCGGCGGTTTTATTTGCGCGACCCAATCCGACGCGGCCGACGCGCGGATTCTGCATGGCGCGACGCTCGCCGCCGCTGGCGGATGATGAGCGAACGCGGGGGAAGTCACCACTTGTCCGAGCGCAGGGCGTCCGTATTTCCCGGGCGGCGCAAGGCTGCGGTGCAGCATCTCAAGCGCGTTGCGACGCTCGACAATTCCGCCGTCGCCCAAGCCTATGCGCGATGGGCGCCGGTTTACGACCTCGCCTTTTCCGAAACCATGCGGCCCGGCCGCAAAGTCGCTGCCGCCATCGCCAACCGGCATAAGGGCGCACTCGTGCTCGATGTGGGCGTGGGAACCGGCCTCGAACTGCCCATGTTCGCCCCGTCGTGCCGGGTTGTCGGCATCGACCTCTCGGAGCCGATGTTGCGGCGCGCAGCGCGGCGCACCGCAACCGGCGCGCTGCACCACGTCGCTGGCCTCTCGGCGATGGATGCCTGCAACCTCGCCTTCGCCGACGCGACCTTCGACGTCATTGTCGCGCCTTATGTGCTGACCGTGCTGCCGCGGCCCGAGGCGAGCCTCGACGAATGGGTGCGTGTGCTGAAGCCGGGCGGCGAGATTGTTCTCGTCAATCACATCGGCGCAACGAGTGGCCCCGTCGCCTGGGTGGAAGCCAAACTCGCCGAACGCAGCGCCGCGCTCGGCTGGCGGCCGGAGTTCCCCTGGCGCATCCTGGGGGACTGGCTCGCCGGGCATCCCGACCTGCGCCTCATTGAGCGCCGCGCACTGCCGCCCTTCGGCATTTTCACTTTGGTGCGCATCACCAAACGTTGAATGCGCGTTGCACCGCACTGCGCGCTTTTTTCAGAAGACATGCTTTGAATACTTGAGAAGTATCGCGAAAGACGTCTACTGTCGAAACGAGAGTATGACGCCTTAGAACAAAATATATTCCGGGAGGAAAAAGTGTTTCATCAACTGCTCGCCCCTGTTGCGGGCAACCTTGGTTTGTCTTTCGCGGCGGCCATCCTGCCCGTTTTGGCGGTTCTTCTCCTCCTCGGCGTCTTGCGTCGGCCAGCATGGCAAGCGGCCTTGGCCGGGCTCATCGTCGGCCTGATTATCGCGATCGCGATCTGGAAGATGCCGGCGGGGCTTGCTGTCAATTCCGTCGCCGCCGGCGCTGTCTTCGCCCTGTGGCCGGTCATGTGGATCGTGCTCAACGCGCTGCTGCTCTACAACATCGCTGTTGAATCCGGCCGCTTCGACGCCTTTCGGGCCTGGCTCATCAATCACGTTCCGAACGACCGGCGCGTCGTGCTCGTCGTGATCGGTTTCTGCTTCGGCGCTTTGCTCGAAGGCATCTCCGGCTTCGGCACGCCGGTGGCGATCACCAGCTCCCTGCTCATCCTCGTGGGATTTCCGGCGCTGGAAGCGCTCGTCTTCGTTTTGATCTTCAATACCGCGCCCGTCGCCTTCGGCGCGCTCGGCGTGCCGATCACCGTGCTTGGCGCCGTCACCGGCCTGCCCGCCCATACGCTCGGCGCCATGGTCGGACGCCAATTGCCGGTGATCGCGCTGCTGCTGCCGTTCTATGTCATCACGCTCTATGGCGGCCTGCGCTCGTTGAAAGCCCTGTGGCCGCTGCTGCTGGTCGCGGGTCTGAGCTTCGCTATCTCGCAATTCCTCGCGTCCAACTACCTCGATTATGCGCTGACGGACGTTTTCTCGGCGCTCGGCTCGCTCGCCTGCACCCTGCTCTTCCTGCAGGTCTGGCACCCTGAGAGAGACCCGGAATTCGCCATTTCCGACGCCGACGAGAAGGACGCGACGACGGCGAAACCCATCGCCCCCTGGCAGGGCTGGATTCCGTGGATCATCGTCTCGGCCGTGGTGATCATCTGGACGCATTACGCGGTCGCGACGGTCGGCGCGCAGGCGATCCACTGGCCGGGCCTCGACAAGGCAATCTCGATCACGCTCTACAACAACAAGCCCTATGCGGCGATCTGGGCCTTCCAGCCACTCGCCACCGGCACGGCGATTCTCGTCGCGGCGATCATCACCGCTCTCGTCATCGGCCTGCCGGTGCGTGATTTCTTCGCCTGCATCGGCCATACGGTCCGCCAGGCGTGGATCGCCGTGGTCACGGTGATGCTCATCCTCGGCCTCGCCTATCTGATGAATTATTCCGGCATGGCCTATACGCTCGGCAAGGCGGTCGCCTCGACCGGGGGGTTCTTCGTGCTGCTCTCGCCATTCCTCGGCTGGGTCGCAGTACTGCTTTCGGGCAGCGACACCTCAGGCAACGCGCTCTTCGGCAATCTTCAGGTGGTGGCAGCGCGGCAACTCAACCTCAACCCGATCCTGTTCGCAGCGACCAATTCGTCCGGCGGCGTGATCGGCAAAATGGTTTCGCCGCAGAATATCGCGACCGGCGTCGCCGTCACCAAGCTGAAAGGCCAGGAGGGCGTCGTCTTCGCCCGCACGTTCTGGCACAGCATCACCCTGACGATCGTGCTCGGGCTGCTGGTCGCGATCCAGCAATTCGTCATTCCGTGGATCATCCCGGTCGTCGGGGCAGGACATTAACGCGCGATCATCCCGCAACGCGCTGCGGCTTGACTTTGCCGAGAGCGGCGGCCTATACGCAGGCCGCCGCGCCGTCTCGCATTTCCCGAGGCCGCCGCGCGTAAATCGCCCAAACCGATGGGGCGGAGTAGCTCAGCCGGCTAGAGCAGAGGAATCATAATCCTTGTGTCGGGGGTTCGAGTCCCTCCTCCGCTACCAAGCTAATTCAATGGCTTAGCTGGCAATTTCTTCGATTATCTCGAAAAGTCATGTCGCAGGGCCTGACAAGCTATCTCCTTGATTTTCCTACTTTCGCGAATTTTACGGGCAATTCCGTGCGACATGAAACGCGACATGGGCGGTTTGCGATGGCGGCCGGCCTTGGCACGTTTCCGCCCTTGACCATCGTCGTTACTCAATGGCTTTTTGAATCGAACGCGCGGAGATTCGCCGGATGATCGGGCGGGGACTTGGCGTCGGCGCCGCGCAGTCCCCGTGAGCGCGACGGAGAGCGGAGGATGCAATGACTCCAATTCTAAAATTGGTAATTTCTTCGATATTCGGCGTCGCGGCCATCGGGCCTGCCTGTGCTTACGAACAATCCTCGGCAAAATATGCTGCGAAGGTCCCGTCGTACATTACGACGCCCGATACGGTGCAGACGCGCATTGGAACGTTAAAATTCTTCGACGGCTTGCCGGACGCGCAGACGGTGCAAAAGGTCTACGACAATCTCGATTTTGCACGCGGAGTTGAGACATTTCTTTCCGGCATACCTGCCGCATCGGTCTACGCGGCGTGCGAGGGTCTCAGCAAGGCAGGAGTAAAACGCAACAGCGACATCGGCATCATGGAAAACCTGATGGATGCGCGTTCATTGTTTCTGACTGCGCAATCGACCACCCCGTACGTATTTACGTGCCTTGACCTCAAGGACGGTCCGGTTGTAGCGCAAGTGCCGCCCGGAGTTCTCGGTCCTGTTGACGATGCATTTTTTCGGTTCGTGACGGATGTCGGCTTAACTGGCCCCGACAAAGGCAAAGGTGGAAAGTATCTCTTCTTGCCACCCGGATACACCGGAGCAATTCCTTCCGGCGGCTACTTCGTGGTGAAGTCTCCGACCTATTCTAATCTGATATTTTACCGCGCGTTCGTGAAAAACGGCGACATCGCCGCCGCTGTGAACGGTGTCAAAGCCGCCGCGCGCGTCTATCCACTATCAGAGGCAGCGAACCCGCCGTCGCAGACTTTCCTCAACGTTTCGGGCAACCAGTTCAACACCATTCACGCCAACACGTTCGAGTTTTACAACGAGTTGAACGAAGTAATTCAGCATGAGCCGGCCGACGCCTTCGATCCTGAGTTAGTCGGGTTGTTTGCTTCGATAGGAATTAAGAAGGGCCAACCCTTCGCGCCGGACGATCGGATGAAAGCCATTCTTACCGACGCTGTAGCGGTCGGTAACGCGACCGCCCGCGCAATCGTTTTCGCGCCCCGCGACAAACGAGTGATGTTCTATCCTGATCGTCAGTGGGGCACTGGATTTGTGGGAGGCAGTTATCAGTTTCTGAACAATGGCGAACGCATGCTCGATGCCCGGACGCTGTTTCACTATTACGCCACGGGTGTTACTCCGGCTATGGCATTCTCTAAGCCCGGCAGCGGATCGGCCTATGCCTACGCTACTCGCGACTCCAAGGGCCGCTATTTAGACGGCGGCAAGACCTACAAGATCACTTTGCCTGCGCCGATTCCTGCCGCGCAGTTCTGGTCATTTATGGTCTACGACGGCCAGACTCGCTCGATGCTAGAGACCGACCAGAAAACCGCTGGCCTTGATAGCAATCAGAAGGGCATCCAGAAAAATGCGGATGGCTCGGTGACAGTTTGGTTCGCGCCGAAGGCTCCAGCGGGCCACGAATCGAATTGGGTACAGACCGTTTCAGGAAAGGGATGGAATACTCTCCTTCGGCTTTACGGGCCGCTCGAACCCTGGTTCGACAAAAATTGGAAGCCGGGCGATTTCGAATTGGTGGAATGAGCTGGATGGGGTTATGCGCAGTTCAACTATGACCATGTCTCTCGCGCGTTTTCCCCGGAGGGCACGGGTTCCGACTGCGGGTATGCCTGTCATACGATTGTGACCGCAAAAGACTACATTTTCACAGGGTATCCGGATCGTTAGCCGCGACCGCGAGACGAGGACAATCGCTTATTCGTTGAGCGATCTCGGACCGCTGACATAGGGACTGCCGCGAAGATAAAATCGCAGGAGACGGTTTGCATCCTGCGAAATGCCGATCCTGATGCTCTGCCCGATTTCACCGGGTTCGTTCTCGCCGCGTGCGAGCCATAAGGGGCCTTCCCGGCAAAGATCGAGCCCATCGAGCGAACGATCAATCCGCAGCGCCGCGGCGAGCCTTCCCGGCCCCCACGCCAGGTCGCGCAAGCGCTCGACGCCGCGATTGAGTCGCATGATCGGGAGACCTTCGAGCGGCTCGAGCGCCCGGATCAGGACGCCGGCTCCAACTCCGGGCTTCTCGCTCGAGACATTGAGCATATAGGAGACGCCATAGGCGAGGTAGACATAGGCGCGTCCGCGCTCGAGAAACAGCGTTCGATTGCGCTGAGTCATCCCACGGAAGGCATGCCCGGCGGCATCGCCGACGACATACGCCTCAGTCTCGACAATACGGCCACTGGCTATGCCTTCCGGCAATTCCCGCACCAATATCTTGCCAATCAGATACCGGGCGAGAGCGGCCGTATCAATCGGTAGCTCCGCGCGAGCCAGCGGCACATAGGGCTTCTTCTGGCGGCCGGCTTTCAGAGGCTCCTCTCGACCCTTTGCGTTTTGCCGGACTTGTCATCGCCGGAATTCATGACGCTGCGGCTTTTCGAACGACGCAGCGGAATCCAAGATGACTGGTCGAGGTGTCGACGGCCTCGGCGTGGCGGGCTGCCGGCCGGTAGCGGCGGCAATAATTCGGCGCGCAGAGATGCGATCCGCCCTTGATGACTTTGCGCGGGATTTTAATGGCGGGCTGGCACGGATCGTAGCTTTCATCGGCCCTCGCGCCGCGCGGGTTCTGCGGAATGCAGCAAGCCTTCTGCGCATCCGGCCTATGCTTTTGGGAAAACCAATCGTCGGTCCATTCCCAGGTGTTGCCGATCATGTCGTAGAGGCCGTAGCCATTTGGCGGGAAGGCGCCGACCGGTGATGTGCGCTCAAAGCCGTCGGGCTTCAGGTTTTCGCGTGGAAACTCGCCATGCCACGTGTTCGCCATGAGCTTTCCATCGGGCTGAAACTCGTCGCCCCAGGCGTATTCCACCCCGTCGAGTCCCCCGCGCGCGGCGAATTCCCATTCGGATTCCGTCGGCAATTCCTTGCCCGCCCATTGGGCGTAGGCGGCAGCATCGGCATGGGCGACATGCACGACAGGATGATCATCCAGTCCGTCGATATCGCTTCCCGGTCCATAGGGGTGGCGCCAATCGGCGCTTTTCAGGAACCGCCACCATTCTCCCCAATTGCGGAGATCGACGGGACGCGATGGCGGCGTGAATACAAGCGAACCCGCATAAAGCATGTGCGGCAGAGCGCCGGGATAATCCTTGGGGTCCGGCGGGATTTCGGCGAAGGTCACGTGTTCCGTCGCGCGGACGAATTCGCTGAACTGGCGGTTGGTAACCGGCGCCTTGTCGATCCAAAACCCGTCGACAGTGACGCGATGGACCGGTGCTTCCTCAGGATAGTGGTTGTCGGATCCCATGCGGAACGTGCCGCCGGGAATCCACGTCATCCCCAATGGCGCAGCGGCTTTATCGCGGTCAGGCACCAATTCATAACCCGATGCGGATGTGGGCATTTCCACTCCCCACGATCACGTTCTCCGACGTGCATTGATGCGACAAAAACGCAAAAATATCAATTAAGACAATTATACAAAAGCCTGCGTGCGTCCCGTTAAACCAACTCACCGGCCGGCGACGATCGCGATCGAATTGCCCAGAATATTCACGGGAACGGTGACGACCGAGGTGAGCGAACTTTTGAGTTGCTCTGTCTCTTCGTCGGATGCCACTTGCGTCTTGCCGATGCCATTCTGGAGTACCTGCCGAAGCTGCGGCGAAATTTCCGCAAGCTGCGCATATTTGTTGTGATCGGTCGGATCATCGCCTTTGACATTCGTCAGGTCGATGACGACAGCGCCCAGTTTCGCCAATTCATCGTCGTGTTTGATCGCGCCGACGCGGCTTTCGCCGCCGCTGAGGAATTTCGACAACGCCAGGGCTTTGTCGTCGCGGGACAGCACAACGTAATAGGGCCGCTTCAGCTTGCCGAAAGCGCGCAGTTCCGATTTGAAGACATCGATATCGATATCCGGCGCGGCGAGCACGACCACGCCGATCTTGTCCGAACGCTTCAGGCCGCCTTCCATTTTGATTTGCCGCATCGCTTCGACGAAGACCCAATTGCCCATTGAATGGGCGAGAATATTGACCTTCTCCGCATTGCTGGCGACGAGCAGACGGATCGTGTGGGCGAGTTCATCGCGCGCCGCGGTGGCGCTGTTTTGATCGTAGAGATAATCCGTCACGCTGCCGCGCGAGGCCCAGGAGAAGAGGACCGGCACCGCCTGCGTATGCGAATCATGGACGACCTGCGTGAAGCCGTAGAGCCCCTCGGCAAACATCGTGTTGAAGCCGTGGACGAAGAGAAAGACCTGACGATGACCTCGTGGTCTTTGTGCCAGTTGCGCGTTGAGCGCCTGCAGAAAGGCCTTGTCGCCGTCGACGTAATTGGACTCGTGAACGGTGAAATCCTTGCGCGGATCGCCGGGCGGGGTTTGCGGCCACTCAATCTTACTGGCGACATGCGTCGGCGGCACCGAGACGGTCACCGAAGCAAAATCGAGCCAATCGGCGCGCGATCCATTGTACAGCGTCCCCGGCCGGGGATCGCGTTGCCGCGTGGTCGCAACCAGAATCGTGTGTTCCGTCGCTTGCGGCGGATCATAGGCGGCATTAGCGAGAAAGCCGCTTTCCGGCCGCGAGGCGCACCCCATCATCAGGCTGGAGGCAGCCAGGACGAGGGCGATCAAGAGAGTTCGCCGTAGCGCATCCATTGTCGCTGAGAACAACGAGCCCCCCGAATGACGCCGTCTGTCACATTTGGCTGATCTGTCTACCAGCCTTCGCCCAGCCCTGCCTAGCTGTTGCAGGGATCGGCGCGCCCGGGAAGCTTGATGGCAATAGGTGAAGGATTTCCCGCGCTCACCCAGTCGCGCGCGGGGACGGATTGCCAACCATCTGTTTCTATTGAATTTACGGGACAAGCGCCCGCGCGCGCCGTAGCACGACCATCGTTTTTGGCAAATGTTCGGTAAACGGGGCGCCAACGTCGGGGGCCATTTAGCCGCCGGTCGTCACACAATTATCACGGCTGCCAGCAGGGGCGCGGCCGTGCGCCGTCCATCCCTAAGTTCTGTTGCGTTCAATGCGCGACGTGAAAGCCGAACCAGATCGCGAGCAGAACGACGATCGCCAGCGCCATGCTGAAAACGAGAACATAAAGTACCGGCAGGCCTCTCCAGCCGCCTCGCGCACGGCGCGGCGGAAGCTCGATGGGATGTTCTGGATCGGCGCGCGCGGCGCGCTCATTGTGCGTATTCGACATGCGCGGCTCCTTTGCCGCCGCAACGCCGGGCGGCAAACGGAGTTCCTGCCCGCACCGCACACAGACCCTATTTGCCGGGCAAGCTCTGCCGCAGCCGGAAAAATCCGTCCCACGGATCTTTGGCGAGATGTTGCAGCCGCTTGCTGAAATTGCCGATGGTGAACTGGCTGCCGCTCACCACGCTGTCGAGTTCATCCCAGGTAAGCGGCGTCGAAATACCGGCCGGCGGCCGCGCGCGCGTCGAATAGGGCGCGACGGCTGTCGCACCGCGGGCGTTGCGCAGATAGTCGATATAGATGCGCTTGGGCCTCTGCGTCTTCGTCGCCGTCGCAGTGTAGAGTTGCGGCGCATCATGCGCCATGGAATCGGCCAGAGCCCGGCAGAAGTCCTTCGCCACCGTCCATGTTGCGCGGGGCGTCAGCGGCGCGACGACATGAAGACCCTTGCCGCCGGTCGTCTTGACGAAGCTTTTGAGTTTGGCTTCGGCCAGACGCCGGCGAACCTCTTTCGCGGCAGCAATGATTTCCGCGAAGGCGACGCCCTCCCCCGGGTCGAGATCGAAAATCAGGCGATCGGGATGATCGAGGTCGTCGCTGCGCGCGCCCCAGGGGTGGATTTCGAGCGCCGCCGATTGCACCAGTGCCATCAACCCGTCGAATGAATCGATGCCGAGGATTGGCTCCTTTTCGTGTGGATCGTGGATTTGCAGAATATGGGGATCAATCCCGGCCCAGGGATGCTTCTGGAAGAAGCCGCCTTGCACGATGCCGTTCGGACACCGCAGCAGGACGAGCGGCCGGCCAAGCAGGTATTTTTCGATCCACGGCCAAACCATCGTGTAATAATCGGCAAGGCCCTGCTTGGTGACGCCGGCCTCGGGCCAATAGACTCGGTCGCGATGGGTGAACGTCACGGACGTCGCGGGAGCCTCGGCTTCTTTGGCCATTGGTGCGACCCTTTCGCGAACGATGTCCTTGGGATTTTTGTCCTCGCGCAAGCCCTTGAACGATGCCTGCCGCAGATTGGCATCCGCCGTCCAGCCGCGAAATTCAACCTCCGCGACCCGGTCGGGCTTTACCCAGACGGCATTGCGCCGCGCCTCGCTGCTGAGCGGCGACTCGAATGCCGGCTTTTCGATCCGCTCGCGCGAGAGCAGCGCGAAGAGGTCGAGTGCCATTTTGCTGGAATAGCCCGTGCCGACGCGCCCGGCGTGGCGGAGCTTGCCGTTCTCGTAATAGCCGAGCACGAGCGAGCCGATGGCCTTTCGCGTCGTCGTCGAGGGCACATAGCCGGCGATGACGAATTCCTGCCGGTTGGCGCATTTGATCTTCAGCCAGTCGGTGCTGCGCTTGGAAAGATAGTGACTCTCCCGCTTCTTCGAGACGACGCCCTCGGCGCCGAGCCGGCAAACATGCTGCAGCATGAGTTCGCCATTTTCGTCGAAATGATCGCTGTAGCGCAGGATCACGTCCGGCGTGGCTTTCAGCAGCGATTGCAGAATCTCTTTCCGCGCGACAAGCGGCAGACCCGTCAGATCGTAGCCGTCGATATGCATAAGATCGAAGGCATAATAGACCATGCTACCAGTCTCGCCCTCGCTGAGCGCGTTTTGCAGAGCCGAGAAATCCGAAATACCGTTCGCCTCCTCGACCACGACTTCGCCGTCGACGATGCAATCCTTGACCGGCAATTGCGCGAAAGCAGCGGCGACGGTTGGGAAGCGGTCGGCCCAATCGAGCCCCGTTCGCGTGCGCAGCTTCACCTTGCCGGCCTTCACGACCGCCTCGATGCGATAGCCGTCGAATTTGACCTCATGAATCCATTGCGCTCCGGAGGGCGGCGTGGCGACGAGCGTCGGCAGCATCGGCGCGATGAAATCCGGCAGCGCCTTCCGCTTCGCGCCTTTCGGCGGCGAGAAGGCGAACGGCGCCCGCTTGACCGGCGGCAATGCGCGCTTCTTCTTCGCTGGCGGATCCGATTTGATGCTCTCGACCGGTGCCATGGCGCGGGCGCGCGGCGAACCGGGCGTTTCGACCCGCGGCTGGGCCGCCTTCCCCGAGGTCCAGCGCCGACTCTTCTTGTCGCCGGCAATATCTTCAAGCGAGCGGCCGGTGATGACCGAATTCGGCTCCTCTTCGAGGATGTCCGGATCGCCCGGCCCGCGCGCTTGGTCGTCTTCGCCCTTGATGAGCAGCCAATTCTCGCGCTTCTCGCCCGGACGCGGGTGCATGCGGACAAGGTGCCAGCGGCCTTTCAGCTTCTCGCCATGAAGCGTGAAGTCCAGGTGACCTTTGGCATAGGCTTTCTCCGGATCGCCCTCCGGCGTCCAGGTGCCACGATCCCAGACCAGCACTGTGCCCGCGCCATATTGCCCCTCCGGAATTGTCCCCTCGAAGGAGCCGTAATCGAGCGGATGATCCTCGACATGGACGGCGAGGCGCTTCTCGCCCGGCACAAGGCTCGGCCCGCGCGTCACCGCCCAGCTCTTGAGGACGCCGTCGAGTTCGAGCCGGAAATCGTAATGCAGCCGTGTCGCGTCGTGTTTCTGCACGACGAAGGCATTGCCGGACGAACGCCCCTTAAGGCCGCGCGGCTCCGACGTGACAGTGAAATCACGCTTCTTGCGGTAGGTTTCGAGGGCCAATGGAGCCTCGCTCTAGCTTGCCTTCTTCACCCGCTTCTTGGCGGGGGATTTGGCCGCAACCTTCTTCGCCGGGGGATTCGCCTTGGCCGCCGGCTTGCGTCCCGATTCAGCCGCCACGCTGCGGCGCAAAGCGTCCATGAGATTAATGACATTGCTCGGCGTCTTCGGCTGCGGCGCCGCGGGCACGGGCTTGCCGGCGCGCTTGGCGCGGATCAGGCCGACGAGCGCATCCTGATAGCGATCCTCGAACTTCTCCGGATCGAATTTGCCGCGCTTGGTTTCGATAATATGCGCGGCAAGATCGAGCACGTCCTTCGAGAGCTTGAGATCGGGAATCGATTCAAAATAGGGCTTCTCGTCCCGGACTTCGTATTTGTAATGCAGCGTCGTGGCGAGCAGGCCCTTGTCGCGCGGCTCGATCATGACGATACGCTCGCGCCCCGCGAGCACGACGCGCGCCAGCCCGACCATATCGGCCTTGCGCATGGCATCGCGGATGACGACGAAAGGCTCATCTGCAACTTTGTCGTCGGGCGCTAGATAATAGCTCCCGTCGAGATAGACCTCATCGATCTCCTCGCGCGGCACGAAGGTCTCGATATCGATCGTATGCGTGCTCTCGAGCGCCTGTTCCGCGATCTCGCTCTCTTCAAGAGTGATGTAATCGTTCTTGCCGACCTCATAGCCGCGCACCTGTTCGTCGCGCTCAACAATATCGCCCGTAACGGAATCGACATATTGCTGGCGGAGCCGATGCCCGGTGTCCCGATTTATGAGATGAAAGGAAATTCGCTCCGTCCGGCTGACGGCGGGGAAAAGTGCGACGGGGCAGGAAACCAGCGAAAGCTTGAGGTAGCCCTTCCAATTCGCGCGTGGTGCCACGGCTCAACCCTCTACTAACCGAGAGGCGAGACGCCCGCCTCCGGCAACGCTGAACTCTTATCCATTACACCACATAAGCCGCGACGGCGCCACGCGAATTTCAAGGGGCGCAACTTCGTAAAAAGGCCGGTCTCCGACAAACGCACTGATCGCGAATGTAGTTCCAGATCGTCCGATTGTGGTTTAACTTTCATCGGATCACATTAAGGGTAGCCGGGCTGGAGAAAGCCGCGGCGTTCAAGTGTGGCAAGGCACTTCCCGCCTTCCGGCACGGAAATATGAAACATTCGCCTCACACATTGGAAAGGATTCGCCTTGTCGGGTGACAGTCTCTTGATCATTCTCGTCGTCGGCCTCGTCGCGGGCTGGCTCGCGGGTCAGATTTTACGCGGTACCGGATTCGGCCTCGTCGCCGATCTCTGCATCGGTGTCATCGGCGCCTTCATCGGCAACTGGCTTTTGCCAAGGATTGGAATTCATCTTGGCGCGCATCTTCTCGAACAGATCATCTCGGCGACGGTGGGCGCGATCGTCCTGCTGCTGATCCTGGGCTTGTTCCGACGACGGCTGTGATTTAATCCCTGCAAGCCGGCCCGGGCCGCGACGCAAAGGCGCCGCGGCCTTTAAATTTCAAAAAGGGCGAATCGGCGCGGAGACACGAAGGCCATGTTGTCGGATTTTTTGCAAACGGCCTTCGTCACGCTTCTCGTCACGCTGGATCCGCCCGGGCTCGCACCAATCTTCATCGCCCTGACTCTGGGGATGACCTCGAAGGAAAAGAAGGAGGTGGCGCTCCGTGCCGCGATCATCGCCTTTGCCATTCTTCTGGTCTTCGCGATCGGCGGCGCGGCGCTGATGAAGGCGCTGGGCATTTCGCTGCCCGCCTTCCGAATCGCCGGCGGCCTCTTGCTGTTCTACACGGCCTTTCAGATGGTCTTCGCCGAGCGGGGACAACGCAAGAGGGAACTCGCGGACGATGCGGTAGCGATCGACCACGTCCGCAACCTCGCCGCCTTCCCGCTCGCCATCCCGCTGATGAGCGGCCCGGGCTCGATCACCGCAGTCATCCTTCTCGCGGGAAAGGCCAGCGGCAATTGGGAAGCGCAGACCAGCCTCGTGCTCGTCATTCTTATCGTGATCGTGCTTTGCTACCTGACATTTCTGCTCGCGGAACGCATCGCGCGGCTCTTCGGAGCCACTGGCACTCTGGTGCTTGGCCGGATGCTCGGCGTGGTGCTCGCGGCGCTTGCGGCGCAATTCGTTATCGATGGGATACAGGCGATCGTCGGCTGAGCGGGATCTACCGGCTCGCGAGATAGGTCAGCCAGTTGCGATAGAGGCCGTCAGAGGATGCGCGCCAAGTCTTGGCCGGATGCACATCGTCGAGCAGATTCGCCAATTCCCGATGCGGATGGCGGCTTTGCCGCGTGGCCACGCGCTCGGCAAAGGCCGCGAGATGCTTCCCCGTGAGTGGATCGAAATAGTCTTCCGGCGTCTGCGGGAAACTCGCCCGCTCGCCGCGCAAATAGCGCACCACATCGCGTCGATATTCGCGCAAGAGCGAATCCGCATCGTATTCCGGATGGCCCTGCAGAAAGACGAATAGACTTTCCTGCTGCCTTACGAACATGTCCGCGCCGAAGCGCGGCGAAGAAGTCAAAATCCGGTAACCGTGCGCGGAAAGCTCTTCGGCCGCGAGATCGTTGAGCCGCGAATGCGGAATACGCAATTCCGGCCCGAGCCCCTCAAGCAGCGGATCCTGCGCAACGACGGCACAATCGAAAACGCCGGAGAGCTTCCGGCCGAACGGCACGCGGCTGATGCCGTCGAGGTGCAGCACCGCGGCATGCGCCGCGAGGCAAGAGAAGATCGTCGAACGGGTATTTATCGCCGCCCAATCGATGACGCGCGTGAGACCGGGCCAATAGACCTCGTCCGCGAGCGAGGCGGTCTTCGGCTCGCAGCCGGTGATGATGAGCCCATCGAGCTTTTCGTGCCCGAGTGCGCCGATATCGCAGTAATGCGCCGCGATATGCTGCGCGGCGCCCTCGCCACGCGCAATTCCGTCAAGCGCATAAAAGCGCAGACGCACAGGCAGCGCGCCCGCGGCCTGGACGATCAAATCCTTGAACTGGCGTTCCGTCGCCAGCAGCGAGGCGTCGGGCATGTTGTTGACAACGCCGATCTCAAGACATTTCGCCGCCACCGGACCTTCGACATCGCGAGATCGCGACTCCGCCGCCTCACTGATAGACTGGGGCGCAGTCAGGGCGGCCTCGTGCCCGCGATCTGTCACTCGGCCGCCTCGTTGTCTTTCGGCGCGGACGCGGCAACCGCCAGAGCCTGGTCGAGGTCTTCGATAATGTCGCTCGCGTGCTCGATACCGACACTTATCCGGATCATCTCCGGCCTGACGCCCGCCTTGATCTGCTCATCGGCCGTCATCTGGCGATGCGTCGTCGAGGCGGGATGGCAGGCGAGCGATTTCGTATCGCCGATATTGACGAGCCGCTTGATGAGTCCCAGCGCGTCGTAGAAGCGCTTGCTCGCCGCAAAGCCGCCCTTCACGCCGAAAGTCAGCAGGGAGGATGCCTGACCGCCGAGATATTTTTGAGCGAGCGCGTGATAGGGGCTGTCCGGGAACCCGGCATAATTAACCCAGGCGACGCGGGGATCGTCGCGCAGAAACTGTGCGACCTTGCGCGCGTTCTCGACGTGACGTTCGATACGCAGCGCGACGGTTTCGATGCCCTGCAGCAGCAGGAAGGCGCTATGCGGCGAGAGCACCGCGCCCGTCGTGCGCTGATAGACGCTGCGGCAGCGCTCGATATAAGCGCGCGGGCCGAAGTGCTCCGTATAGACAAGACCGTGATAAGAGACGTCCGGCGTATTAAACATCGGGAATCGCGTTGCCGAGTCGCGCCACGGGAAATTGCCCGAATCGACAACGGCGCCGCCGAGCGTCGTGCCATGACCGCCCATGAATTTCGTCAGGGAATGGATGACAATATCCGCGCCATGTTCGATCGGGCGCCACAGGATCGGGGTCGCGACCGTATTGTCGACGACAAGCGGCACCCCATGACGATGCGCCACCTTCGCCAGAGCTTCGATGTCGCAAATATTCCCGGCCGGGTTGCCGATCGTCTCGCAGAAGACAGCGCGGGTCTCGTCATCGATCAGCCGCTCGATCGCGTCGGCGGCGTCGCTGTCCGCGAAACGGACGTGAATCCCCTGCCGCGGCAGGACATGCGACAGCAGAGTATGCGAGGTTCCATAAAGCTGCGGCACGGACACGATATTGCCGCCGCAATCGGCGAGGTTGACAATGGCGAAATGCAGCGCCGCCTGTCCGCTTGCCACGGCCAGCGCCGCGACGCCGCCCTCAAGCGCGGCGACACGTTTCTCCAGCACATCGACGGTCGGATTGTTGATGCGGCTGTAACGGAAGCCATCGATCTCGAGATTGAACAGCGCCGCGCCGTGATCGGCACTGTCGAACTCGTAGGAAACCGTCTGATAGATCGGCACCGCGACCGCCTTGGTCGTCGGTTCCGAGGTATAGCCGGTGTGAATGGCGATGGTTTCCGGCCGCAAGGTTCTGGTTTTCGGCATTTGCGAGCTCAAATCAAAGCTTCCGTTTCATTCCGGGACGGCAACGTTTTAGAATGACCCCGGCGTCTTCGCACGCCGCGCGCAAAGAGCCAGCGCGCAGGAACCGTGCCGGTCAACCATAGGAGCAGAGGCGCTAAGAACCGCTTAGCCTTTGGCGTAACTTCTACGCTATATTCCAAGCGCTTCTTAACCTTCAAGCTCAAGGACTTTTTTGTGGCCGGGCCGGGTGTGCGCGATACCTTTTCAGCGTCAAAGGCGTGGCTGCGCGCGCTTGAGTTGACCGCGCGTATTGAGCGCGAGCCGCAGCGCACCTTGCCCATTGTGATCGACGAATTGGCCGCGCAATTTGGTGAGGCGCCTGCCCTGCTCTCGGATCGCGGCACCCTCAGCTTCAAGGCTCTTGCCGCGCGCATGAATGCCGTCGCGCGCTGGGCTTTGGCGCAAAACCTTGATGGCAAGACCGTCGGCTTGCTGATGACCAACCAGCCGGATTACCTGACCATCTGGCTCGGCATCACGCGCGCCGGCGGCAGCGTCGCGCTCCTCAACACAAACCTGCGCGGTGCCCCGCTGTCGCATTGCATCGCCATTGCCGAATCGCGGCACATCATCGTCTCGGCCTCGCTGCACGAAGGTCTCGAGGCTGCGCTCGGCCAAGCGAAACTCGCAGCCCAAGTTTGGATTCACGAGACGGACCTCGACGTCGCGTTGAAAAGTTTCGCGACGACGCCATTGCCAGCCGCAGAGCATCCCGGACCGCGTCTTTCGGACCGGGCGCTGTGCATTTACACCTCCGGCACGACGGGCCCGCCGAAAGCGGCCAATATCAGCCATCGCCGCATCATGACCTGGAGCTATTGGTTCGCCGGGATTTTGAACACGTCGGCCAACGACAGGATGATGAATTGCCTGCCGATGTATCACAGTGTCGGTGGCATCGTCGCGATCGGCAGCGTGCTCGTCAGCGGTGGCGCGGTCGTCTTGCAGGAGAAATTCTCCGTGCACCGTTTTTGGGATGATGTCGTGCGTTGGGACTGCACGCTGTTCCAATATATCGGCGAACTCTGCCGCTATCTGCTGAAGGTGCCAGAGAATCCCCACGAGCGCGCCCATCGCTTGCGGCTCGCCTGCGGCAACGGCCTTCGCGCCGATGTCTGGCGGCCGTTTCAGGAGCGTTTCCGCATCCCGCACATCATCGAATTCTATGCCGCGACCGAAGGGACGTTCTCACTCATCAACGTCGAGGGAGAGCCCGGCGCCATCGGCCGCGTTCCGCCCTTTCTCGCGCACCGCTTTCCCTCCGCGATCGTGAAGTTCGATGTGACGCATGGCGAGCCGTTGCGCGATGAAAACGGCTTCTGCATCCCCTCCGCGGCGGGCGAGGCTGGCGAGGCCATCGGCCAGATTGCGGCAAGGGACACGACGGGCGCACGCTTCGAGGGCTATACGAGCGCCGCCGACAGCGAGGCGAAAGTCCTCCGCAATGTGTTCGCCGAGGGTGATGCTTGGTTTCGCACTGGCGATCTGATGCGCAAGGATGCGCGCGGCTTTTATTATTTCGTCGATCGGATCGGCGATACCTTCCGCTGGAAAGGTGAGAACGTCTCGACCTTCGAGGTCGCTGAAGCACTGGCCGCCTGCCCGGGCGTCGTCGAGGCGACAGCCTATGGGGTCCTCGTGCCGGGTGCCGATGGCCGCGCGGGCATGGCGGCGCTCGTCCTCGACGCGGCGTTCGATCTCGCCGCCTTTCATGCGCATGTGCAGGAACATCTGCCGCCCTATGCACGGCCTCTGTTTCTGCGCATCTGCGAGACGATCGAGACCACGGAAACCTTCAAGCAGAAGCGAGCACAGCTCGCACGCGACGGGTTCAACCCCACAGAAATTCGGGACGTGCTCTATTTCGACACGGGGGACGCCTATGTTCCGCTCGATGCAAGCTTGTTCGCGCACATCGCGGCGGGAAAGCTGCGCTTATAGACGCGCCAGCCAGGTGGCCAGTTCTGCGCCGATCTCCGGCACGGCTTTCCGCGCATAAGGAATGACGCTCCCCAGCGCGTAGAAAAGATGCGGCATGGCGGCGTGACAAGTGTGATGCACCTCAACGCTCGCCGCCCTCAACTTCT
This sequence comes from Methylovirgula ligni, assembly GCF_004135935.1. Taxonomy (NCBI): domain Bacteria; kingdom Pseudomonadati; phylum Pseudomonadota; class Alphaproteobacteria; order Hyphomicrobiales; family Beijerinckiaceae; genus Methylovirgula; species Methylovirgula ligni. Next base: position 1,724,433 of record NZ_CP025086.1, on the reverse strand, counting down.
CCGCATAGGCCGCGCCTTCGTCGCGCAGCGGATCGCATTGCGCCGTATGCAGAAACGTCGGCGGCAGATGCGCAAATTCCGACGCGCGAAGCGGCGATACGCATGGGTCCGAAACCGGCACATGGCCCGCTGTGTAGAGCATCGCGTCATGGTCGAGCGTCGCCTGGTCGAGGATCGGCGATTGGAACAAGCGGCTCGATTGCATCTGCCCGGCGAAGTCAAAGATCGGGCAAAGCAGAAGCTGAAAGGCGAGCTTCGACGTCTGGCGTGCATTCCATTGCGCCGCTGCGACAGCGGCAAGCGTCGCACCGGCGGAATCACCGCCGATGCCGATCCTGCTCACACCGTGCTGATCGGCGTTGGCGAATGTCCAAATCAGCGCCGCGCGGGCATCGTCCACCGCCGCCGGAAACGGGTTTTCCGGCGCGAGACGATAGTCGACAGCGAAAATGGCACAGCGGCTTGCGGCCGCGAGCGCCCGGCACAAGGCATCATGCGTCCCGAGGTCGCCTGCGACGAGGCCGCCGCCGTGGAAGAAGACGAGCGCCGTGGTCGCTTCCCCGTCTGGCCAATAGGCGCGAATCCGGGGGTTGCGGGCGCCCGTCTCGACCGCACGGATTTCCGGCCCCGGGCCGCCAAGGCGCATCAAGCCCGCGAAAGCGGCGCGCCGCTCTGCGATCGAGAGCGAAGCCGCATCGCCGCCCTGAAGCGCGAGCATATCGATCAGACGCCTGGCATAGGGATCGAGCAAATCCGTCACAAACTGTTATCCCTGCCGCAGGCAATCTTTCCGCGCGCGACGATAAAGTGGCAAAATGAGTATTGCCTTAAAAATCCCGGCAGAGTCATAAGCTTGGTCATAAGCCCGACCGCGAAACTATCCGAAGGTTTTCCTCGTGCGCAACCAAGTTGGCTCCGCTCCGACCAAGACGTGGACGTTCTTTGAAGACGATTGGCACGAGGGCAACGTCGCCATCATGGGGCCGCGAACCCACGGCGCCTGGCTCGGCTCGGTCGTCTTCGACGGTGCCCGCGCCTTCGAGGGCACGACGCCTGATCTCGACCGGCATTTTGTCCGCGTCAACGTCTCGGCGGAACGCTTTCTGCTGAAACCCGTGGTGCCGATCGAAACCTGGCTTGGCCTCGCGCGCGAGGGCCTCAAACGGTTCGATCCCACTGCCGCGCTCTATATCCGCCCCATGTATTGGGCCGAACTCGGCACGACCGGTGGCGGTGTGCGCTTCGACCCCGAGTCGACCCGCTGGTGCCTCTGCATCTATGAAGCGCCGATGCCGGCGCCGAACGGCCTTTCAGTTACGCTGTCGCCCTTCCGCCGTCCGACCCTCGAATGCGCACCGGTCGACGCGAAAGCAAGCTGCAACTATCCAAACAATGCCCGCGCGCTGATCGAAGCCTATCGGCGCGGCTTCGACAATTGCCTGATGCGCGACATGCTCGGCACGATTGCCGAGCTCGGCAATGCCAATGTCTTCATGGCCAAGGATGGTGTCGTCTACACTCCGGCGCCGAATGGCACATTCCTCGACGGCATCACGCGGCAGAGAGTCATCGCTCTGTTGCGCGGCGACGGCGTGTCGGTGGTCGAGAAAACGCTGAACTATGCCGATTTCGAACAGGCCGACGAGATTTTCTCGACCGGCAATTTCTCGAAGGTCATCCCGATCATCAGAATTGACGGCCGCCAGTTGCAACCTGGGCCGTTCTTCCAAAGGGCGCGCGAGCTTTATTGGGCTTTCGCCCACAATGGCTAGAACCGCGCCCGCGCCTGCTCGCGAATATGCGTCAAAGTCGTCGCCGGGGTCACGGCATCGACATCGATCTTGAGATGGATGATGGCCGGCACGCCCGCCTCACGCGCGGCTTTGAACGCCTCCGGAAAATCCTCCGTCCGCTCCACCGTCACGCCGAACCCGCCGAAGGCACACGCATAAGCGGCGAAATCCGGATTGCGGAGATCTGTACCCACGACACGCCCGGGAAATTCGCGCTCCTGATGCATGCGGATGGTGCCATAGCTCGCATTGTCGCAGACGATGAAGACGATGGGCAGATTATATTGCACGGCGGTCGCGAACTCCTGCCCATTCATCAGGAAATCGCCGTCGCCTGCGAGCGAAAGCACGAGGCGCTCCGGCCTCAGGAGCTTCATCGCCACGGCAGCGGGCACGCCATAGCCCATCGACCCTGACGCCGGCGCGACATGCGTGCCGAAGCGGCGGAAGCGATAAAAGCGGTGAACCCAGGCCGCGTAATTGCCGGCGCCATTGCACAGGATCGTGTCAATCGGCAGGGCCTCGCGCAGCCAGACCATGATCGCGCCGAGATTGACGCTACCCGGCTGCGGGGTCGCCACGTCCGTCCAGGCGAGATAGTCGCGATGGAGAGTTTCCGTGAGGCTACGCCAGGCAATGTGCTTCGGCGTTGCCAGCGCGCCGAGCGCCGCGCAGAACCGTGTCGGCGTGGCATTGATGGCAAGATGCGGACGATAGACACGGCCGAGCTCTTCGACGCCCGGATGCACATGGACGAGCATTTTCGGTGCGGGAATATCGAAGAGCCGGTAGCCCTGGCTCGGAATATCGCCCAGCCGCCCGCCGAGCGCGACGATGAGATCGGCCGATTTGATTGCGGCGACCAATTTAGGATTTGGCCCGATGCCGAGATCGCCCGCATAGCTCGGATGCAGCGGGTCGAAGAGTGGCAGGCGGCGATAACTCGTTACGACCGGAATATCGAAGCGCGCCGCGAAATCATGGATGGTCTGATAGGCCGCCTCGTTCCAGCGGCTGCCGCCGAGTATGAAGAGCGGCCGCTCGGCGCGCAGCAGAATGTTCCGGAATTGCGCGATTTCCGCCTCGCCCGGCGCGATCTCGACTGGGGCGAACGGCGGCGCGTCCACGACATTGATCTTTTCGTCGAGCATGTCGCGCGGCAGACCAAGGACCACGGGCCCCGGCCGTCCGGCCGTCGCCGCATAAAATGCGCGCGAGACGAGTTCCGGCACGCGCCGCGCATCATCGATCTCGCTCGTCCATTTGGTCATGCTGCCGAAGACGGCACGCAGATCCAGCTCCTGAAATGCCTCGCGTTCGCGAAACCCACGCTCGACCTGACCGACGAACATGAGGAGCGGCGTCGAATCCTGCTGGGCGATGTGGATGCCATGCGTCGCATTGGTGGCACCCGGCCCGCGCGTGACGAAGCAGACGCCCGGCCGTCCCGTCGCCTTGCCGATGGCTTCCGCCATCATCGCAGCGCCGCCTTCCTGCCTGCAGATGATGACCTTGATGGGGCTGTCGCGCAGCGCATCCAGCACGGGCAGAAAGCTTTCGCCGGGCACGCAAAACGCATGTGTGACGCCATTGCCGACCAGTTGGTCGACCAGAACCTGTGCGGCGCTACGCGATGTCATGACCCGAACACTGCAAGTTCGCTATAGGCGAGATCGCCAAACCGCGGCGGCTTCGCGCCCCTGAAGTATTTGCGGCCCAGCCTTTCGGTATAGAAGCCACGCAGCCCCGGAATCGTGCCGTCGGCGTCGAGCAGAACCGCGACGATGCCCCGCCAGAGCAGAAATCGGCCGAGCGCACCGACGCAAGCGATGAAATCCGCCATATCGCGGCAATAGAGGAGCCGCGCGCAGGGGAGCCGAATACGGCCGGCGCGGATGCTGAAGCCGGTAAAGATGAAAGGCAGATCGCCGCCCGGCGTATGGCAGACGAGGCTGAGGCAACCGAAAGCCGCGTGATCGGCGAGGAGCTGCCGTTCGTCGTCGGATAGCCCCGCGTAATTCGCTGCCGATGAGAATTGCGCGACGGAGACGCCGCGGCTAGTCGGTTCGAGCGCCGGAAAAGCCACGAATTGACCGGCGGCATAGCGTTTGAACCCTTGCGCTTCCACGATCGGCCAGGTTGGCGGCGCCGGCGAAATGTTGATGTAAGTGACGTCGCGGCGCTTGAGCGCGATAGAGATCAATAGCGACGCATAAGGACGGAAGGCCGGCACAACATACCAGCTCGAGAGATTGCAGCGCACGGACTCCACCGCATCGCCGCTCAGATGGTACAGGGTCAGGATCACGCCGACCGGCACCCTGCCACTCTCCATGATGAGGCCGAAGCGCGGATAGCCGGCAGGAACGTCCAGCGCCGCCATACGCGCGAACCCTTGCGTCCAGTAAGATGCGCGACGGCCGGGGAAGCCGCGCATCAGCAGATCGACAACAGCGCCGAGATCAGCTTCGCCAATTTCGCGGCAGCGCAGAGCCGTCGGGCGCACCGGCGATAACGCGTTCACCATGAAGGCCCTAGCTAATTGTATCGTCTTTGAATTTAATGTATCTGGCAAAGATGCCAAGTGAAAGCGTCACATCCGTCTCTGTTAGGTTAACGATCTTCTCCGAGATCGAGCGGATCGCGGCTGAACAAAAGCTCAAAATTCAGCCCCTGCACGACGATCTGCTTCTAGCGGACTCCGGGCTCGATTCGCTTGGCTTCGCCACCCTTGTCGCACGGCTCGAAGATCATCTGGGCTATGATCCATTTGCGACCTCCGGTGACCTCGATTTTCCGGTCACGCTCGGCGACTTCGTCAGGTTCTACGAGAATGCCGCTGCCTGAGCCAGGCACATTGCGCCAGATTCTCGCCGCCAACACGGCTGGGACGGAGCGCATGTTGTGGGGCGCGCATGGCAGCGTCGCGCTGGCCGCCCTGGCGCAGGGCACAGCAATTGAAGACGACGCCGCGCTCGCGGGCGGATCGGTGGTGCTCGCGACGCGGGATCAGCTTACGGCGGCTCAGGCGCTTGTCGCGCTCGATGGCACCGTGCGCCGGCTCGTCATCTGCCCGCCGGACCTGCCGCTCGCTCATCTTGCGGCAATTGCGGCGACGGCAGAAGCGCAGGCGATTATCACCGATCGCGACGCCGCCGAGTTCGATGGCGTCGATCTGCCTGCCCTGATTGCCTGCAAGCTGCCGCTGCGCCCGGTTCATTCCAATTTCAACCCAGTCGCGACCGAATGGGTTTTGCTAACCTCCGGCACGACCGGCGTACCGAAAATGGTCGTCCATTCACTCGCGGCTTTGACGGGCGCGATCAAACCGGCGCAGCCCGACGAGCCGCCCGTCTGGGCAACGTTCTATGACATCCGCCGCTATGGCGGTTTGCAGATATTGCTGCGCGCTCTGCTCGGCAATGGATCAATGGTCTTGTCGGACGCCCACGAGCCCGTCCCCGAACATCTGCAGCGGCTTGCGGCGCACGGCGTGACGCATATTTCGGGAACGCCGTCGCATTGGCGCCGTGCGCTGATGAGCTCGGACAGCAATCTGATTGCACCCCGCTATGTGCGCCTCTCTGGCGAAATTGCCGATCAAGCCATTCTCGATGCGTTGAAGCGGCAATATCCAGAGGCCGCCATCGGTCATGCCTATGCCTCGACGGAGGCCGGGGTCGGCTTCGAGGTCAACGACGGGCTGGAAGGTTTCCCCGCGGAAATCCTCGACGGCGATCGCGATCCCAGTTTCAAAGTCATAGAGGGCACGCTGCATATCCGCTCGAGGCGCACCGCGAGCCGCTACCTCGGCGCATCGCAAACGCTGATGGACGAGGATGGCTTTATCGACAGCGGCGACTTCGTAGCCGAACGTGGCGGACGCTATTATTTCGTCGGGCGGCGCGGCGGCATCATCAACGTCGGCGGCCTCAAGGTACACCCTGAGGAGGTCGAACAAATCCTCAACAAGCATGCGCAGGTCAAGATGTCGCTTGTCAGCGCGCGGCGCAATCCGATTACCGGCGCGATCGTCGTCGCTGACATCGTGCTGAACGATTCGGTCGCGCCCGGCGATTCGAGCGATGCGCTGAAGCAAGACATTCTCGCCTTTTGCCGCGCGGCTCTGCCCGCGCACAAGGTCCCTGCCGCGATCAAATTCGTATCGTCGCTTGCTGTGACGCCGGCGGGAAAGCTCGTGCGCCAAAATGCTTAACGTTCTCGTCACCGGCGGCAGTCGCGGCCTCGGTCTCGGCATTGCACGGCGCCTCGCGAAGGCAGGCTACCGCGTCATCGTGATCGCCCGGCGCGAAAGCGATGCTCTCAAACACGCGATCGCCGAGGCGGATGCGGCAGCGACCGGAAAGATCGCCTTCGTGCCTTTCGACTTGAGCGAGACCGGCGCGCTTCCGGCGCTTGCAACGCGCCTGCGCAAAGAATTCGGATCGATTTATGGGCTCGTCAACAATGCCGGTATCGGCACGGCGGGCGTTCTCGCGACAATGCCGAACGATGACATCGAACGATTGATCCGGCTCAACATCCTATCGCCGATACTGCTCACCAAATATATCTCGCGCGCGATGCTCGCCAGTGGCCGCGGGCGTATCATCAATATCGCCTCGATCGTCGCGAGTTCGGGGTTCAGCGGCCTCTCGGTCTATTCCGCGACCAAGGCCTCGCTCATTGGCTTCACCCGCTCGCTCGCGCGGGAACTCGGCCGGATCGGGATCACGGTCAATGCCATCGCGCCGGGCTTCATCGCCACGGAGATGACCCATGCACTCAGCGAGGATGATCGCGCGAAAATCGCACGCCGCAGCGCCCTGCAACGGCTGGCGGACGTCGAGGACGTAGCAAATGCAGTGGAATTTTTGCTCGGCGACGGCGGCCGTAACATTTCCGGCACCGTCATGACCATAGACGCCGGTGGTACTGCCTAGAGCATCGGACCGAAAAGTGCGTAGCGGTTTTCGGGTAAATCCGATGCGGCCGAAAACACTCGAAAGCAAACGACGATTCGATACGAACATCTAGCGTTCTAGAGGCTCAGCGCTTCTCTTACGCTCGCCGGCCATCGCGCGACATCCACGCCATGCGCGCGGAAAAGCGCCAGTGTCAGACGGTCCATGCCGAAGGCGACGCAGCAGGTATGCGCGACGTCGCCGGCATGGTCGTAGAGGCCCCATGTCAGACCGAAATGATCGCGATGATAATTGAAGCTCACGCAAGCCGTCGGTGAATCGCCGGAACGTACCGGAATCAGCAATTCAAATTTCAGCGCCTGTTGAAGCTGGCTCACCGCCATCATCTGACCGGTGCGGCCAAAGAAAGGATCGCTCGCCGGAGCGACCGTGTAAGAAAGCCCGAGCGCCGCGATCAAATCCTTGGCGCGTGCGATCCAGCCTTCGCGGAAATCGTCGGCTTCATCGGGAGTTCCGATGCAGACATATTCGCGCATCCGGAAGGATTGCAGGCGATCGAGATCCCGTGACGGCTCATGCCGAAAACAATCGGCGGCAACGTCGAAATAAGCGCCCCCGTGCGTCACGGGACCGCGCTCCGCCGCAATCGGATAGAGCGGATAGCATGCGGCGGGCGTCAGGACGAGATCCGCCGGCGAGAGCGCGCTGGTCCAATTGCCGTCCGCCCGCTCCGCCGCAGCACGGATATCCGTTTCCGAGCCATGCAGCGCGCACACGCAGCCAAGCAGATTCGGGAAGCTTTTCAGATAGCCGTTCTTTTCGAGATCACGGCGGCTCATCACCGGCGGAAAGCGCAGCACCTCGGCGCGTGGGTCACGCTCACGTGAAATGTAGGCATCAAGCTTGCCGAGAACCGTCTCGTAAGCACCCGTACGCCCGTAAACGCCATCGATACCGAGCGGGCGCCAGAGAATCTCGGCAAGCGCACCAAGCGGATCGTTCGATGCAGGTTCGGGCTTCGGATTCTTTAAAGGGGCGCTCATTCGATCAGCTCCGCAACGAGGCCGGTGGGCCGCTCATTAGCGTCGTGTTGGCGACATTCGCAAGAATGCGATCATTGTTGATCATGATCGGCGCGGAGAGAACATCGCGCAAATGCCGCCCGAGCGTGAATTCGCCGTCGTTGCGATAGCCCGCGAGGCCGGCGGCGCGCATGGCGCTCAATACGGTGGCGACCGCAAGCTCCGACGCCTCGACCTTGGTCAGCGCCGTCGCAGACTGGAAATCGAGCGTCGCGAGCGCCTGCGGATCATCGGCCACCGCTTCGAAACGTGTGAGACCGGCGGCAACCAGCGAGCGCAACATCTGCAGAGAGGAACGCGCCTTGGTGAAATGCGCGGCGCCCGGCGGAAGCGCGCCACCCGATTGCCGCGCCGCCTTTCGGATGAAGGCTTGCGCCCGCGCGACGGAATCGGCCGCGATGCCCGCCCAGACGCTCGCCCAAAGCAGATGCGAGACGGGCTGCATCGTCTGCGCGTGGATGCGCTCGTAAGTCTCAGGCATGATCTGCTCGCGCGCGCCGTGCGCGACGAGCCTGAAGCCGGCGCTCGTCGTACCGCGCATGCCAAGCGCGTTCCAGCCTGAAAGCGGATCGAGTACGTAATCGGACTTGCAGAAGATCGCGAGCACCTGGTCCGAGGCCGCGGCTTCTTCTGTGCGGCGCGCAGTAGTGGCAATCACGTCGGCTTCGGCGCCGTAGGAGATGACCGTCGCCGCGCGCGTGAGCGTAATCTTTTCGCCGTCCTGTTCGATCGGCGCGGCGCTGGAGCGGACGTTGCCGCCACTTTGTCCTTCCGTCGTGGAGGAGGCGACCAGTAATTGCTCGTCCGCAATTCGCCGCAACAGATTTTTATGCCAGGTGCTGGCCTTTCCGTGTCGGACCACGCAGGCAGCGGCGCTGTGATGCATAGCGAAGATCATCGCCGTCGCGGAGCACGCCTGACCGAGCCGGTAGCAGGCGTCGGCGACCTCACCAAAGCTCACGCCCTCGCCGCCGAATTCAATCGGCACCAGGAGACTCAACAAGCAGTTTTTGCGGAGCGCTGCGATCGCGGCTGCGGGAAAACGCGCCTCGGCATCGACGGCATTGGCTTCGGCGGCTGCGATCTCGGCGACAGCTTCGACCCGCGCTTTCAGATCAGCCGCGGAAGCCGCGAAGTCGAGCGGATCGTGGCGCGCCTGAGCGTTGCGGCCTTCCATACCTGACCCATTTCGCTTGAGTTTGCGCGAATGCAAAGCGTTCTATCGCGAAGAATTTAAACAAACTGTCTGCTTAGTCTATGACTACGTTTCGCAACGCTGTTTGATATTCTACCCGTAGTTAACTTAGCATGGTCGGAGTACCCGACAAATAATGACCATCCATAGTTAATAGCTACAATTTTATTTGTATTGGTATCTCATTTTGCTAGAAAATGGTCTAAATTGATGGACCTTCTAATAGCGGAGCGGACCGTGGTGCGGGACAAAGTGACGGCGTTGGTCGGAGATATTTTAAAAAGAAACGGCATCGATCGTCCGGTCGACGCCAATGCCGATCTCGTCAGCCAGGGCGTCACCTCGGTCGACATGGTGCAATTGATGCTGGCGATCGAGGCCGCCTTCGACATCACCATTCCGCAGTCGGGCATAACGCCAGAGAATTTCCGTTCGGTCGCGACGATCACGTCGCTGGTGAACAAGCTCGCGCCAGTCGAAGCCGCGAATTAATTCGCCGCCTGCGTCACCAGTTTGGTGACGAGATAATCCTGAATTGCCTCACTGCCGCCTTCGCGACCATAGCCGCTCTCCTTGACGCCGCCGAACGGAAACTCCGGCCAGGCGATCTGCGTCTGGTTGATGCCGAGCATGCCGGCTTCGAGCCGTGCCGCGAGCGCCGAACTCACCGCCGCCGAGCGGGTGAAGGCGTAAGATGCGAGCCCATAGGGTAATCTGTTGGCTTCAGCCAATGCCTCGTCGAGATCAGCGAAGGAATTGACAAGCGCGAGCGGGCCGAACGGCTCCTCGTTCATCACCCGCGCCGAGAGCGGCACATTGGCAAGGACGGTCGGCGCGAAGAAATAGCCCTTGTTGCCGATCCGCGCGCCGCCGGTGCACAGCTCGGCGCCCTGCCCGATCGCATCGGCGATGAAAGCATCCATCGCCTCGACGCGGCGTGAATTGGCGAGCGGGCCGAGCTGCGTCTCCGGCAGTAGGCCATCGCCGATCTTCAAAGCCTGCGCCGCCGCGACAAACCGGTCGACAAAAGCGCCATAGACATTCCGCTGAACGAGGAACCGCGTCGGCGCCGTGCAGACCTGGCCGGCGTTGCGAAATTTGGCGGCGGCGAGAAGCTTCACGGCTGTTTCGATGTCAGCATCATCGAAGACGAGGGCCGGCGCATGACCGCCGAGCTCCATCGTGATCCGCTTCATGTATTTGCCAGCGAGGGCCGCGAGCTGTTTGCCGACGGGGGTCGAGCCGGTGAAGGATATCTTGCGGATGATTTCGTGCGGAATGAGATATTCGGAAATTTCCGCCGGCACGCCATAGACAAGATTGACGACGCCCGCGGGAACACCCGCATCGGCCAGGGCGCGGATCAATTCGGCTGGCGAAGCGGGCGTCTCTTCCGGCGCCTTGACGATGATGGAACAGCCGGCCGCCAGCGCCGCGCCGAGCTTGCGGACGATCTGGTTGAGCGGAAAATTCCAGGGCGAGAAGGCCGCGACAGGACCGACAGGCTCCTTGAGCACCAGATTGGTGATATTGGGCGCCCGCGCCGGCACAACCCGGCCATAGGCGCGGCGGCTCTCCTCGGCGAACCAATCAAGCGTATCAGCGGCGGCCAAAACCTCAATCCGCGCTTCAGCCAGCGGCTTGCCCTGTTCGAATGTCATCAGGCTCGCGATACGCTCAAGGCGTTCGCGCAGCAGATCGCCGGCGCGGCGCAGCACCTTCGCCCGCTCGAAGGCGGATATGTCGCGCCAAAGCGCGAAGCCGGTTTTGGCCGCCGTCAACGCCGCATCGAGATCGGCGATCTCGACGCGGGCGACATGACCGATCACCTCCTCCGTCGCAGGATTGAGGACCGGGATCGTCCGCCCGGCAGCGGCGGCCCGCCATTTGCCGCCAATCAGAAGCTGAACCTCAGGGTAATCCATTGCATCCTCACAGGCGTTCCGCTTGCTAATTTATAGCGCTTGCGCCGCGGTACAAATTGCGCCTCTCTTAATCCTGAATCGAAAATTAGTGCGGCAAGCCGCCGATGCCAGGAAGTGATATGGGCAGTCTCGATAATTTGACGATCCTTGTTCCCGAGAGCCGCGAACTCAACCTCTTTACGACCATGATCGAGGACGAAGGCGCCCGCGTGATCCGCTGTCCGCTGGTGCAGATCCTCGATCTCGACGACAGCCGCGCGGCCGAAGCCTGGCTCGATACCCTGATCAGCGGTGCGTTCGAGGATGTCATTTGGCTCACCGGCGAGGGACTGCGCCGGCTCCTCGCGCTCGCCCGGCGCACGCAGCGCGGCGATGCTTTCGTCGCGGCTTTGGGCAAAATCCGCTCGATCACCCGAGGACCGAAGCCGGCACGCGCGCTACGCGAGATAGGGCTCGCACCGGGCCTTTCCGCCACGACCCCGACTTCGGAAGGGGTGCTCGCGGCGCTGGCGCCAGAAGACATCGCCGGAAGGCGAATCGGCGTCCAGCTTTATCCGGGAGACGGCACGGCCGCATTGCTTGCCGGCCTCAGCGCGCGCGGCGCCGTGCTCACGCCGGTGACGCCCTACCGCTACGCCACGCAGACCGAGACGGCGCAGGTCGTCGCCGCAATCAAAAGCCTGATCGAAGGCCATATCGACGTGGTCGCTTTCACCAGCTCGCCGCAAGTCGATCGGCTCTTTTCGGTCGCGCGGGAAGCGGGACTGGAACAGCCTCTGAAAGACGCCTTCACGCGGGTCGCGGTCGCATCGATCGGTCCGGTTGTTGAAGAGACGCTGCAGCGCCTCGGCATCACCAACATTCTGCAACCGGAAGCGGCTTTCCACATGAAGCCACTGGTGCGCAGCATCGCGGCCTGGAACGCGCAACGCGCAAGCTAGAACTCGCTTTCTCGACATTTGGGATAGCGAGGAAGCTTGGAGCGTGGCTAAGGGGCTCCGGCGCTGAACCCCCACCTTTCTTGCAAACCTGGAATTACTTACATTGTGCCGGATCAAACGCGCGCAAAGATCGCTGCGGCATCGCGGCAACCGTCCGGCGCCGGCGGCGGTAATTTCAATATGCTATGTCCGAAGACATACGGCTTAATCTCCAACCGCGATCATCACATCGGATGCCTTGATGAGCGCGTGGACCGTCTCGCCCTTCTTCAAGCCGAGATCGGCGACGGCCTCATTGGTGATCGAGGCGGTCAATATCGTGCCGCCGGCGATCTCAACGCGCACATGCGCGGTCGTCGCCCCTTCCTTGACCTCGATCACCTTGCCGGGAATGAAATTGCGTCCGGAAATTTTCATCACATTGCTCCTCTGGAGCCCATTGCGGAAAAGTTGTCTGACTTTTCCGACGAGAACGAGCGCGGCAATGTGGACAATACTTCTCTTCCGGGTATTTGCGAAGACCTAATTCTTTTCGATTTTCGCCGAGGATGCGACTCCCAACGAAAGAATTAATCTAGTGGAGATTCATTCGAGCTGACGAGACGGCTTGAGGGGATCGGCCGAAGCCGCACCACGACATCGACTTTTGCGATTTCATAGCCCTTGGGTGGCGTGACGTGCTCGGCCAAACGCACGCTGTCGAACGGAATGTCGGAAATCTTGCCTGTGTCTTCAAAAAAGAAATGGCTGTGATTCGACGTATTGGTGTCGAACACCATACGCCCGGTATCGATCGGCAGGCCGCGCACAAGCCCGACTTCCGCGAAAAGATTGAGAACGTTATAAACCGTCGCGAGCGACATCGGCATGCGCACCGCCTGCGCTTCCGCCGCCAGGACATCCGCGGTCACATGCCGGTTGCCAGCGCCGAACAGAAGCTTGATCAGGCCGATCCGTTGACGCGTGGCACGCAAGCCGTAACCGGCTAGGATCGATTGCATCCGCCGCTCGGATAAAGCGGGACGGCCGACGATATTTTCCAACGGCAACCCTGTCATTGCAAAAATCCTCTCATGCCACTCGCGGCATTGTCTGCATTCCGACAATGCCATCGCGACCAAAGGGGATTGCGCAAGGGCCGTGCCAGACACAAGGTCGCATGAGTACGCAGCCGCTCAGTTCGGCTGGCAAGGCCTTTGCTCCCTAAGCCTTGCTCATTGATCAGGGCAAATGTTGAGAGGTGTCATGCTGCCGACCACCATTCTCGTTGACGATACGCCGCGCTGCGTCGTGCGACCGAACGACACCAAGGCCCTTAACCGATTTCTCCGCAACGGCCGCGCCTATCTGCTGGCGGAGAACCCCGGCGGTCACATCGCCCACCGCAATGCCGACGAGATCGAGTCGACAAAATGGCGTAGCGCGCTGGCCTTGCATCGCGCCTGGGGCGGCGACGAGGAGAATTTCTTTGGCATACCGCTCTAGCGCGGCCTGAATTTCGCGGTGAGGCTAGATATGCCCGCGCGTGTCATGCGGATTTTCCGCCTGGTTGCGCATCCAGTCCGCAAGCTTGGTGAAGGATTCGTCGATCTCGTGCCGAGCCGCAGCGTCTTCGATCGTCTCTTCGAGCGCGCCGCGCATGCAAAGCAGCCAGGCGTCCCGCTCCGCGACGTCGATCGGGAAACGCACGTGTCGCTGGCGCAGCCGCGGGTGGCCTTTTTCCGGCGTATAAAGCTTCGGGCCGCCGGTCCATTCGGACAAATAACGCTTCAGCACCTGCTTGACGGGTCCGAGATCGCGGCCATGCATAGCCCGAATCCCCTTGGCTTCCGGAAGAATATCCATGCGATGATAGAAGGCCTCGACCAGGCGATCGATAGCGTCGGCACCGCCCAGCCTCTCGAACATCGTCGCACCGAGCGCCTCGGCCTCACCCATTGGCGGCTCCCACCGCACGCGAGCTTGCTGCCGGGGTCATCGATTCTGGCACTTTCGCTCACTCCTCCATATTCGGCAGCAAAATCACCTCGGCGGGTGCGCCGGGGCCTGCTGCCGAGACGAAATCGAAACCGCCGACAAGCGACAGCCCGTCCCCGCTGTCAACGAGAACGACGGCCTCGCCCGGCAGTTTCGCCAATTCCGCGATCAATTGTGCGACTGTCACAAGCCCTCACGCCGCCGCCGTCAAGGCCTCTGTCTTGAGATTATCGACCTGCCCCCGGATCAGCCGGAAGACGCCGCGGCCACCCGCCAATGCCTGATAATGATCCCCGGCATTCAAGCTCAAGAAGTCGAACCATTGCTGCGGTGTACGCTCGGCAGGCCGCTCGCCGATCTCGGAGACGGCACCGTTTGGCATGAACCGGACATTGATGATGACTTTATCCGCTTCCATCTTTTTCTCCGCTGTCAGAAGCCAGAGCCGAAGCCTAGCAATTCCACCTTGATGTTCTCGGTACCGAGAATTTTGGCCTGGCAGGCGAGCCGGGATTTCGAGCCGACGCCGACAATGGAATCGAGTTTTTCATTTTCCTCGCGCGAGATCTTCGACAGCCCCTTTCGGCCTTCCTGCACGAAGATATGACACGTGCCGCAAGACGCATTGCCATCGCATTTGTGGTTGATGCTTTCATCGGCGGCGAGAATCGCGGCGAGCAGGCTGGTCCCCTCTCCGACCTCGATCGACTTCCCGGACGGCATAATCGTTAAAAGCGACATAGAACCTCTCCTCACTTTCCTCGTATGTTGTGCGGCTAATAGATCGCCGCGCCCGCGCCCACGTTGATCGACGCGTCTTTCATCGTCGCAACAATGAACTCGATCTGATCGTCGGTCAGATGCCCGTGAAATGGCAGAGCCACTGCACGATCGGCGATCTTTTCCGTCACCGGCAAATCACCGCGGCGATAGCCAAGCTCGAAATAGCGGCGTTGCAGATGCAATGGATTGCAATAGGCCGCCGCCTCGACCTTTTCGACGACGAGATCATCGACGATGGAATCACGACTGGATTTCGAGAATCGCGTCCCGAGATGGACGAGATAGAGGAACCAGTTTACCTCGGTCGCTTCCGGTGCCTTGTAAGGATCCTTGATCCCTTCGAAGGACGCGACATGCCTGTAGTAGAAGTGCTCAATCGAGCGCCGCCGTTCGAGAATTTCTTCGAGCCGCGTCAGCTGCGCAAGGCCGAGCGCCGCCGCAATCTCGCTCATCCCTGCCTGATAGGGCGCGGCCGAGCCGACGACGACGGAAGCGCGCTCCTGTAGCCGATGCGAGCGGTGGCGGCGCAAGGCAACCGCTATGTCGATATCGTCGGTGACGATCATACCGCCTTCGCCGGTCGTCAACGGGGACGGCTGCGAAAAATCGAAGATCGACACGTCGCCGAATGTTCCGACCAGCGTATCCTTGTATCTTGAGCCGATCGCTTCGGTCGAATCCTCGATGAGCAGAATGTTGTGTTTCTTGGCGATCGCACGCAGTTCGTCCCATTGCGCGGGGTGTCCGTTGCTGTTGCCCGCGACGATCGCGCGCGTCCTTTCGGAGATCGCCGCCTCGACCTTGTCTGGAACGATGGTCCCGGACCAATAGTCGATATCGACCAGGGCCGGTCGCGCTCCCGCCAGCGCGATCGCATGGGCCGTCTCGCGAAAGGAATAGGAGGGCGCGACCACCTCATGCCCTTCGCCGATTCCCAGAGCCGCCAAGGTTATCAAAAGCCCCAAAGTGCCGCTGGGCACCGCCACGGCATGATTGCGGCCGAGATGATTGGCGAAGGCCGATTCAAAGGCCTCAACCGTCGGCCCGCTCGAAAGCCGCGGCGACCGCATGACCTGATCGATTGCCTCAAGTTCCGCGAGCGAAATATCAGGGTCGGATAGCGGGATGAACGTGCTTTCCGCGCCTCCGTCAGGTGCATCGCCAGAACCGGGAGAAGCTTCACCTGCCATCGAGCTGGTCATGACGTGACGCTCCGCCGCGCGAGCACAATGCCTGTCGCCCGCACAGGGTCCGCGGTGATCTGTACGCAGTGATCGGCACTGTCGATGAGATGAACGTCGAATTGCGCACTGCTGATAAACGGCGTCTCGCCGACATCGGAGGCATCGCACCTCGTGAAGAAAAGCTTGGGAAAGCGTTGCCGAAGCGCGGGGAACAGGTCGTCATCGCCCGCATCAGCAAGCATCCGCCCGATCTCCGCTAAATCTTCGTTGCTTAAGGCCACGGCTTTTCCCATACGCTCCCTGCCACGCGCGCGATGCGCCTACCCGATCGGGACGATTTCTTCTTCCAGGCAACCAACGACAAGCTTCTCGCCGAATTCGACGAGATAGACCGGCGTGTTGGATTCCGCGTGCGTCCCGACCTGAACGATCTCGCCAGCCGCACCGGTGCTCACCAGCAGGCTCCCCTCCTCGGCGCTCGGAAACGAACCGTCGTTATAGAGATCGACCGCAGCGCGCACGCGCTGGCCCCATTGGTGTTTGGGAAGCCGCGGCTCGAACGGGGTCATCGCGGTACTCCCGGCAACGGCAGGTCTTCGCTATCCGCGGGGCGCAGGGACTCGAGTTCCTTGCGCTTCATGCCGACGCGGTTTCCGCTATCGATGAATTCGATGCCATAGATGTAAAACTGCTGCAGGAATGTCCCGATCGAAACGACGTAGCCAATCTCGCCCTTGTTCGCGAGAATCTCGCCGATTTCCTTGCCGGCATAGGTCCCGTCATTGCGGATCATCCGCTTCGACTTCACCTTCTCGCCATAGGAGAAGAACGGCGGCTGGTTGAGTTCGACGACGTCGCTGTCGCGGGAGATATTGCTCATCTCGAAATATCCGTTACCCGAGCGGATTCATCGGTCAGACGCGCCAGCACAATCTCGCGGACCAGAGAATCCTCATCGTCACTGAGGCCAGCGACCTCGGCGACATCCACGCGGCTTGCGACTTCGTAGCGCACACGCCAATCTGGATCGTTCTTCATAAGATGCAGAGCGTCGGGAGGCAGGCGGCGCGCAACTTCCAGACGCACCACCGCTTCGTCATCGTCCGCCATGCGCGTCAGCCATTGCTGCGGCAGACGCGCGGCAACGACACGCCGCACCTCCGTCTCTTCATCATGCACCATTTTCAAGAGGAGGTTGCGGTCGATCTTGCGGCAAATGACAAGGCGCACGTAATAGTCGGGATCGTCCATCATCGCGACGAGATCCCGGTCCTCGAGAAGCGTCACGACGCGGATGCGAACCTCGCGATGCGGATCGTGGCGCAGCTTCATGATCAGCCGTACCGGCAGACGCCGCGCGGCATTCCAGCGGACGGCCTCGTCCGGATCATCAAGCAGGGGCGGCAAGAGAAACACTGTCGCGTGTTTGGCCGCGATCGCGCGAACCTCGAAATGCTCGTGCTTTAAATAGCTGTCGGCCAGCGCCGGATTCCAGTTGAAGAAGCGGTCGATGCGGCGGGCATAGCGATCGTTCACGCAGGCATGCCCCGGCCGGCACAAACCGCGTTCCTTCAAGTCCCGATGCGGGCAGGCTTCGCAATCGACCGCGTTCCCGCGCCAATCGACCGCCTCTGTTATGTCATGGCTCATCGTCGCCACGCTCCGCGCCAATGAGAATATCCTTCAACACTTTGGCGCCGATCCGGTCGACCGGATCGAGCTCAAGCAGTTTGTCGATCGCATCCTGGCCTTCCTTCAAATTGCCGATGCGCATCTGCAGATAGGCGTAGCCTTTAAGGGTGAAGAGAAAGAATCGCGGCATCATCTCCTCGAAGCGATCGAAGATCGCATCGCGCGGTGAGATATCGCGCCAGGCAGCCGGAAGATTTAACTCGCGCTGCGCCTTGGCGAGACATTGGCGTGCGATGTCGAGCGTCTCGTGCAGGCGCCCCTTGTAGAAATAAAAACGATAGAGGCCGATGAGAACCGCCGCGTGACCGGGCGCCAAAGCCTCGGCCTGGCGCAGATGAGCCTCGGCAACTTCGTCGTGATGATAGGACAGGCTGGCGGCAATCAAATGCTCCTCGGCTTCAGACGGAAGTCCGCCACCGAGAAGCGCATTTGCCAGTAGCGCGTCTTCAGGCGCTGTCCCTTCCGGTGCGCGCTGCCGTGCCGATCCGATCATCAGGCGCTTCCCCCGCTGTCAGACGGGTTCCGCCTCAGTTCTTTGAGCACGTGTTTGTTCCTGGCGGCTGACGGAAGACGAGACCCGTCTGCGATGGCGAGTCGATGAAATCGATCGTCACGCCATGCAGCAAAATCCGGCTTTCCGCCGTCATGAAAAGCTTGATGCCCTTGTATTCGGTGATGGACTCGGCTGCGGCCGGCTGCGCCGCGACACTGATGTCGGACGAGAGCCCGGAGCAGCCTCCCGGCGCGACGGCGAGCCGAAAGCCTGCCCCCGGACCGCCGTCGATCCGCAATGTCAGGCGAATGAACTTTTCCGCGGCGGGAGTGATTTCGAACGACATGGGTCCCTCACACTGCAGCTTGGTAACGCGGATAGGACTCGTCGATAATGCAGGTGTTATCGACGGGGCACACTTCCGCGCATTGGGGCTTATCGAAATGGCCGATGCATTCGGTGCATTTCTTTGGATTGATCACGAACGTCCCGTTCTTTTCATAAATCGCGACGTTGGGACATTCGGCCTCGCAAGCCGAACAGCTCGTGCATTGCGAGGCGACGATTTTCAAAGTCATGATGCTTCCCCTAGTCAGGTGTTCTGTGTCTCATTGCGCTGCGATCAGCGCGCCTTGACGGATTTCCGCATCGCCGCGCTCGTAATGTTCGATCTCGCCGGTGTTGACCTTTTCGAGATAAGTCTTGAACCAGGTGATCGCGGATTTCTCGATGAACTCGTGTGCGAACTGGTCGACCGGATCGATGCCCGCCGTCAAAAGATCGTTCTTCGGGCAGCCGCCGATCTTCGCGACGAAAACGGCGTGGCAATCGTTGATGGCGCGGATCACGGTTTCGAGGCTATCCTCATCGCCGTAGCCGCCCTGGCAGTAGAGATCGACACGCCGGTGACCGACGAATTTCGCGCCGGACGTTGAGAGCTCGTAGACCTGGAACTCCTTGGCGTGGCCGAAGTGTTCGTTGATGAGGCCGGAGCCCTTGGTCGCGACGGCGACTAGCAGCTTGATGTCGCTCGCGATCCCCGCCAGCGTCTCAAGCTCTTCCTGCTTCGCCGCGACCTTGTCCTGACGCTCCTTCTCGACCATCTCCTGATAGGCCTTGCGTGACTCAAGGTCGTAATTGACCTCCATCTCCATGATCTTGTCGGTCGTGAACTCGGCGCTGCGATCCTCGCCGAGCAGGCCGACCGCATCGGCGCGGCACTGGCGGCAATGGCGCATCATGTTCATCTCGCCTTCGCAACTGTCCTGCAGCGCTTTCAGCTCCTGCGCGCTCGGGCCGCGTTGGCCGGTGAGGCCGAACACGGTGCCATGCTCCGGCGCGGAGATCAGCGGCATGATGTTGTGCAGGAACGCCCCGCGCGACTTCACCGCCTTGTTGACCTCAACAAGGTGCTGGTCGTTGACACCGGGGATCATCACCGAGTTGACCTTGCAGAGGATGCCCCGCTCGGTCAGCATTTCGAGGCCCTGGAGCTGCCGATCGGTCAGCAGCTTGGCGGCCTCGACGCCCGTGTAGCGTTTGTGCTTCCAGTACACCCAGGGATAGATCTTCGCGCCGATCTCAGGATCGACCATGTTGATCGTGATCGTGACGTGATCGACATTGAACCCTGCGATCGTGTCGACGTGATCCGGCAGAGCCAAGCCGTTCGTGGACAGACAGAGCTTGATGTCCGGCGCGGACTTCGCGATCAGCTCGAAGGTCTTGAAGGTCTTTTCCGGATTGGCCAGCGGGTCGCCGGGCCCGGCGATGCCGAGAACAGTCATCTGCGGAATCGTGGAGGCGACGGCGAGCACCTTCTTCGCCGCTTGCTCGGGTGTCAGCTTTTCGCTGACAACGCCGGGGCGCGACTCGTTCGCGCAATCGTATTTGCGATTACAATAATTGCACTGGATGTTGCACGCCGGCGCGACGGCGACATGCATACGCGCATAATGGTGATGCGCCTCTTCGCTATAGCAGGGGTGGTTTTTGACCTTCTCCCAGATGTCGGTCGGCAGATCGCCCTGGCCGGCGCCAGAACCGCAACTCGCCTTGCCGCTGCCGCCCTGCGTGCCGCAGCCTTTATGTTCAGCAACCTGCTGCATCACCGCATCGAGATTTACGGGGCCGCCGCCGCCGCCCAACTCTTCGCGTCCTGTTGCTGCGTCCATGGCTTGCTCCTCGATAGAGCTGAAATTGGGCCCGCAATAGGGACTGCAACCGGTGTGCCATGAAATTCAATTCAGATTTCGTATTTAAACCAATAGCTTATCGCGCAGGCGCACGGTGTCGCCTTGACGACATGGCGATGCGACATCAACGCTATGTTAGAAACATTACACGGAAGAGCATCTTGTTTTCGGCCGTGCCGAAGCGCGTGTCTGGAAGCAATTGATGACATTTCCAGACGAGATTCACTCTGCCGTCGGCCTCGCACGATTTTGCGTCGGTCAGGCGATCCTATGCCGACGTCAACACCTCGATCGCGCGGGGCAATGGCAGCGCGATCGGAATGATCTCTTCGCTGGCGAGGAAGCGGTGCTCATTCTTGGTCAGCGTCTCCGGCTCGACGACGGCGTAATGCGGGCCCGACGAACGCTTGATGATCTGCCGCGCGTAGATACGCAGCAGTTGATCGTGGAAGCGGCATCCAATGAAGAAGAAGCTGCGTTCTGTCCGCCGATCCCTGACGATGTCCGGAATCGGCGTTTGAATATCGATCTCCGTCAGCACTTCGACATAATCGGCGTCCGTGATGAGGAAATTTCCGGCCGGCGCAATGCCGCCATGCGGCTTATAAAGCAGCGTCGTCCACCGCTCGGCGCCGGCCTTGTCGGTCTCGACGCCGTTCGCATCGTAAAAGCGATACCAGCGATCTTCGCCGATGCCCGCGCGGGTAATGCCTTGCACCTCGCCCCAATTCGTCGCGCGCGCCAGGGCCGTGCGCATGGCGCCGTCGTACCAACTATCGACGATCATCGGCAGATCGAGCGCGGCAAGATAGCGATGCAGCGGCCCCGGCTCCACCGGCGCCGCGAACGCTTCGCGCAACAGGGCTGTCACCGTCGCACGATGTCTGGTGCTCTCGATATGTTGCGCCGACGCCCAGGGATTGCCCTTCGCGCGCTTCGGCAAAGCGACCTTGGTTCCAAGGAATTCCGCCAGCGCCTCATAACTCGTTGGTACGCTAGGCGCCGAAAGCGCGGTGAGCTTCGGCCCGAGATAGGGAATGACGCGGCCAATTCGCAATTGGCTCGCAATATTGGCGAGCACCGCTTCAGCATCCGCGAGTCTCAAAATATCGAGCGGCGGTATCGGTGCATTCATGGTTACGCCTCCTCGTCGCCGCGCTTTCGCGCATTGACAGTAATCGGGAGTTGCGTCTCGGCCGCCATCTCCGGCAAATCGAGAATCCAGCCGTTGGCAATACGGATCCATCCACCCCAGAGCGATTCATATTGCGTCTCGACGATCGGCTCCTCCAAATCCTTCTTCGGCACATAAATCGACAGTCCGGCCTCCGGAGAACGGCGGATCATCACTTTCATAAAGTCGGTTCCTTAGGGCGAGGCCTCGCGGCGAGCTACATGTTCCGAGCTATTTGCGACGCGCTGCAATTGCCTCGGAAACAAAACCTCGTTCCAGGTTCGGTAACCGACAATTCTTCGTTGCGACAAAGATGGCCCAACATGCTCCACCCCGTGGCAGCAAGCGTTGTGCCATCGAAAGCGGCGCGATTCTCTCAGGTATTCCGGGTCTCAAGCCCGCGCGGAATAATGCAGCGGCCTCGGTATGTCGGGAAGCTTACATTGCGTGAAGCGGCACAACCGACCGCAAACTCGCGCACCGGAAATAGCGACGCTTTAAAAGCGTTTGATCGGGATATTGTGCTTTCGCAGCGCATAGCCGATCTGGCGCGGCGTCATGTTCAAGAGGCGCGCAGCCTTGGCCTGAACCCAGCCCGCCGTCTCCATTGCATGTACGAGACGATCAAGCTCGTTTGCGTCTTCGGGAAGATCGGCGGGTTTCGGCGCGGCACGAACCGGCCCCGGCGCTTCGCTCACGGAAGGCACGGCCGGTGGAGGAGACGCGGGAGCTAATTCCGCATCGGAGACCGGCGCTTTCAAAATCCGCAGCGGCTCGCGTGTGGACACCAGCCCCTTCCACAAAGTGGCCGAGAGGCACGTGTCGTTGCGACACGCGAAATCGTCGGCGACAATGGCCGCATCCCGCGCCAGTGTCGCCGTCCGCCGCACGCAATTTTCGAGTTCGCGCACATTGCCAGGGAAATAGCAGCTCTCGAGTACTCGCTGCGCCGACGTGGTGAGCGACATATGCGTACCGTGCTCGTCGTTGAAACGGTGCAGAAATTCACGCGCGAGAAGATTGATATCGTCGGCCCGCTCGCGCAAGGGCGGCAGCTGGATCGAGACAACATTGATGCGGTAATAAAGATCCGAACGGAACTCGCCCCGAGAGACAGCCTCTTCCAGATTCTTGTTCGTGGCGAAGACAAACCGCACGTCGATCTTCAGCGTACGCGTGCCGCCGACACGCTCGAACTCGCCTTCCTGCAATACACGCAGAAGCTTTGCCTGGAATGCCGGGGAGATTTCGCCAATCTCGTCGAGGAACAACGTACCCTTGTCGGCGAGCTCGAACCGGCCCTTGCGCTGGTTGACCGCGCCAGTGAATGAGCCCTTCTCGTGACCGAACAATTCGGACTCAAGCATGGACTCGGGAAGCGCGGCGCAGTTGAGTTTGATGAAGGGACCCTTCTTCCGCGGCGAGAGTTCATGCGTCGCGTGAGCGAACAGCTCCTTGCCGGTGCCGGACTCGCCGCGAAGCAGCACTGTCGTATTGCTGCGGGCGACGATCTTGATCTTGTCCATCACATTGCGAATGGCCTCGCTCTGACCGACCACCCCACGCACCTTGACCTCGCGGTCGCCCGTCCCGGCCGTCCCGGACAATTCCTTTTCGAGACGCCGCTGCTCGTCCATCAGACGTTCGCGGTCGCGGCCGATAACATTATGCAGGCGAACGGTCTGGCCGACGAGATTGGCGATCATCACCAGAAAGCGCACATCTTCATCGAGACGGAAATTGGCGCGATTATCCCAAATGCGATCGATCGTCAGCGTGCCGATAACCTTCTCGCGCTCCTTGATCGGCACGCCGATGAAGGAGATACGACAATCAGTCGGCTCGCGCTCCGCCGCATACCATTCCGAAAATAAGGGATTCTTGGCGACATCTTCGATCACGACCGGCATTTTGGTGGCCACGATCTGGCCGATCGCACGCTCCGGCAAGCGCTCGAAATAGGCTTTGGCGTGATCCTCGCTCCAGCCGACGCCGACCACCGCTCGCGGCGCGCCGTCATCGGCAAGCAAGGCAATCATCCCGTGCCGCATTTCGAGAAAGCTCGAGAGCAGCGTCAGAACATTGGAGAGCGTTGCCTCCAGCCGCGCGGGCACCGAAAGGATTTTGGAAATTTCGTAGACGCCGTGCAAAGCCAGCTCGGCGCGGCTCGAGAATGCCGCAGCCGCGTCCGCCAGATTTTTCGCCTGGGCCGAAAACCGCGCGATATCACGTGTCTGGTTGGTCATCGACATAGCATCAATCCTTGCCAGTCTGATGGGCCCCCGAAAGTGAACGTCGAAACCGTCCGCTCCCCAATAGAGAATGTTCGCAGATGCGAGATACAGAGGCAAGATAATTTTGTGCAGATGCACAAAACTCCGACCGGGTGAAACCGCAGCCTCCCGCGCGGAGCAAACGCCACACTGAAATTCGTCATTCCCCGTGCGCCATAGCTGGCCGTCCCGCCGTTTCCGGACCGAAACCAGCCCCAAATCGCCGAAACCGACGCGTCGGCCAACACGCGACGCCCACGCCGGCCCTCAAATCGCCTGCACTCAAGGACAATACTTACCCGAATTTGTAGAGAACGCCGAAGCCGCCGCGCGGATAATTCCACTCGATTTCTCCGGTTTTCGCGGTGAGCACGCGGCAGGTGCCGCACTCGACGCAGCCATCGACGCTGGCCTCGACCTGGCCTTGATCGTTCTGGCTGTAGCAGCCCGCCGGGCACGCATGGGTGAGCGCCAGAAGTGCCTTGGAGGGGACAATGTGGGGGCGCACCTTGATATGCGGGCGCCCCGCATCGACGAGATAGCGATTTTGATAAAGCTTCTCTTCGACTTTTGCTGCGGCGGCAGCTTCCAGCATGATTGTCATCGCCACGCCCTCGCCAGTTTGATTCCGTCATTGATGAGACCAGGCAAGGTCCGTCCCTTGCGAAATGCCGTGAGGATTTCTTTTTCCTTGGTCCGCTTGTCGATTCCATCGACGCGAAACCAGTTGCGGGCCGCCGCATTGAAGAGGCGCGGATAGAGTCCGAAGACCTGCTTGTTGCCATGCAGGAAGTCCGGGATGCCCCGATATTTCTTCAGATCCTTCATCACGAAGGTTGCCTCGAGCCGCCGCCGATATTGGCCGAGCTCCGCCTTCGAACATGGCGCCTGCCGCTCCTTCAGGTCCGCGACCAATTCGCCGGCCATGCGCCCCGTCGTCATGGCCAGATTGGAGCCTTCGCGATGCACCGCATTGACGAATTGGCCGGCATCGCCAACCACGATCCAGCCATCGCCGCAAAGCTCCGGCATCGCCTTGTAGCCGCCCTCCGGAATGAGATGCGCCGCATATTCCTTGCATTCGGAATTTTCGAGAAGCGGTTTGATGCTGGGATGCGCCTTGAAGGCCTCGAGCAGGCCATAGGGCGTCACTTCGCTCTCGGCGAAATCCGAAACGATGCAGCCAATGCCGATCGAAATCGACTCCTGATTCGTGTAGAGGAAGCCGGTCCCCGTCATGCCGGCGGTGATCGTCCCCATCGCCTCGATCACCACGCCTTCATTGCCCTTGAGATTGAAGCGGGCCTGGATGACTTCGGGAGGCAGAAAATGCATTTCCTTGACGGCGAGCGCGACAGTATCGGGCTTCAGCTCCGGACGCAGGCCCGAGCGCTGACCGACAAGCCCGTTCACGCCCTCGGCGAGAACGACGATATCCGCATAGACCGCGCCGCCTTCGCGATCCGTCTGGACTCCGACGACTTTGCCCTTTTCGTCACGCAGTAGCGCGGTAACCGTCGTCTCACAAAGAAGCAGAACGCCGGCTTCGCGCACTTTGCGGCTGAACCATTTGTCGAATTGCGCGCGGATGATGGTGTAGCGGTTTGGCCGCTCCTCGTTGAAGTCATCGGAGCGATGGTGAAGACCCGTATGGGAGGTTTCATCCATGGTCCACAGCCGCTGCTCGATGACGTGGCGCTCGAGCGGCGCATCCTCGCGGAAGTCCGGGATGAGCTTTTCGAGCGCATTGGCGTAGAGGATCGCGCCCTGCACGTTCTTCGAGCCCGGATATTCCCCGCGCTCCAGTTGCAGCACCTTCAGTCCGCGCTTGGCCATCGTATAAGCGGCGGCATTGCCGGACGGACCGGCACCGACGACGATCGCATCGAAACGTTCCTGTGCCATCCGCTCCTCCTTAACTCGCAAGCCGATTGACCGCGAGACGGGCGCGAAACACCTCCGTCAACGCGGGCAGAAATTCAATGGCGTCGGCGATGACACCGAGATGCGCAAACTGGAAAATCGGCGCATTGGGATCGGTGTTGATGGCCAGGATCGTGTCGGCCCCCTCGACACCGACGCGATGCTGGATCGCGCCCGAGATGCCGGCCGCGATGTAGAGCTTCGGCCGAATCGTCTTGCCGGTCTGGCCGATCTGCCGGTCGGATGAAATCCAGCCCTTCTGCACAAGCGGCCGCGAACCGCCATATTCAGCGCCAAGCACCGCGGCGAGATTTTTAACGAGCTGGAAATTCTCCATCGAGCGCAGGCCGAGACCACCGGCGACCACGATATCGGCATAGGCGAGCTGCACCTCGTCCGAATGGCGATCGGCGACGAATTGCACCACCTTGGTGATGATGTCGTCTTCCGCGAGGTTCAGCGGATGCTCGATGATCTGCCCGGTCCGGCCCGGCTCGCGCGCCGGCAGCGCGAAGACGCGCGGCCGCACCGTGGCCATCTGCGGGCGATAATTCAGCGTCAATATGGTGCACAGCAGGGAGCCGCCAAAGGTCGGCCGCGTCGCCGCCAGCGAGCCTTCCTCGTCAATAGCGAGTTCAGTGCAATCCGCCGTGAGCCCGGTGAGGAGCGTCGTCGCGACCGAGCCGGCAAGATCGCGCCCGAGGTTGGTCGCACCGAGAAGCAATATCTCCGGCTTGTAGGTGTTCACGATATCGGTGACCGCCTTGGTGTAGGCCTCGTTGCGATAGTGCTCGAGCGCCGGATCGGCCACGATATAAGCGCGGTCGGCACCGTGCTCGAAAATCGCCGCCGCGACGGCAGCATTCGTCGCCCGATCGCTGCCCAGGACAACGCCGGCGAGTTCAACACCACGCTTGTCAGCGAGCTTGCGGCCCTCGCCGAGAAGTTCAAGGGAAACGGGGTGAATGGCGCCCATCTCGCTCTCGATGACGACCCAGACGTTCTTGTAGGCCTTGAAGTGCTCCGGCAGCTCTTTCCGGGTACCGGCACGGCCGGAGGACGCTGGGGGCTTTTTCTCTGCCTCTGTCATGTCTCGCTCTTTCGCCGAAGTTAGGGTCCCGCAGAGAAACGAATCAGATCCTCTTCAAGCTTGGGCCGGCGCTTGAAAATTGCCTTCGTCGTTGCCTCTGCGAGCTCTTCCATGGACTGGTCCGCCGTCGCAATCTGCAGCGCTTTTTCGGCGCGCGGCGGCGGGGCGAACACTTTCTTGACGATCGTCGGGGACCCCTTGAGGCCGCATTTCGCGACCTCAGTGATCCCGGCGTCCGCCGCACTCCACGTCACAATTTCCTGGCGCGACGCCCTCAAGGCGTCGTCGATGGTCCCGCGCCTGATCTCGTTGGTGCCTTCGAGCATCGTGATCAGGACGGGCAGCTTGGTCGACAGCGTCTGCATTCCGCCTTCGGCGCGTCGCTCGACGACGATCTCACCTTCGGCCGGCTTGATCGCGACGATCTTCGCCACATAAGTAAGCTGATTGAGCTTCAGCCTTTTTGCGATGCCGGGACCGACCTGCGCCGTGTCGCCGTCGATTGTCTGCTTGCCGGTGAAGACGACACGAGGCTCGCCGAACTCGCGGCCGATCTTGCTCAGCGCGGCGGCGAGTGCAAAGCTCGTCGCCAGCGTGTCGGAACCGGCAAAGGCACGATCGGTCAACAAGACAGCACGATCGACGCCGAAGGTCAGCGCACGGCGCAGGGCATCCTCGGCCGCCTGCGGTCCCATGGTGAGCACGGTGACCGTGCCACCGACCTTGTCACGCATCCGCAACGCCTCTTCGACCGCGAAAAGATCGTAAGGGTTGATGATCGTCGGCACGCCCTGCCGCATGATCGTATTGGTGACCGGATGCACGCGAATTTGCGCGCTGTCCGGAACCTGTTTGATACAAACGACGATGTGCATCTTCGTTATACCTCTTTTCCGGCCGCGAGCGCCGTCATCTGCACGAGGGGCTTGACGGGCTTCGGCGCGATCGCGTCCTTGTGGACTTTGAACAGCCGCTCCTTGAGCGGCGAGGATTCGACGAAGTCCTGATAGGCTTGTTCGAGATGTTCCTTGCACAGCGCTTTGATCGCCGCGTCATCAAGCGCCTCGAAAGCGCCGTCGATCTGACTGCCCTTGATGTACTGGCCCATGCGCCGCAGGATGTGCAGCCGCGCGACGTGTACGATCTCCGGCTCGAACGGCACGTCGAGATAGACGAAGAAATCTTCCGCCGCCGAGAGACGTTCAAGGTCCTCAAGCACGCTCATGAACGAAACCCTCCTTCGTAGCGATTCCCCTGACACGTTTCGGCCGGCGCGGTCGCAGCATAGAATTCGAGCAGCTCAATATCGGTGACGGCGCGCTTCTGTGCGCCTGCGCGTACGCGGATCTCTTCAAGCACACGCCGCGCCCGGTTCTTGTCCACATCCAGGCCCAGGCAAGCGAGCGCATTGGTCACGGCCGCCATGCCCGAATGTTTTCCGAGCACGATCCGGCGCTTGCGCGCGAACCAGGTGGGATCGAGCGCCTCATAGGCGCCAGGGTCGCGCAGAAGACCCGAAACATGAATGCCCGATTCATGCGCGAAGACGGCCGACCCCACGATTGCCTTGGCAGCCGGGATAGGCCGGCGCGATGCCGCGGAGACAAGATCGGCAAGTTCAGTCAGCCGCGTCAGATCGATGCGCGTCTTGAACCTGGCGGCGGCACACAGCGCTGCCGCAACCTCTTCTAGCGCTGCATTGCCGGCCCTTTCGCCAAGGCCGAGCATGGTCACGCTGGCATGCGTCGCGCCGCCGCGCACCGCTGCCAGCGTGTTCGCCGTCGCGAGGCCCAGATCGTCATGGCCGTGGAATTCGAGCGCCAGATCGGTTTCCCCGCTGAGCTGCCGAAACACCTCGCAGGTCTGAAATGGATCGAGCACGCCGAGCGTATCGGCAAAGCGGAAGCGATAGGCACCGACCTCCGCCGCAGCCGCGACGACTTGGCGAAGGAAATCGAAATCCGCGCGGCTTGAATCCTCGCCGCCGACCGAAACCGCCAAGCCGCGTTCACGCGCATAGCCCACCACGCGGCGCAGGCGCGCCAGAACATCCTGGCGGCGGCAATTGAACTTGGCGCGGATTTGCCGGTCCGATACGGGCGTCGAAAGATTGACGCGAGAAACGCCGCTTTTCAGCGCCGCATCGACATCGGCCTCCCACATCCGACACCAGGCGGTCATCGCCGCTCTGCCCACGACGCCGCGCACTGCTACGATCGAGGCGATTTCCGCCTCGCCCATGGCAGGCGTCCCGGCCTCGATCTCATCGACGCCGCAGGAATCGAGCAGAGCCGCGATCGCAACCTTCTCCTCGATCGTGAAGGACACGCCGGGCGCCTGCTCCCCGTCACGCAAAGTCGTGTCGTTGAGGTAGACAGAGGGGAGAATTGGCGAAACAGCGACCATGATATCTCACACGAAACTTGATGCGAGTTCGTCAGTCTGCGAAGGCTGGTGCGTCCAGTGCGCAGACATGCCGCGCAGCTTTAGGATGATCTGCGGCATGGATTCCAAGACGCGATCAATTTCCTCGCTCGTTGTCTCGCGCGACAAAGAGAATCGGACGACACCTTGCAAGGCGCTCGCAGGAACGCCCATCGCTTTGAGAACATGCGACGGCATGGTCGAACCCGCAGTGCAAGCGGAGCCCGACGAAGCGGCAATGCCGGCGCGATCCATATTGGTCAGAATCGCTTCGCCATCGAGATGCTCGAACGCGATGTTGGAGGTGTTGGGCAGCCGGTTGTCGAGATCGCCATTGACAAGGCAATGACCGATCTGTTGCACGATGCCCTGTTCGAGCCGGTCGCGCAGTTTGCGCACGCGGCCCAATTCCTCTTGAAAGCGCTCCGCCGTCAGAACTGCGGCCTTGCCGAGGCCAATGATGCCAGGCACGTTCTCCGTGCCGCCACGCCGTCCGCGCTCCTGGTGGCCGCCGCGAATGAGCGGCTTGAACTTGACGCCCTTGCGCACATAAAGCGCGCCGATTCCCTTCGGCCCGTGCAGCTTGTGGCCAGAAAGCGACAACATATCGATCCGCGTCGACTTCAGATCAATCGGCAGTTTCCCCACCGCCTGCACCGCATCGGTATGGAACAGGGCGCCCGCGGCGTGCGCCACCTCGGCGAGTTCGGAGACCGGAAAAATTGTCCCGGTCTCATTGTTCGCCCACATGATCGAGACGATAGCGGTGCGCGGCCCCAAAAGACGCTTGTAGGCCTCGATGTCGAGGCGCCCGCGCGCGTCGACATCGATATAATGAACCTTGATGCCGCGGGTCTTTTCGAGGTGGCCGACGAACGCGAGAACCGCGGCATGCTCAACCGTCGTCGTGATGATCTCGTCGCGACCGTCTTGTGTCTCGAGCGCCGAAAGAATCGCGCTATTGTCGGACTCCGTCCCGCCGGAGGTGAAGACGATCTCCGACTCAGCCGCCGCGCCGAGCAGATTCTGCAGCGACTGACGCGCCGCCCGCACCGCCGCCGCGACCGGCGCGCCGAAGCTATGCTGAGAGGAGGCGTTGCCGAAAAACTCGGAAAAATACGGCAACATGTCCGCGACCACGCTGGGGTCGGTTCGCGTCGTCGCATTGTTGTCGAGATAAATCGGTCGCATGGCCGGCGTCCTCAGTGCGGAGCCTTGTAGCCGGGGGGCGCCGGCACGACGCGCATGAGAACGCCAAGCCGCTCAACGATCTTGGCCTGGATGCCCTCGATCGTCATGCTTGCCAGTTTGCAGAAAACGCAAGCGCCGGTCATTCTCACGACGATCTTGTTGCCGTCGATGCAGAGGAATTCGCAATCGCCGCCATCGCGCTTCAGGTTCGGGCGAATCTCGTCCAGAACCTCTTTTATGATCGCGATGCGTTCCGCGCCCGCGTCTGTTGCATGCGCGATGGACGGGATGGTTTGTTCCGGCTCGGCCAGCATGGTTCTTAATCCGGTTTGAAGAGACAGGGCGACGGACGCAGCCGCCGCGTCAGTTAAACGACTTGCCGCAGGAGCAGCTCGCCGTGGCGTTCGGATTCTCGAAAGTGAAACCGGACCCTTCGAGCGCGACCACGAAATCGATGGTGGCGCCGGCAAGAAGATCGTGGCTTTTGTTGTCGACGAAAACCCGCACGCCATCATGTTCGATGACCGTGTCGTCGATGTCGGCCTGGTCTACGAGGCCCATCATATATTTGTAGCCGGCGCAGCCGCCCGCCTCGACCATGATGCGCAGACCACCGACAGGTCGGCCCGCTCCGGAGATGGCGTTGCGAACCGCGTTCAATGCGCTGTCAGTCAAGTTGATCATTGCCTGTCCCTTTACTGTCGGGGAACATCCGATGATCAAGTCCGCAAGTCCTGTGCCACGCATTAAGACATTGATATATTGTGACTTTATCGTTCCACACTGTTCGGTATGCGACGTATGTCGGGTTTCCGACAGACGGCTTTCCCACGGCCATCCGCGGGCTTGCTTTGAGTTGAAATAATTCGCAACGCCAAGGCCGCCATTTGGGCCTCTATTCCGCGCCGAGCGGCTCGACCGCTGCGATTTCGTGCTCGCCGTGGTCGAGACCACGGAAGATCGCGCAGCGCTTGAAGACGGCAAGGTCGGGCGGGACTTTGCGATGATGGCAATATTTCGCCACGAGCTTGGCCAAGCCTTTGATATCGCGCCCGCTCGCCGCGGGAAAAAGCTCCACCAGCTCGCCGATCAGCTTCGGTGCGACGCTGAGCGCGAATTGGTCGCTCATCACACGCCAGATCTTGCCGCGCGCTTCGGCGTCCGGCGGATAGAATTTGATGAGTGCGATACAGCGCGAGATGATCGCCTCATCAATATCGTCGATCCGGTTCGTCGTCAGGAAGAGCAGCCCGTTGAAATATTCGAGCACGCGGAGAAAAACGCCGACGACGGCGTTCATGGTGATGTCGTTGTCCCGCCGCTTGATATAGACATCCGCCTCGTCGATCAGCATCACCGCGCCCCAGCGCTGCGCCCGGGTCAGTGCGTCCTTCAGCGCGTTTTCCATCGCCGCGACACTGAGGCCAAGCTGGCCGGAATGGACGCGATAGAGCGGCCGTTTGATGATCTCGGCATAGACTTCCGCTGTCAAAGTCTTGCCAACGCCGGGCGGCCCGGCGCAGAGCACGGTCGTTCCGCCGGACTTGCCGGCGACGATATCGTCCATCAGCACGTCCATCTCCGCGGTCAATATGTCGATGAGGTCTGTCTGCTCCTCGGGCAAAACAAGCTTGGTCTTGAGGTCCGGCTGATAGACATAAGGCGTAATGTCGTCGACATGCACCCAGACATGATGATGCAGTTCGAGGTGAAACATCAGAATATAGGCGTGGATCGGAATCTTGCTGAACACGCCCTTGGCGATCGCGGCCTGGGATTCCTCCACTTCCTCCTCGGCGTTGTAGAGATTGCTCTTGGCGGCCTTGCGCAAATATTGGCCAAGAACGTCGCCGGTGAGTTCGAGCGTCAGCGCACGGGTGGTGAGAATGCTTTCGTCATTGACGAGCCGCGCCGCCCCGCCGCTCGATGAGAGCACGATGAGGTCCTTGCGCGACCAGTCGATGTCCCGATGCGAGGAATTGGGGTCCTCGGCGAAAAAGCCAGTCCCCCTGCCGGAGAACTGGTCGCCATATTTTCCCCGCCAGGCAAAATAGCGTTCGACCGCAGCGTCATAGGCGGTGATAAGCTCCGGCGTTTCCTTGAGAAATCCCTTCGCCAGGAAAAGCTCCGCCACCGTCTTGCCGACGACATCGCCGGCCGAAATCCGGATCGTCGTGGAGGTGATCGCGCCCTTGGCATTGGCCTTCAGCTCGACGAAGACGCGGCCCGCCTCGTCGTTCGCCGGCGGCGTGTAATCGAGACGGCTGACGACATAAGGCAAGGAACGCCCCGCCGCCGTCGCGGTGAACATCCAGCCACGGATCGCATCGCTCGCGAGATAGCGCACGATCACCGGAAGAACGGATTCGAGATCCCCTTCGCCGAAGCGAACCGCCGTGTCGTCGAAGGCGCGCCGCAGCGTCGCAATATGCGCCGCACGCGCCTCCATCGCGGGGCCTGCCTTCACATAGAGGTCATGCAGAAAAGCGCGGGCATTGGATTCGAGCTGGTCGAAGGAAAGTTCAACCTTGTCGCTGAAACGCAATTGCTCGGCGTAAGGCGCCAGCGCCGGAAAACTGGCGATCATGGCCTCGATATAGGGTCGCTCGATCTGAAGTTTGATACTCATTTGCTTTGCTCGCGAGCTACCTCGGTGCGACCGGCTAGCATCATTCGCGCCACAGGCGCGGCAGATCATTTGCATAAGACGAGGCCAGGCCATTCTGGCCGGTGACGCCACTCTGGGAGACATTTCCTTGACGACAATTAATGAGACCGCTCTCGGGCCATTGGAAAAAGAAGGGCGGTTATTGAACGCCATATTGAAAGGCGAGACGACGAAGCCGAACCGCTTTGGCTTCCGCGGCGATATCGCCCTGAAATGGCAGGAACAACTTGCCGACGAAAAGCGGCCGCCCGACTTCTCTCTCGAGGGCATACTCACGATCGCGCAGCAAGGTGAGCCGACCATCCCGGTTCTTGTCGGCTACATCCATTCTTTTGCTTATCTGGAAAATGTCGTGGACGTGCTCGGCAATCTGCTGAGCCCGGATGGCGTCTATCTGATCTACGCCAACAACATCGATATCCTGGCGAAATATCAGATGACCTACAGGAGCATTCCGTTTGCCGTCCTTCCCTGCGACGAATCCACCGTCTGGAAGGAGACAATCGATCTTCTCGGCATCGACAAGAATGACATCAGGAAGCTCGATACCGCCGGCAAGCTCGATTACGTCCTTGACGAGCTCGCGGAATATAAGTTCGATTTCACACCGACGACCTTCGAGGATGTTCTCGCCAAGGCGGGACCGATCAAGAATCGCAACGAGAACCGTCCCGTCTGAGGAGTTCAGGTCTCGTTTTCGTCCGAATCGCAGAGGCGGGGTTCGTCTTCCTCTTCAGCCAGTGTCACGCCGGTCACGCAAATATCGTTATCGAGAACTTGCAGGGCGACGGGCATCAGTGCCCGTCCCTTGCATGGCCCTTCCAGACACGCCCCGGTGCCAAGTTCGAACAGAGCGCCGTGCTTGCCGCACATCAGTCTGATTCCGTTCGGATCGAAAAACTGATTGGGCTCCCAATCGAGGTTGACCCCGTCGTGCGGGCACCGATTGACATAGCCGAACACTTGCCGCCCCCATCGCACGACGACGATGTGAAACGGCTTTGTCGCGCCATCCTCATCGACGCGGAGAAGGTGGAAGCTCCGCGCCTTCTGGCTTGGGATGTCGTTGAAGCTGCAGATCGCATAAGCAATGTCGGGATCGGCCTGCGTTGCGCTCATTCGGGAACACTCACTTCTTGTCCGCTGTCTCGCTTTCACTCCCGCGAAGCTGCCGCCGCCGAATTTCAAATTCAGACGCCAATGCGTCCTTGCAAAATTCGCGCTTCTTCCCGTGGGGGAATGGCACGAAACTTGAAGTTTGCAGGAAAAGTCATTCGCGGAGATTGCTATGAATGTTTCATCGGCTTTTGCTGGCCAGAGCCTCGACGAGATCAAAGCGGCCCTCGACGGCGGCACTTTGACGATTTATTCGGTGGCGCGGCCGTTGACGGCCGACCACGCCGTTGATCGCAGTGGCGTACTGGCGACCTTCACCTTCGCTTCGCCAGCGTTCTCCGAACCGCAAGATGGACTTGAAACTCCTGTTTTCGTTGAGGCTTCCGTCCTTGGCGCGCATGATGGAACGCCGGGGTTCGCACGCGCGAAGAAGGCCGATGGCACAGTCGTCGCCGATTTTTCCGCCGGCCCCGGGGCACGCGAAATCAAATTCGCTGAAGTTTCGATTTCCCCGGGGGCGCCGGTGAAAATCGTCCGCTTCCAGATCCTGCCGGACGGCAGTTGGCCGGAACGGCCGGAATATTACGACACGCATCCGCGCGTCGGCTTTCCGATGCCCGCCAACCCCTGAGATCGTCGGACCAATGTCCACATCTCAACATTTGTCCGATTTTCGACAGGGAAATAGGCGCTATGAGTTTTTCGGATAACAGCGCGCTTGTGCAGACCGATTGGCTCGCGGAGCATCTCGCTGACCCGGGTCTGCGCATTCTCGACTGCACATGGCACCACGTCAGCACCAATCTCGACGGCCGCACGCAATATCGCGGGCGCCACCTGCCGGGTGCGGTGCATTTCGACATCGACCACGTCTGCGATCCTTCGAGTCCCCTCCCGCATATGCTGCCGAGCCCCGCAGATTTCGCCAAGAAGGTCGGGCTTCTCGGGATCGGCAGCGAGGATCGTATTGTGGTCTACGATCGCGCGTCGGGCGGTTCTGCCGCGGCGCGCGTGTGGTGGATGTTCCGCGTCTTCGGGCACGAAAATGTCGCGGTGCTCGACGGCGGCCTCTCCAAATGGTCGAAGGAAAAATTGCCGGCCGAAATGACGCCGGTGCGCCCGGAACCGAGGGCTTTCGAGGCGGCTTATAATTCCGCGCTCGTGCGCGGCTTGGATGACATGAGCGCCAATCTCGCGACCCGCGCCGAGCAGATCGTCGACGTGCGCGAAGCGGCGCAATTTGCCGGCGTGAAGGACGATGTTTTCGCGAGCCAACGCCGCGGCCACATTCCCGGCTCGGTGAATGTTCCCTGCAGGGACCTTCTCGATCCGGCGAGCGGCGCCCTTCTTCCCAACGAAGCTCTTGCGGCCCGGTTTGCCGCCGCCGGCATCGCCTCGACAAGCCGATCGTCGTGGCCTGCAGCTCCGGCATCGCCTCGGGACTTGCGGCGCTCGCGCTCTATCAGCTCGGCCACAAGACTGCGGCTGTTTATGACGGAGGATGGGCGGAATGGGCATCCGCACCGTCGACGCCGGCCGTTGCAGCCTGAGGCGCCCTTACATGAGCATAGCACCTTCGCAACTTCACATGATCGCGGGAGGCAACGAATATGAATTGTTGTCCACGCCAGATTCATCGATCTTCGCGTTGCGCTTCAAGCTGGAGAATATGACGGCGCATCTCGAAGGCGAAGACGCGGCGCGCTTCCGTCAGGATTATGCGATACTCCGCCAGCAATTTCCGGCTTGGAAGGCGGACCAGACCTTGGCACAACTTTGGGATCAAGGCGGCTACAGCTGGCTTGCCTCACAAGAGGGACGATGAGCATGGCACGCGCGCTCGTGAAGATAACGCAAGATGGCCGCAAACTTGAGGTCAACGGCCTCGCCGTCACGCTTGACGGCAAGCTCGAAGCTGTCGATCTCATGGAAGTGACAATCCACCCGAACCGGAGCGCGATCATCGCGGTGATGCCGGAGGCAACTCATATGGCGGGCCGGGTCGCCTTGACCCGTGAAGAAGCGCAGATCGTCCTTGATACCTTCAAAGAAACTGAGGCTGAGATTCTCGCCAATCCTGTCGCCATTCAGGAGCGGTTCCGGATCGCCGCGACCCACCGGGCGCGGACCGAAGGCATCGAATGATCCGGCCTTCCGGGCCGGTCACATTCATCTTAAAGGGAAATTGAAACGAGCTGCTGCCCGTTGCGGACACGCGCCAATAGCCCCTCGCCGTCCTCAAGCCCGAAGCAATTGAGGAAATCGTCGCAATCGGAGCAGACGGGCGCTGTACAAAAGCCGAAGCCCTCGGTTTGGCAGATCAGTCGATAGAGGAATTTCTTCCACTTCATGTCCTGCCGATTTTTCTCTGCAAGAGACGGAAACTTGCGGGCCATGAGCTGCGAAAGCTCGGTGCGGTTGCGCAATCCAAGATCCTGCCACAAGTGATGCGGCCGCGCGCAACGCCGCGCGACCATCGCCGCGTAAGCGCGCGCGAAGGGTGTGCCGCACCTCGTATACATGAGAAGAAGATTGCGCAGACTTCCTTCCTCTTCCCCAATTTCGAGCGCAATGTGCCGTCCGAATTTGTGCAGCGTCGGCGCGGCAGCGGGAAAGAATGCGTCGGCGACGTCGACGAACTCTGTTCCATCAAGGCCGACGCCCTCACACAGCGTCCGGTTCTCCGTCTCGGCCTCATCTAGCGCGAGAGCGAAAATCGAGGCGACGACGTGGATGTCAAACGAGTCCGCCCGCGATGCGGCAGACGCCTGGATCAGCCAGTGATAAGCGTCGCCGGCGTTCATCACACGCCCGCGGCTTCGGCCGGCGCAGTACCGTGCGTCTGGCACTTTGTCGGGCAGACGCGCGCGCAAGCGCCGCAACCGATGCACGCGCCTTCGTCGTTCATTACCATGATCTTCTTTTCAATCTCGTCGTCCTCATCGTCGTCGCCGGAGAGATCGACAAGGCCGCCCTCATCGTTGAGGCCCTTAAGGATCATGACCTCACGGCCACATACTTTGTAGCAGCGGCCGCAGCCGATACAGGTCTTGGCATCGATCGCGATGAGGAAATCGGGCTGCCAAGCGCGGCCGTCGCGCGTTGCTTGTGACATTGGATTAGGTCCATCAGTCCGGAGCGGCATGAAACACTTTGAAACGGCCTCCGCTCGCAGCCCGCTCCAGTGATATTATCGAGGTGAGCGGATCACGCCGCCTCCGCGACCTTGAGCTGGCCGCGCTTGGCTTCGAGCTCAACGAAGGCGTCATGAGCCTTCTGCGCCGTCTCGAGGATCAGATGCGCGTTCACCGGCAATTCCTCCGAGAGATCGTGAAGATCCATCTTCGCCTGCATGGCGCGCGCCGAAAGTTTCTTGATCTCCGCCTTCAATGCTTCCACGTCGCTCATCTCTGCCCTCAATATTTCGCCACGTCAGGGAATTTCTCGATCATCTCGATGCCGGATTTGACGTATTTTTCGCCTTCTTCGGCCAGCTTGCCGAAATTGTCGAAGCCGAAACGATGCACGTCGCGAAGCTGCTTGTTGACGACAATCAGGCGGCCGCCAATCAGCGCCATGCGTCCGAAGCCCTCGTGATGGATCTTGAGCATCGGCGAGATCATGACGCCCGTCGCCTTCTCGATCCGCAGACAAATGGCGTTGAAGAAGAGTTCCAGCCGCCAGATTGTCTCCGGATCAGGATCGCCGACAATCGGCAAGGCGCGGCGCTTCTCTTTGTCAACGACATAGGGTTCGAGCAACTCCGCGTCGCTCTTGGTGTCCCATGTGCCGTGGGTGTCCTGCGCCCGCCAGACTTTGGCGAGTTCGCGCACGAAGGGCGAGTCGAAGCCCGCGGGTGTTTCCAGGATTGCCTCTGCCATTTTCCTCACTCAATCTTCAAAATCGAAACTGCGTTCCTTGCCCTTGGAAAGCGCCTTGCGCAGCCACGGCGGGGGCGATCCTTTCAGAACTTCTTCGAGCTTCAGCAGGAGATCGTCGATGGCCTCCGGCTGTGAGACCTTCATCGGATGGATATTGGCGGCGACGACACGCGCGGCGCCGGAGCCGCCAATCGCCGCGACGTAAAGGATGGCGCAATCCCTGATCGCATCGATCTTCGGCGCGAGCTTGTCCTCGTTACCGTCTTCCCTCAAATCGCCGTCGAATTCGATCGCCTCGACGAATTCATGGCCTTCCGGCCCGATCTCGTAGATCGCGATATTCTTGGCCCAGCCGAAATGCGCATCGACGCGTTTCATGTCCTGGGTCGCAAAGGCAATCTTCATCAAGTTCCCCTGTCTCTTCGCCTAGTGAGCGATGACGGAATTTGCGGCATGTCCGCCGTCGCGCCAGGTTTCCGGCGTCGGCTCGTGATTATTCTCATGGTCTTCGATGATGAGATTGCTGACCGAGAAGATCAGCGTGCGCGTGCCGCGATAGCCGACTGTCGTCTGGTGCCCGGCGCCGAGCCGGTCGAACATCGGGATACCGACACGATAGAACGGAATATTGAGCCGCGTGGCCGCCTGGCGCCCATGCGAATGGGTGACGAGCAGGTCGCAGCCTTTATCGCCGGCCAGTTTTTCGAGATCTTCGAGATCGCCGATCAGAACATCTTCCGCCGGCAGCCGCTCCAGAACCGGCGATTGTGTCGTCGTCACCGCGGCGTCGATATGCGCCCCCATTTCGTGCAGCAGGCTGCCGACATCATAGAGCAAATCGGGTTCGGCTCCGATCGCCAGCTTGCGCCCGCCGATATGGAAATGGCCGTCGAGCATGGCGTCGACAAGCTGGCCCCGCTGGCGGCGATATTTCAGCGGCACGGGACGCCCGCTAATCTCGCTTAGAAAGGCCATGAACTCATCGTTCGGCGCGAGGCCGCAAAGGCGCTCGAAGACGCGGAACGGCATGCCGGTCTTGCGCTGCATGGCCTCTGCGGCCCGGCGCATTTGTGCGCCGATGGCAATCGTCCACGAGGCATAGCCCATCGCCGCCACGTCCTCGACGCCGATTCCGCCAATGGTCGTCGGCGTGAATTCGTCCGGGATATGGCCATCCAGCGAGCCGCCGAGATCGGGCAGGAACGCGGGCTCAAGCCCGAAGTCTTCGATGATCGTGCGCAATTCATCGATGTCGCCTGGCGTCATATGGCAGCCGGGCAGGACATTCACGCGGGCGGGATCGCGCCGGGTCTGCGTCTTCGGTGCTTCAACCAGCACGTCGACGATCCGCGCGACGGTCTTCTCCCAACCGTCCTGGAAAGCGTCCTTGAAGTCCGGCGTAGAGACATAGACGATCGGCAGGTCTTTGACCTCGGGATGGTTCTCCCGCACCAGCTTGATAAAGCCCTCGACGTCGTCGCCCTTCGTCTCAGTGACGCCGGTCGAGCAGATGCCGATGATTTCCGGCTTGGCGCGCTTATGGATATTGAGGATCGCCTGCTCGACATTTTCGTAACCGCCGAGAACGGTCGCGACTTCGCTCATCGCGGTCGTCTGAAGCGGGATGGCCTCCTTGAAATGACGCACGAACAGCACGAGCCCGAATGACGTGCAGCCCTGCGATCCGTGCAGCAGAGGCATCGCCCCACGCAGGCCCATGAAAGCCAGCGCCCCGCCAATCGGCTGGCTCATCTTCAGCGGATTGACGGAGCAGGCCTTCTTCCCGAGCGTTACCTTCGCCATCGGCTTCTCACTCCGCCGCGACGGCGAGGGGCACGGCCGCTATATCCGCGAAAATCTCCTCAATCCGCTGGCTGCACGCGCCGCAGCCACCCGAGGCATGGGTATGTTCCCTGACGCCATCAACGTCGGTAAGGGTGTGCGCCCTGATGGCATCCTCGATCGTGCCGAGATCGACGCTCTTGCAATGACAGATTTTCTTCTCACGCCGCGCCGCTTCCGCCGCGACCGGATCGACCGCGAGCGCCGCAGCCTCGGCCTCCATCTGCCGCATGGCGCGCGCGCGCCAATTCTCGCCTGCCTTCTCCCACGGCGCCGGGCGGCGGACCTGCTCCCACACGGGATTGTAAAGCGCCTTGTCGATCTCGGCGACGAGCGTCACCATGCCGACATAGCCCATATAAGCGTTGTGGCGCTCCTGGTTGATATCGAGCCAGGGCATCATCGCCTTCAGCGCGATGAATTGCGAACGCCCGCCGGAAAGCATGATGTCCGCCTTGGCCTCTTTCAGCATTTTGTACATTTCGCGCGGCGTCATGTCGTCGATCATATGAGCGTCTTGGCCCATCAATTCCTTGATGCGCTCCTTGTCCTCCTTGGTCGACTTCTTGACGCTGGTGCCGACGAGATCGAGTCCGGCTTCCTGCAGCGCAGCCACGACAGACCATGACTTGACGCCGCCGGTGATGAGCAGAACCCGCTTGCCATTAAAGCGCGGCTTGTATTTGGCGATCGCCGCCCAGGCCTTGGCCTCCTCGCGCGCGATGACGATCTCGATGCGGTCGAGAAGCTCCGCCGGCGCGCCGCGCGCAACAAGCAACTTGCCGATCTCCCGCAGCGAGTCGCTTGTGTCCTCGATCCCGTAGAACGAGCCCTCGAAAAACGGGATGGCGTAACGCTCTTCCATTTTTCGGGCGACGTTGATCATCGCCTTGGAGCAGACCATCATCGCTGCCTTGGCGCGATGCGAGGAGGCAACCTCTTTGTATTTCCCGTCACCCGAAATGCAGGCCAGGATACGGATGCCAAGCTCATCGAAAAGCGGCTTAACCTGCCAAAGTTCGCCGGAAAGATTGTATTCGCCGATAATATTGATGTCGTAAGGCGTCGTATATTCTGGCTCCTCCGTGCCGATCACGTGTTCAAGCAGAGCTTCGCCCGCAAGCTTGTTGCCGAGGTTTTTCGAGCCGACAAAGCCCGGCGCATTGACGGGGATGACCGGCTTGCCGAACTTCTCGCGGGCGGCCTTGCAGACAGCGTCGATGTCGTCGCCGATCATCGCCGGCACGCAGGTCTGGTAAACGAAGATCGCCGGCGGATCGTAGCGCTCGATGATCTCGCGCACGGCCTTGAAAAGCCGTTTTTCGCCGCCGAAGACGACGTCCGTCTCGTTCATATCGGTTGTAAAACCGGTCCGCCAGATATTCGAGCCGGAGGATTTCGCGCCGCGATTGTCCCAGGAATTGCCCTCGCAAGCGATGGGGCCGTGGACAAGATGCGCGACGTCGGTCAAAGGCTGCAAGGCGATCTTGGCGCCGTCGAAGGCGCAGCCACCCGCAGCGCCGCCCGGCTGCAATTGCTTGGTACAGCCCTTCTTACGCTCGGCCTCGGACTTGTTCGCGTTCTTCCCGCAGCCAGGTTCATTGAAGACATCTTGAATCGTGGCTGAGAGAGAACTCATGCGTTTCTCCTAAATTCCAATTCCTGACTGCGGCACGCCCATCTCTGTGTGCGCGCTGCCGCGCTGGCAGCGCGCATCTCCATTTTTAGCGAATAATGTCGAAGCTGTAGTCCGTCTTCGACGGAACGTTGGTATTGGCATCGATCGATTCGAAAATCCGGTCGAGAATCCAAACCAATACGTTCAAGCCGCCTTGATAGCCCCACACCGGGTAGCGATGGTGGTGGTGGCGATCGAAGATCGGGAAGCCGATGCGGATCAGCGGCGTGCCGGTGTCGCGCTCGAGATATTTGCCATAGGTGTTGCCGATGAGGAAATCGACCGGCTCGGTGAACAGC
Source organism: Methylovirgula ligni (assembly GCF_004135935.1). Classification (NCBI taxonomy): domain Bacteria; kingdom Pseudomonadati; phylum Pseudomonadota; class Alphaproteobacteria; order Hyphomicrobiales; family Beijerinckiaceae; genus Methylovirgula; species Methylovirgula ligni. Next base: position 1,682,689 of record NZ_CP025086.1, on the reverse strand, counting down.
AGCGAGCGCATGTGCCACAGATCCTTGCCGGAATAGACGTGACAATCCTTGCCGAACGGCGAGCTGTCGAACAAAGCCTGCACCTTCTTCACCCAGCGCGGATTGCCATTGGTGGCGAGAACATGCGTCGGCTCGGCGCCAAGCTCGAGCAGGAAACCCGCAAGGCCGAGGCAAAGATCCGGATCGCCGTAGATCGCGAACTTTTTGCCGTGGATGTGAGCGCTCGAATCGCCAACGGCGTCGACCAGCCGGCCGCGCTCTTTTTCAAGCTCCAGTGGAATCTCCTTGCCGCTGATCCGCGCGATCTCCTGCAGGAAATGATCGGTGGCCGCGACGCCAATGGGATGATTGAACGCGACCGTCTCCTGTCCATGCGCAGCGATAACCGGCAGAGTCTTCTCGGTGCAGAATTCCTGCATCGAGAGTGTCGCCTTGGCGTGGACAGCGTTGGCGGCATCTTCGAGCGTCGTGCCGCCGTCATACATGCGGAATTCGCCGTCGGTCGGCGTATCCCACACATCGCTATTGTCGCCGAGAATCGTGTACTCAACGCCCATGAGGCCGAAGATTCGCTTGATCTCCCGCAGGTTGCCGACCGTATAGCCGTCAAAACCGCCGAGGAAGTTGATTTTCTGGTTGGCCTGACGCTCGAGCTTCGGCGCCGTGCCGGCCTTGCCGTTCCAGAAATGCTCGACAATGCCCTTCATCACATTGTCGTAGCCGGTGATATGACTGCCGACGAAAGCCGGCGTATGCGCGAAGGGAACGTCGAACGCCTCCGGCACCGACCCTTTTTCCTTTGAGGTTTTGATGAAGGCATTGAGGTCATCGCCGATGACTTCCGCCATACAGGTCGTCGAGACGGCTATCATCTTCGGCTTGTACATCGCATAGGTGTTGGCGAGGCCGTCGATCATATTGTTGAGGCCGCCGAACACTGCGGCATCTTCCGTCATCGAGGAGGAGACGCAGGACGTCGGCTCCTTGAAATGCCGCGAGAAGTGCGAGCGATAATATGCGACGCAGCCCTGCGAGCCGTGCACAAAGGGAATCGTGCTCTCGAAGCCGACAGCCGCGAACACCGCGCCAAGCGGCTGGCACGCCTTGGCGGGGTTGACCGTCAACGCCTCGCGCGCGAAATTCTTCTCGCGATATTCCGGCGTCTTGGCCCATTCGCGAATACGCTCGACCTCGGCGGGATCCTGCGGATTCTCGAACATCCGCTTCTTGTTGGCCAGCATCTGCTGGTATTCCGGACCGCGGAAAAGCTCGAAGTGGTCAAGAACGTTATCGGCATTCTGAGTCATGATAGGCCCTCTGAAACCTTTTGAGTTGGTCACCCGGGCCGCTGCTCGGCCGCCCGGGTGACGATCGTTTATTCGGCAGCGATCAACGTCTGGCGCGGCTGGACCTTCCAAGGCGCCTTGGCCATTTTCCAGATCGGCGCATTGATCGCCATATCCATGTCACGCGCGAAAATGGCGAACCCGTCATAGCCGTGATAGGGGCCGGAATAATCCCAGGAGTGCATCTGCCGGAACGGCACGCCCATCTTCTGGAAGACGTACTTTTCCTTGATGCCCGAGCCGACCAGATCCGGCTGGATCTTCTCGACGAACTTCTCGAACTCGTAGCCCGTCACATCGTCATAGATCAGCGTGCCATCCTTCACGTAATGCTGGGCGGTGCGCTGATAATCGTCGTTGTGGCCGAACTCATAGCCCGTGCCGACAACCTCCATGCCGAGGTCCTCGTAAGCGCCGATCACATGGCGCGGGCGCAGACCGCCGACGAAGAGCATGACCGTCTTGCCTTCGAGGCGCGGACGATATTTGGCGATGACCGCATCCATCAGCGCCTGATATTTGGCGATGACGCGCTCGGCGCCTTCCTTGATCTTGTCGTCGAAGAAGCTGGCGATCTTGCGCAGCGATTCGGCGATCTTGGAGGGGCCGAAGAAGTTATATTCGCACCACGGAATGCCGTACTTCTCTTCCATGTGACGCGAAATGTAGTTCATCGAGCGGTAGCAGTGCAGCACGTTGAGCTTCGCCTTCGGCGTCGCCTCCAGCTCTGCCAGAGTGCCGTCGCCGGACCATTGCGCGATGACCCGCAGGCCCATTTCCTCGAGGAGGATGCGTGACGACCAGGCATCGCCGCCAATGTTGTAATCGCCGATAATCGCGACGTCGTAAGGCGTCGATTCGAACTTCGGCGGCGCGTTCGGATCGAGCTTGTCGAAGACCCAATCGCGGATCGCGTCGTTGGCGATGTGATGGCCGAGCGACTGCGAAACGCCGCGGAAACCTTCGCAGCGAACGGGCACGATCGTCTTGCCGCCATATTCTTTCGATTTGACTTTCGAGACCGCCTCGATGTCGTCGCCGATGAGCCCGATCGGACATTCCGACTGAACCGAGATGCCGTGGTTTAGCGGGAAAAGCTCCTGGATTTCGTCGATCAGCTTGGTAAGTTTCTTGTCGCCCCCGAAGACGATGTCTTTTTCCTGAAAGTCCGACGTGAACTGCATGGTCACGAACGTGTCGATGCCGGTCGTGCCGATGTAATAATTGCGGCGTGCAGCCCAGGAATATTGGCCGCAGCCCACCGGGCCGTGGCTGATGTGGATCATGTCCTTGATCGGCCCCCACACGACACCCTTTGAGCCGGCATAAGCGCAGCCGCGGATCGTCATGACGCCAGGGATGGACTTAAGATTGGACTTGACGCCGCAATCGGCTTTGCCGCCCTCCTGCACGTTCAGGTGCTTGGCGCGGCGCTTGGCGGTCTTCTCCGGATAAACGGACAGAACCTCTTGTATCAATTCCTTGTTGCGAGCCTTGATCTCGGCAACGGTTTCAGTTTTTCCTAGGCTCATTTTGACACCTCGTTCGCCTATCCGATCGCATCCCGAGGCCGGCCTCTCGCGAGGGAGAGGCCGACACGTTTGGAGCAGTTATTTAGACGGCCGCAAGTTCCGCGGCAGTCTTGCCGACTTCGCTCTCGTCGACGTGCTTCATGATGCCGTGCTCCATGAGCATGTCTTCAAGTTCATCCATCGTGATCGGAGTCGGGATGATGCCATTGCCGCGATTCGCGTGGACCTTGTTGGCAAGGTTGCGGTAATGCTGGGCCTGCTGAGATTCAGGCGCATATTCCAGCACCGTCATGCGGCGCAGTTCCGCGTGCTGAACGATGTTATCGCGCGGCACGAAGTAGATGAGCTGCGTGCCAAGCTTCGCGGCCAGGCTCTCCGCCAGCTCAAGCTCCTTGTCGGTCTGGCGCTCGTTGCAGACCAGCCCGCCCAGGCGCACGCCGCCGGAATTAGCGTATTTCAGAATCCCCTTGGAGATGTTGTTGGCCGCATACATGGCCATCATCTCACCCGACATGACGATGTAGATTTCCTGCGCCTTGTTTTCGCGAATTGGCATCGCGAAGCCGCCGCAGACAACGTCGCCAAGAACGTCGTAGGAAACATAATCAATGCCCTCGTAGGCGCCGTTCTCCTCGAGGAAATTGATGGAGGTGATAACGCCGCGGCCGGCGCAGCCGACGCCCGGCTCCGGGCCGCCCGACTCGACGCAACGAATGTCGCGGTAGCCGACTTTCATGACCTCTTCGATTTCGAGGTCCTCGACGCTGCCAGCGGCAGCGGCCAGGCTCAGGATGGTATCCTGCGCCTTGGCGTGCAGGATAAGACGGGTCGAATCCGCCTTGGGATCGCAGCCGACGATCAGAATCTTGTGCCCAAGCTCGGCGAGAGCCGCGAGCGTGTTCTGGGAGGTCGTGGACTTGCCGATGCCGCCTTTACCGTAAAACGCGATTTGTCGAAGTGCCGACATGTAGGTTCTCCATAAAACCAATGCCAATGACGACCGCGCCACCCGGCGCGTCTGTTCTGTCAGAAACTGGCGCGTTATTTACGGGAAGGAGTGCATCGCTCGTCAGCGCGTCGGCGTGCACCCAGCCCTCACTCACCATTCCGCACGCATTGGGTTTGCAACGGGTGTGCCAGCGTGAAATGAACTTGTAAGTAACTGTTTTTAAATTCACATTTCAATTTGTTTGGAAATTTCAGGAGCTGTGTCGAACACGACAGCGTCGGTTTCCTCTGTAAGAAACAAGACAAGATCGGGCCCACGCCGGCCGCAGCGAAACGGAGTTCTCCGGATCGAATTTTGCCGCTTCATCCATGCCGGGAACGGAATTTGCAGCAACGTGCAGCGGACCGGATTGGTCATTGTGACTTGCTGGCGAGGCAACATATGCAGATAGGTGTTGAGACATCCAAGGCCGTCGATCAGCGACGGGTGTTCGTCATAGATCAGGATGAAATCGTCCGCGCCGCGCTGCAATTCATGTTGCACGATGAAATCGAGACGCATGAACTGGCGAGCCCCGAGGAGGCTTATACAAAAGGTGTCGGCTGGCTGGCCCCGCACCTTGTTCTGCTCGGCGTTGGCTTCGTCAAAGAACGCGGCGCTACGCTGATCCCGGAGATTGCCGCAAAATTTCCCGGTGTGCGGATTCTCATCACTTGCGACAAAAGCCAGGAAGCCACAGCGGTCGAGGCTCTCAAGGCGGGTGCACACGGCGCCGTCGTCAAGCCGCTAACGCTCGAAGCTGTCCGCAAGAAGGTCGACACGGTTCTCGGACGTGGCGGCGCGGCGCCGCTGATCCAGCTCGGAACTTTGTGAGCGCCCGCGGAATGGCAAAGATCGTCTTTTTCCAAAAGCCCGGCTGCGGGACCAATGCCCGTCAGAAGCTCGCGCTTGAACAGGCCGGCCATTCGGTCGAGGCACGCGACCTGCTGCACGAGGGCTGGACCGCCGAACGGTTGCGCGGCTTTTTCGGGAGTCTTCCCATCGCCGCCTGGTTCAACCCGGCCGCGCCGAAAATCAAATCCGGCGAAATCGATCCCGCCCGGCTCGAGGCGACGGCGGCGCTTGGCTTGCTGGTCGCCGAGCCGCTGCTCATCCGACGCCCGCTGATCGAAACGGACGGCAAGCGTTGCGCCGGCTTTGACAATGATGTCGTCGCCGAGTTGCTCGGAAGCGAAGGCGGCCGCGTCGGAGACGATTGCTCGCGCCCGAATCAGACGCCCTGCCCCGACCCCGCGGCGGCAGCCGGCCCAGGCGCCTGATCCGTCACACCGGCGCAACCCACGAATGCAGAGATTGGCCAATCCAAGGATATCAAAGTGAGCACGCGCGTCCCCTTCCAACATATCGATGCTGCCAACGCGGAGACGTTGATCAGCAGCGGCAACATCATCATCCTCGATGTCCGCGAGGCCGATTCATTCGAGCGCGGCCATATCGACGGAGCGAAGAACGCCACCATCGCAAATCTGTTCAACATCCTCGATGGCGTGGCGAGGGACAGGTCCATTCTGGTCTATTGCTATCATGGCTATGCCAGCCAGGAGTTCGGTCAGCTCCTCTCGGATTTTTGCTATACGAACGTCTACAGCCTCAACGGCGGCTACGAGGCCTGGATCAATCGCGCCGACACTCTTGCCGGTTAGGTCGCACGCGCCGGCTTCCATCGCTGACTCTGCTCGAATAATCACGTCGCCTTTCGGACATTGCCCGCTGTCGCGAATGTTACGCGCGCGCCGGCTCGGCTGTTGGGAAGGCCGCATCATACTGATTTCGCGTGTTTACTTGGACGTCGGCCGATCCGGCCCCGGTCTTGCTTTGGCCTTAGGCAATCGCAGAGGAAGGCCATTGAGCACTTCAGAAAAGACCGGCAGGGGCCAGCCCTTTCACCCCATCGCTTTGATTCTCGGCACCAACGAGATCGCCTCGGCGATCGCGGCCTATCTGCATCATCGCGGCTATGGCGTCGTCCTGTCTCACGATCCGATCCCGCCCGTCATTCGCCGCAAAATGGCTTTCCACGACGCACTGTTCGACGAGATTATCGACATCGATGGCGTCGGCGCCGTCCGCGCCGATAGCGGATTGGAAGTCCAGGCGGGGCTCGCGCGCAGGAATGGCGTCATCATCACCGAGCTTGGAATTCTCGATCTGATGATCCTGCGCACGCTCAATATTCTGATTGATGCGCGGATGCAGAAGTATCAAGTGACGCCAGATTTGCGGCGCCTTGCGCACGTAACCATAGGGCTTGGGCCCGGTTTCACGGCGGAGAACAATTGCGATATCGCAATTGAAACACGACCGGGGAAAGCCGGACGCATCATTCGCAGCGGCGCGACCGACGCGCCGGATGGCGCGCCGGACTTGCTCGGCACGCGCGGTGCGGAACGCTTCGTACGATCGGCCTTCGCCGGACGCTGGCATTCGCCCCTCGAAATCGGCACGCGGATTTTCAAGGACTTCGTCGTCGGCCATTTAGGCGGCGATCCGATACGGGCGCCTTTTGACGGCATTCTGCGCGGCGTCGTTCGCGACGGAACCGAAGTCCCCGCAGATGTAAAGCTGCTGGAGATCGATCCGCGCGGCCGCAACGCCAAATTCACCGGCATCGACAGCCGTGGTCATGCGATTGCAAAAGCCGTCTGCAATGCCCTCAGCCACATTGAAAGCGGGACTGAGCCGCCGACGAGCAAGCGCGGACGCAGACTCTACCTCGTTCGCTGATGGGAACGGTCACAGCTTTTCGTCCGCGCCGCGAGCCGGACGCCGTCAATTTCGGCGATCTGCCGCCGGCGATAGATGCCCTGCTGCAGGAGGGCGTGCGCGCCTATCGTACCGACCCTGTGGAAGCCGATCGCTTCTTTCGCGAAGCGCGCGCTGCAGCGCCGGCCGAGCTCGCGACCTATTTCTGCCTCTACAAAATCCACACCTATGGCGGCAACCTTGAAGCTGCGGAAGAAACCGCACAAAGCGGCCTCCAGGAGGCGGCGCGGCAAGCCGGGTGGCCACGCGACTGGCGACAATGGCAGGCGCCCTGCGCTCTCGATGGCCCCGGCCGCTTTGCACTTTATACGCTGAAGGCGCTCGCCTTCATCAGCCTGCGCCAGGCCGATCGCGCACGCGCGCGCGAAATTCTCGACGCGCTTGAAAAGTTCGATCCGACCGGCGCCGTTGGCTGGTCGGTCGTCGCGGCGATCGCCGACGGCAGTGCCTGAACACGCACGTCGTAGCGCGCTTCGCGTCGGCGAAAACGCGTGGCACTCAGTTTGCACTAACTCCAATGTGGCGGCGGAGCACACGTTGCCAAACGAGATCGCGTAGGGATTATGACAAACAACTTCATCTCGCAGACTTGCAGCATCAAGCTTTCGATGACGAAAGATGCCCTGCTGCGGATCGTCTCAAACTACGGTGCGCGGCGATCATCGCTGGTGATGTTCGATCCGAAGTTGGGATCTTGATATGACCCAGGAGGTGGAAACCCTACAAGAACTCGCCGATCAAAAATATAAATACGGATTTGTTTCCGATATCGCGAGCGAGTTCGCTCCAAAGGGCCTGAACGAGGACATCGTTCGCTTCATCTCGGCCAAGAAGAACGAGCCGGAATGGATGCTGGAATGGCGGCTGGACGCCTATCGGCGCTGGATCAAGATGGAAGAGCCGGCTTGGGCCCGCGTGAACTACCCGAAGATCGACTTTCAGGACTTTTATTACTACGCCGCGCCGAAAGGCGATGGCGAGAAGCCGAAGAGCCTCGACGAGATCGACCCGGAGCTTTTGCGGACCTATGAGAAGCTCGGTATCCCGCTCTCGGAACAGAAAATGCTCTCCGGCGTCGCGGTCGATGCGGTGTTCGACTCGGTCTCGGTCGCGACGACCTTCAAGGCGACGCTCGAAGAAGCCGGCGTGATTTTTTGCCCGATCTCGGAGGCTTTGCAGAAGCATCCGGAACTCGTACGCAAATATCTCGGCTCGGTCGTGCCACCGACCGATAATTATTATGCGACGTTGAATTGCGCGGTCTTCTCAGACGGCTCCTTCGTCTATGTGCCCGAGGGCGTGCGCTGTCCGATGGAGCTCTCGACCTATTTCCGCATCAACGCATCGAAGACGGGCCAGTTCGAACGTACTTTGATTATCGTCGACAAAGGCGCCTATGTCTCCTATCTCGAAGGCTGCACCGCGCCGCAGCGCGACGAGAACCAGTTGCATGCCGCAGTTGTCGAGCTTGTCGCACTCGAAGGGGCGGAGATAAAATATTCGACCGTCCAGAACTGGTATCCCGGCGACGAGAACGGCAAAGGCGGCATTTATAATTTCGTGACCAAGCGCGGCGATTGCCGTGGCGCCAATTCCAAGATTTCCTGGACGCAGGTCGAGACGGGTTCAGCCGTCACCTGGAAATATCCGTCCTGCATCCTGCGCGGCGAGAATTCGGTCGGCGAATTCTATTCGATTGCTATCACCAACAATTACCAGCAGGCCGATACCGGCACGAAGATGATTCATCTTGGCAAGAATACCAAGAGCCGCATCGTCTCGAAGGGCATATCGGCCGGCTATGCGCAGAACACCTATCGCGGGTTGGTCAGCGTCAATTCGAAGGCGGATGGCGCGCGCAACTTCACCCAATGCGACTCTCTGCTCATCGGCGCGAAGTGCGGCGCCCATACGGTTCCTTACATCGTCTCGCGCAATCCGACCGCCATCCTCGAACACGAGGCGACAACCTCGAAGATCAGCGACGATCAGCTCTTCTATTGTCTTTCGCGAGGCATCCCCGCCGAACAGGCGGTGGCGCTCATCGTCAATGGCTTCTGCCGCGAGGTCTTGCAACAATTGCCGATGGAATTCGCCGTCGAGGCGCAGAAGCTGGTCGGCATCAGTCTCGAAGGGAGCGTCGGATAATGCTCGAGATCAAGGATCTCTACGCCAATATCAATGGCAAGGACATTCTGAAGGGTGTCACGCTCAACATTCCAGCCGGCGAAGTGCACGCCCTCATGGGGCCGAATGGCGCCGGCAAATCGACGACGTCTTATACGCTTGCCGGGCGCGAGGGCTATAATGTCACGAGCGGCTCTGTCACGCTCGACAACGAAGATATTCTGCCGCTCTCGCCGGAAGAGCGCGCGGCGAAGGGCATTTTCCTCGCCTTTCAATATCCGTTGGAGATTCCCGGCGTCTCCACGCTGAACTTCCTCAAGACGGCGCTGAACGCGCAGCGCCAGACGCGCGGCGAGCCGGAACTCGACGCCGTGCAATTCCTGAAGCTCGTGCGCGAAACGGCCAAGAAGCTCAATGTCACGGAAGAGATGCTGAAACGCCCGCTCAACGTCGGCTTTTCCGGCGGCGAGAAGAAGCGCAACGAGATTTTGCAGATGGCGCTGCTGAAGCCGAAGCTTGCCATCCTGGACGAAACCGATTCCGGTCTCGACATCGACGCCTTGAAGCTTGTCGCCGAGGGCGTCAACGCTTTGCGCGCGCCGGATCGCAGCTTCCTCGTCATCACGCACTATCAGCGGCTACTGGATTTCATTGTTCCGGACCGCGTGCATATCTTCGCCAACGGGCGAATCGTGCGCTCCGGCGACAAGACGCTCGCGCATCAGCTCGAGGCCGAAGGCTATGAGGGCCTGATCGGTAAAGCCGCGTGAGGGCGTCATGAGCGATATCGTTTCACTCAGGAACCTGCTCTCCGGCGCAGCCAAATTCGATAGCGGCAAGCAGGGGCTCGGCGCTTTGCGCAACCAGGCCCGCGCCGAATTCGTCGCTCACGGCCTGCCGACCCGGCGGCTCGAAACCTGGAAATATTCTGACCTGTCTCAGGCCCTGAATGAGACGACACGGCCGGCGGAAGCGCCGCGCGACGCCCTCACCATTCCCGGCGCGGCGCAGGCGCGCTTCGAGAACGGTGTGCTTGACGCCAATTCTGACTTCCACCGGATCGGCGCATTGTCGCTCATGCCCGTGCTCGCCGGGGCAGCCCCGGATCTCGCCGCGCAAATCGGGACTGTCAATCCGCTCAAGGATCACCCGATCGTCAATCTCAATACGGCGGTCATGAGCGACGGCCTGGTGCTCAACGTCGGCAAGGGCGTTTCCGGCCCGCTGCACGTCAGTTTCATCTGGCGGCCTGAAGAGGGCATGCGCGCTCCCGAAGGCGGCCATCTGCGTCTTTTCATCCAAATTGAGAAGGACACCGAATTCACGCTGATCGAGACGCACGACGGCGCCTCATCACTCGCGACAATCGTCAGCGAGTTTCGGCTCGCAAACGGCGCCCGGCTCAACCATCTGCGGATTGACCGGCTCGGCCCGGCCGCGCGCCAATCGGCGGTCACGCTCGCCGAAATTGGCGCTGCGGCGTCCTACCGCGCCTTCTATCTCTCAGAAGGCGGCCATTTCGCGCGCCACGAGGCGCAGTTGAAGCTCATCGGCGAGGAGGCGCGGGCAAATATTGACGGCGCCTATCTCGTCGGCAACGGCCGCCATTGCGACAATACAACAGTCATGACCCATGCTGCGCCGAACACATCGAGCCGGCAGAGCTTTCGTGGCGTGCTGGCAGGGCGCTCCCGCGGCGTTTTCCAGGGCTGTGTGCAGGTCGCGCAGGAAGCGCAGCGTACGGACGCCTATCAGATGAGCCGCGCCCTACTTTTGTCGCGCGAGGCGGAAATCGCGACCAAGCCCGAGCTTGAGATTTTCGCCGACGATGTGAAGTGCAGCCACGGCGCGACGGCGGGCGAACTCGATGCGGCGGCGCTGTTCTTCCTGCGGGCCCGCGGTATTCCGGAGGCCGAGGCACGCGCCCTGCTCGTGCGGGCCTTCTTGTTCGAAGCATTCGACGCCATCGAGAGCGCCGATTTGCGCGACCTCGTCTCCAGCTGCTCCGACACATGGCTGGAGCACCATGCAAAAGAGGTCAACCATGTCGGCTAGCATCACGGCGCCACGCGTGGATTGTCCGGCGCAATTCGACGTCGCAGCGTTGCGCGCGGAATTCCCGATCCTCTCACGCCAGGTGAACGGCAAGCCGCTCGTCTATCTCGATAACGGGGCCTCCGCACAGAAGCCGCGCGTCGTTCTGGACGCGATCAACGACGCCTATGCCTCGACCTATGCCAATGTCCATCGCGGCGCCCATTTCCTCTCGGCGGAATCGACCGCGCTTTACGAAGCGGCGCGCGAGTCTGTGCGGCGCTTCCTCAATGCTGCCTCAGTGGACGAAATCATCTTCACCAAGGGCGGCACGGACTCGATCAATCTCGTCGCGGACAGCCTCGGCGCCGAGATCGTGCCGGGCGACGAAATCATCATCACCGAGATGGAGCACCACGCCAACATCGTCCCGTGGCACTTCCTGCGCGAGCGCAAGGGTGCCGTGTTGCGCTGGGCCCGGCTGACAGATGACGATCGCCTCGATCTCGAAAGCTTTGCCAAGCTACTGACGCCGCGGACCCGGATCGTCGCGGTGACGCATATGTCGAACGTTCTCGGCACCGTAACGCCGCTCCGCGAGATCATTCACCTCGCTCATGCGGCGGGCGCCAAGATTCTGATCGACGGCTGCCAAGGCTCGGTGCATGCGCCAGTCGACGTGCAAGTGCTCGATTGCGATTTCTACGCCAGTACTGGTCACAAGCTCTATGGTCCGACCGGTGTCGGCTTTCTTTACGGCAAGCTCGCGCTTCTCAATTCGATGCGGCCCTACCAGGGCGGCGGCGACATGATCGACATCGTCACCGAAGACAATGTGACCTATGCGCCGTCGCCGCATCGGTTCGAAGCCGGTACGCCGCCGATCGTCCAGGCGATCGGGCTCGGCGTCGCACTCGACTGGTTGTCCGGGCTTGATCGCGCGGCGATCGCGACACATGAGACAGATCTGCTGGCGCATGCGACCGAGGAAATGAACCGCATCGACAAAGTGCAGATTCTCGGCCGCGCCCCTGACAAAGGCGCGATCCTCACCTTCAATATCGCCGGCGCCCACGCGCACGACGTCGCGACACTGCTCGATCAAGCGGGCGTGGCAGTGCGGGCTGGAACCCATTGCGCGCAACCGCTGATGAAGCGCTACGGCGTCACCTCCTCCTGCCGCGCCTCCTTCGCGCTTTACAATACGCATCATGAGGTGGAGGCGCTCGTCACGGCGATCCGTAAAGCGCTGGAGCTCCTCGCGTAATGGACTCCGCGTCTCTCGACACCGAAACCGAAGGGCTGCCGGCGTCCGAAACGTTGCATCCTTTGGCGGAGACGGTGATCGCAGCCTTGCGGACCGTGCACGATCCGGAAATTCCGCTCAACATTTACGATCTCGGGCTCATTTACCGTATCGCAGGAAAGGGACCGGACATCGAGATCGATATGACTTTGACAGCACCGGGATGCCCGGTCGCGAGCGAGATTGTGCGTTCTGTCGAGGAAGCCGTCCGCGCCGCACCCGGCGTCCGCACGGTTGCGGTCAAACTGGTCTTCGATCCACCCTGGGACCAATCGAAAATGTCGGACGAGGCCAAGCTTCATCTCGGCCTTCTTTAGGCGGTGCTTGCCAATCCCCGCGCGGTTTTCGCTCGCGAACGCTGAGGCGGTTTGGGCGATATTGACTGTTCGCCTGCCAAAATCTCCCGGAATCCCTTCAAAAACATCCGCTTCAGGGCGCTCCGTGATTTGGAGGATAATCCTCCCGGAAAGCCGCTCGCTGACGGAGCAAGTACGGATGCGCCTGGGAAGAATATTCGCGTCGATAGTCTTCTTCGCGCCGCTCGGCGGTCCGACGCTGGCCGCCCCCGTTGCCCATACTGTGGACGGGACGCTCGATCTCGCCCAGATGGAAGCCGCGGCCGCGGCGGCCTTCGAGAGGCTCAACAAAGATAGCGACACGACACTTGATTATAGCGAAGCCAAGGGGCGGCTGAGCAAGGATGCATTTCTCGCCGCCGATCCGGATGCCGACAAAACGCTGAGCAAACAAGAATATGTCGAGATGGCAGAAAAGCTGTTCAATGCCGCCGACACCAATAATGACGGCGTGCTCGACGCCAAAGAACTCCGAAGCCATGCCGGACAGGCCTTGCTGCGACTGCTTCAATAGGGCCGCCACCGACAAGTGCTGCTGCCTTATGCGTCACCGGCCGTCGCTTCGGGAGAAACTCCCGAGCACTTTAGGTAAGCCTTCCATAGCTCCATTCCTTTAGTCCCGACTAGCATTGGAACATGGCACGCAAAAGTAGGACGCGCACCTAGAACGCGCCGCAGAAAGAGGCGTCCGCGAAACTGCGGACGTTTACCCCTGACATAAAAGACTTCACGCGCCGTAACGTCTGCGCTCGATCGGCCAATGCCGCATCGGGCGGGGCTGTCCCTAGTGGAAGAGGAAACGTCATGACATGTAGAGGGAAGCTTTTGCTATTGGCAGGAGCTGTGGTTGGGCTAGTCGCTATGGCCGGTCCCAGCTTCGCCAATTCGGATATTGTTGAGCGCGAAAAAAACCCCAATCTCTGGCCGGTGACGGGCGGCGATTTCGGTCTGAAGCGCCACAGCACGCTCAGCGACATCAATAAAGACAATGTCGACAAGCTGCAGATGGTCTGGTCGCAGTCGAGCGGCGCCCTGCGCGGCCACGAGGGCCAGCCCCTCGTCGTCGAAGTCGATGGCAAGCCGATGATGTATTTGGTCAGCGCGTGGCCCAACATCGTACAGGCGCTCGACCTGTCGGATCCCGACAATCCGAAGGAAATCTGGAACTACGACAAGAAGACGGATCGCGATATTTCGGCCGTGCCGCGCGCCTGCTGCGACACAGTGAACCGCGGTCTCTCCTACGCCGAGGGTGAAGTTGTCTTCGGAACTCTCGACGGCTTCGTGATCGCCCTGAATGCCAAGACCGGCAAGGAAATCTGGGTCGTCAAACATGCCTATCCGGAGCATGGCGAGACGCAGACCAACGCGCCGATGATCGCTGAAAACCTGGTCATCGCAGGCTTCGGCGGTGACGAATTCGCGGCCCGCGGCCGTCTCGACGCCTATGACCTCAAGACCGGCAAGCTGGTCTGGAGCAAGGAGAGCAACGGCAAAGACGAGGAAATCGGTATCACGGCCGACTCGAACAAAGACAATAACCGCCATGATTTGACCCAGCACCAGGGCTTCACCTATCCCGGTGACGAGTGGAAGCGTGGCGGCGGTTCGCCCTGGGCCTGGTACAGCTACGATCCGGAACTGAAGCTCATCTATGAGTCGAACGGCAACCCCGGCAACTGGAGCCCGACGACCCGCTGCGGTGAAAATCCCCCGACGCAAGAGGGTTGTAACTCCGGCAAGTGGGACAACAAATGGTCGATGACCATTTTCGCCCGCCACGTGGAAGACGGAACGGTCGCCTGGAACTACCAGATGACGCCTTTCGATCAATGGGACTATGACGGCGTCAACGAAAACATCCTCGTCGACTTCCCCAACATCGATGGCAAGCCGGTCAAGGCTCTCGTCCACTTCGATCGTAACGGCTTTGCCTACGTGCTCAACCGCGTAACTGGCGAGCTGCTGCGCGCGAGCAAGTTCGTCGCCGTTAACTGGGCGGAGCGGATCGACCTGAAGACCGGCCGTCCGGTCAAGGTCTACGAGCATTCGCCGCTGAAAGTCGGCGTCAACACGCAGGCCTGCCCGTCGGCAATGGGCGGGAAGGATCAACAACCTTGCGCGGTGGACCCTAAGGAGCCGAGCAAATTCTATTGCTCGACCAACAACTGGTGCATGGAAGACGAACCGCAGCAGCGCGTGAGCTTCCAGCAGGGCACAGTCTATGTCTTCGCCAACGTCTACATGTACGAAGAGAAGCCCGGTGTTGCCGGTCGCTTCAAGAAGTTCGACGTGTTGACGGGTAAGGTAGACTGGGACATCCCGGATCCGTATCCGAACTGGAGCGGTGCTCTGGTCACGGACGGCGGCCTGGCGTTCTACGGCAGCCTTGGCGGTGACTTCCGCGCGGTCGATCGCGATACCGGAAAGATCCTTTGGCATCGTAAGCTTGCCTCGGGCATCATCGGTAACCCGATCACCTACAAGATCGACGGCAAGCAATATGTGTCGGTCTGGAGCGGTATCGGCGGCTGGATCGGCCTGCCCGTCACTGCCGGTCTCGACATGAGCGACAAGTTCGGCGCGATTGGTGCGACGGCCATGGCGAAGGCCACCGGCCTTCCCATGATCCCGCAGGGCGGCACGCTCTTCACGTTCCGTGAATATTGATTAGCAGATTCTAACTGCGAGCCCTGGCGCGTCCCGCATGCGCCAGGGTCTTTTGTTTTTGGTTGCCAGTTTGAAGGTTCCCGCGATGAACATCCGCAGTATCTCGATCGCGACCGTCGTGGTCGCAAATTTTGCATTCCTCCCATCCGCCTTTGCCCAAACCGACTTCGAGGACATGACCTCCGCGCAAAAGCTGGAAGCGCGCAATGCTGCGGCTAAAATGCATATGGAGGAGATCAAGTTTTGCGCCGATGGCGGCAATTTGCCCTTCTCCAATCTCAAAGGCGAGGGGTTCGAGAACAAGATCGCCGAGATTATCGCCAATGCGGTTGGCGCGCAGCTCACCTATTACTGGCGGCCGTCGCTCGAGCGCGGTGCGACACGCGCAGTCTTCGACAACAGCGTCTGCGACGTCCTGATCGATGTTCCCGCCAATTGGGAAGGCGCGCTCACCACGCTGCCGTTATATCGCACGACCTACGTGCTCGCCTATCGTAACGACAAGGGCATAAAGCCGTTCAAATCGCTCGACGATCCGCAGCTCAAAAATTTGCGCATCGGCGTGTACGAAACCTCCGCCCTGCGCGAGGCGCTTGCGAAGCGTGGTATCACCAAGGTCGATGTGCATCCCGTCACTTATGATGGCGATCTCGTCCTGGCGGACCAGCCCTGGTGGCAGGTCGAGCAGGTCGCGAAGGGCGATCTCGATGTCGCGGCGGTCTGGGGTCCGTTTGCCGGCTATGTGAAGGCTAAAAGAGGCGAGCCATTGACCATTCAACCGGTCAATCGGATGGACGACACAATCCCGCTCGAGTTCGATCTCGCGCTTGGCGTGCGCAGCACCGATGCCGTGCTCAAATATATGCTCGACGATGCAATCCAGAAGCATCGCGACGAGATCAAGAAAGTCCTGGAGGATTATGGCGTCCCGCTCGTCGAATGCGGCAGCTGCATCATTTCGGGCGACATACCCGCGCATGGCACCTATTTCACGCCGGCAATTCATTTAACCAAGCCGACCGACACGACGACCGGCGAGGCGCCGCATGTCGCTGATGCCACAGTCGATCAATGGCTGAAAGACGGTCTTGATCTCAACTCGGCGTTGAATGGCGCCGTGATCGACAGCGATCTTGAGCGTATCCGGTATCTGGTCAGCAAGGGTGCCGATGTCAACTCGCACGACGGTCTGGGGCAATATCTGATCCACATTGCCGCCGAGCAGCGCGATATGGACGTCATTTCCGAGCTCCTCGATGACGGTGCCAATATCGAGGTGCGGGACAATGACGGCTGGACGCCGCTGATGCACGCCGCCTCAAGCGACAACGTGCCCGCCATCCAGTTGCTTATCGCGCGCAAGGCCAAGGTCGACGCCACAACCGCGGACGGCTACACCGCGTTGGCCTATGCTCTGGCGGACGGCCACTTTGCTGCCGCTCAAGCCCTGGTCAATGCTGGCGCTTCTGTGTCAAAGGCGGTCGGGCCGGAGAAGTTGACGCCGCTGATGATTACCGCAAGCGAGCTCCCGCCACGCAATCGTATGATGGCTCTCGTCGAAGGCGTGAATGTTGTTGATATGGCGCGGCTTCTCGTCACGAAGGGGGCCGATGTAAATGCCAAATCGACCGCCGGCATGAGCGCACTGATGGTCGCCGCCGTTCACAACAATCCCTCAGTGATCGGCGTCCTCGCGCAGCTTGGCGCGGATTTGTCGGCCAAAGAGACGGGTGGCCGAACGGCACGCGAGCTCGCAGTGCTCAACGACAACCAGGCGGCCGCGCAAATTCTCGATGTGCTCGCTGCCACGAGCTCAAAATCGAAACGCTCCGATCCGACCGCAGGTGCTGAGGGAAAATCTCTCTGAGTTCATGGGTTGAATTCCCCTTCGCACGCCCATAGGCCTGTTCGGCCGTCGGATCGATCCGGAGCTTTGATGTCAAAAGCCACATGCGCTTTCATGCTGGCCGGGTGCTGCGCGAGCCTTTTGGCAAGTGCGGCACCTTTGGAAGCGCAAACTCCAGCCAGCAAACAGCCGATCCATTTGCGGCTTGTCTATCTTGGCAAAAATTACCGCGAGCCGACGCCGCTCTCATTCCTCGACCAGGTTGTCGGCGATAAGGGAATAGCCGGCGCGCGCGTCGGCACCGCCGATAACAACATCACCGGAAAATTCATCAATCAGGAAACCGATCTCGCGGAGGATATCCTTCCCGAGCAGGCCGACATTGTCCCCGAAGCCAAAAAAGTGCTGGACGCCGGAAACCGGCTTATCATCGCCGATCTTGAACCGACGGACCTCCTCGCCGTCGCTGATCTTCCCGAGGCGAAAGACGCCATTATTCTCGACGTCCGCACGAGCGACGACACGCTGCGCGGGGCGCAATGCCGCGGCAATATCTTCCACCTTTCTCCCAGCAACGCGATGCGCGCCGACGCGTTGGGGCAATTTCTTCTCTATAAGAAATGGACCCATTGGTTCTTCGTTCACGGTGTCAAACCGGCCGATCTCGATTATGTCGCGGCGGTTCGGCGTGCGGCATCGCGCTTCGGTGCGCGAATCGTCGCCGAGCGCAATTACACCTACGACGCCCGCACCCGGGATACCGATACCGGCCATCAGCAGACCGAGCAGCAGATGGCGCTGCTCACACAGAGCCTGCCTGATTACGACGTGATTTTCGTCGTCGACGAGGATGAGGCCTTCGGCGACTACCTGCTTTTCAATAGCACCGATCCGCGGCCTGTCGTCGGAACCCAGGGGCTCGTCGCGGCCGCCTGGCATCCCGCTTTTACGGAATTTTCCGGCAAGGAAATGCAGCGGCGCTTCGTGCGCCTCTCGCATCGGACGATGACCGAACGCGATTACGAGGCCTGGCTCGGCGTGCGCATCTTCGGCGAGGCCATGCTCCGCACTGGCGCGACTGATGCGAAGACCCTGCGGGATTACATACTTTCCGACAAATTCACGATCGCCGCCTTCAAGGGCGAGGGCCTTTCCTTTCGACGCTGGGACCAGCAATTGCGTCAGCCGATTCTTCTTGTTGGTCCTCGCGCGCTGGTCTCGATCGCGCCCATCGAGGGCTTCCTCCATCCGCGTTTCAATACCGATACGCTTGGCTATGACGAGCCGGAGACGAAATGCCATGCGCTCAAATAACACCCGTATCAGATGCTATCGTTTAGCCGCGCTCCTTGCGGTTCTTCTTGCGCCGGCTTTTGCGCCAGCCTCCGCCGCGACGCTGTTCGTCACGAGCGAGCGCGACAATACCGTGACCGTACTCGACAGCAAGACGATGGCCATCGAAACTGTCATCCCTGTGGGCACGCGGCCGCGCGGCATCGCGATCACGCCGGATCATCGCGAGATTTTTGTCTGTATCGGCGACGACGACCGGCTCGATGTCATCGACACGAAGACCCGCAAGGTCTCGCGGAGCATCCCCGACGTGCTCGATCCGGAACTCGTTGCAATCGATCCGGTGGGCAAGCGCGTCTACGCGGCCAACGAGGAGGACTCACAAGTTACAGTCATTGATCGCGCCAGCGGCAAGATTGTCGGCACAGTGGGCGTGGGCGCGGAGCCGGAGGGCCTGAGCATCAGCCCCGACCTTGCCACCGTGGTCAATACCTCCGAGCTGACGAGCATGGCGCATTTCATCAATACGAAGACGCTCACGATCGAGGACAATGTTCTCGTCGATCAACGCCCACGCGAGGCGCAATATACGCACGACGGCAAACAGGTCTGGGTTTCCGCCGAGGTCGGCGGCACCGTTTCGGTGATCGACGCCCAGAAACGCACGATCATCGGAAAGATCAATTTCGATATTCCGGGCGTCCAGCCGGAGCTGATCCAGCCGGTCGGCATCGTATTTTCCAAGGACGGAAAGCTCGCCTTCGTCGCGCTCAGCCACGCCAACCGTGTTGCGGTGGTCGATACGGCAACGCTCGCCCCGACGTCTTATATCCTCGTCGGCGAGCGTCCGTGGCACATGGCACTCGACCCGGATGGCTCGAAACTCTATGTCGCCAATGGCAACACCAATGACCTGACCGTGATCGATGTCCCGACTCTGAAGGCCGTGCGATCGGTCAACGTCGGCCATCTGCCGTGGGGCGTCGTGGCGATGCCGTAAGCGGGCCGCTTACGGCTCCCGCATCTGGTAGGTCAGTCGAATGAGATCCGACGTGCGCTCGACGCCGAGCTTGCCTTTGATGATGCTGCAAGCGTTAGCGACCGTCTTGTAAGTGATGCCCAGCGCCGCGGCGATGGCGGCGAAATTCTTTCCCTCTCCCAACAGGCGCACGATGTCGATTTCGCGTGTCGTCAGCTTTTCGAGCGGATTTGCGCCGCCATATTGCGAGACGACCAATTGTGCGGCGATCTCGCGCTCGACATAACGGCCGCCGGCTGCGACCTCGCGCACGGCGGCGATGAGTTCATCGGCCGAGGCCATCTTGCTGACATAGCCACGCGCGCCGGCGTTCAAGGTCCGCGACACGTAGATCGGCTCGGCGTGCATGCTGAGAACAACAACCTTGACCTGACGGTTTTCAAGAAGAAGCCGCCGCAGAAGCTCGAAGCCGCTCGAATTTGGAAGATTGAGATCGAGCAGCAGAACGTCAGGCGCTTTGGAGCGGTACAATGAAAGCGCCTCACGCGCCGACGAGGCCTCGAACACCTCCGTCTCCGGCAGCGCGGCCAGAAGCCGGCGCACGCCCTCGCGCACCACGACATGATCGTCGATAATCAAAATCCTCATGGCACCGTCTCCGAAGCTGCCAGTTCGAGAGCGTCGATAGGCAATTTTGCAAGGATCTCGGCGCCTTCGCCTTCGGATCGATTGGAAACCGCCAACGACCCACCAAGTGCATCGATACGCTCGCGCATGCCGATGAGGCCATAACCCGCACGACGGTGCCCGGCGGAGAACCCGCTGCCATTATCACTTACCACAACGACAAGCTGATTTTCCTCATCGATATTGGCCCGCAACGCGATCGACGTCGGGTTGCCGTGTCGCAGAGCGTTATTCAATCCCTCCTGGAATATCCGGTAGACCGTCGCATCGAGCCTCTCGCCGAAGCTTTCACAATCGAGATCGACCGTAATATCGACGTCCGGACGCCGCCGGCTCCAGAACTGGACCAGGTTTCCGACGGCTTGATCCAGCCCAAGATCGAGCAGCACCGCGGGACGCAATTTGCCCAGCATCGAGCGCACATGGCGCTGGATTTCGGAGACGGTACTCGCTATCGCTTCGAGCCGTGCGCTCGCCGGCGCCGTGCTTGCGGCGCCCTGGCGCTGCAAGGTCGATACGTCGATGTTGAGCGCAAAGAGCAGCGGACCGATCTCGTCGTGCAGATCGCGCGCGAGATCCGCACGCTCTTCTTCCTGAACATTTGTAAGCTGCTGCTGCAGTTTCGCATTCTGCTGCTCGGTGTCGTCGAGCCGGACGACCATGTCGTTGAAGCAGCGCGAGAGATCGACAATCTCCGGCGCGCCGCGTTCTTCGATGCGCGGGCTATAATCGCCCCGGCCGATCTGACGAAAGGCCGCCGTCATCTTCTGCAAGAGCGCCAGCGGCCGCCCCAGAGTGAAATAAACCAGCAGCAGGACGAGAATGCAAAACAGCGCCAGTATGCCGAGCGTCAGTTGAAAATCGCTCCAGGCCTCGTCGATCTCGTTATGCGAATCGCTCACCAGCAAAATCGTGCCGTACTTGGCGAACGGCGCCGGCAGCGCGAGGCGGACGATATAAGGATCGCGCGCAAGCAGATGATTGAACCAGAACGGCGATGGTTCGGTGGGGATCAGCAATGTCGATTTGGCGATCGGCAAGCCACGCTCGTCCATCAGAAAAGCCTGAAGATGGCGGTTGCCGTCGAAATCCTGAATGAGAAGCTCGAGCTGGCGGAGCGGATTCACCGCCTCCTCGGCGTCGTCCGTCGCATTCTGCACCGTGTGGATGCCGACGCTGACCGCGGCCTGCATTTCGGTGTCGACCTTCTGCACGGCGTCGAAATAGATCAGAAGGCAGCCGACAATCAGCGTGAAAGCGAGGACGCCGGCAATGGAAGCGATCAGGCGCAGCCGAAGCGACAAAACAACCTCATCTCAATTGCCAAGCGCGACCAGCGGTGGCGCGGCGATAACGATATAGGTCGCTTTGGCCTTGCAGACGAAGGAAATGTGCTGATTTCTCCCTTCTTAAACTTCCTCAAAATAGCAAGAATTTTTCTTGGTTCGGCACTACGCAGCGCAGCATGCGATTTCTTGCTGCTGCAAAGCCGACACCCGAACGACGTCGCCTGAGCCGGGGGCTCCTTCAAGTCGCAACCGAAGCTCCCGGCAGACAATCGACCCGCGCCGCATAAGCGGACCGTCTTTAACTCACAGGCCGGATAATCCACGAACGAGACGATCTGGCCGTGTGTGGCTCATTCCGCGGCGTGACGTTTGGGATTATCCAGCGTCTGGATCACGTCGAAGCCTTCGAATTCCGGATGGCCCAGGGTCTTCGGCTTTTCATCGCCGGCGCGGGCATGCGCGACACGAAACTGCTCGGAATTCGTCCAGGCCGTGAAGGTCTCCTTGTTGGCCCAAATGGTATGCGAAGCATAGAGGACGTAGTCCTCATGTTCCGGCCCCTTCAGCAGACGAAACTCGACAAAGCCCGGGACTTCGTCAAGCCGCGAGGTACGTGTGAGCCAGACCTGCTCGAAGGCATGGGCCTGGTCTTTCAGCACCTTGAAGCGGTTCATCGCGATAAAATTCGACATGGGTACATCCCTTTCTGAGCGACAAGCGCGTTAGCACATCACATGGCGGTGCGAACGCTACCCCGCCTATTTCGAAGCGAACCGGACGGTCAGCGAGCCCAGCACCTGGATACCAGGGTTGGCCAGCGTGTCCAGATATTGCGTGTAATCCTTGTTCAGCAGATTCTTGACCGTCAGGTTGGCGCTGATGTCGTCATTATACTTGTACGACGCGAAAAGATCGACCAGGGCATAGGAGGACGTTGGCGCGAATGTAGGGCCGCTGTCGTCGCCCGACGGGAACCATTGGCTGGCATCGACGAGGGTGAGTCGGCCGCCGACGATCAATTTCTGGTCGAGGAAACGGAAGCCCAATGTGCCGCTCACACGATCAGGCGCGATCGTATAGAGCGGCAAGGACGGCGAAGAAAGATCCTTGCCATTGGTATGCGTGCCGGCCAGCGTGAAATAGCCCCCGCCCCAATCGTAGGTGCCTTCGAGTTCGACGCCAGAAATCTGCGCCTCGCCGATGTTGACGTATTGATAGGAGGTGATCGGGAAGCAGAGCCCCTCCTCGATCGCATCCGGTGTGCAGGACGAGGAAGGCACACCGGGAATGACAGATACGTAATAAGGCGCGCCGACCGGCTCGAAATCGATGTAATCGTGGACCTTGTTCAGATAGGCGTCCGCCTTCACGCGAATCTGGTCATCGGGGCGGACAACATTATCGAATTTCAGGTTGACGCCGCCCTCGACGTCATTGGCCACTTCGGGGCGGAGGTTCGGGTTGGGCAGGATGTCGAAGGCGGGATACGGATGCTGGCCGTCGATCAGGGTCTCCGTCACCGACGGCGCGCGATAACCTTCGGCATAGGTTCCGTAGAACTGGACGCCGCGAATCGGCGTGATGCCAACAGTGATCTTCGGAGAGAGATGTGAGCCGCTGGAACCGGTGCCGCCGCCGTTGAGGCTGTAATGATCGAAGCGCAGGGCGCCCAGCACGTCGAGCCAGGTCGAATAGCGTATTTCGTCCTGCACGAAGGCGCCGTTCAATGAGCGTTGGCCACTCGGGGTCGTCGCCGAGATGAAGCCGCCGGCGTTGTCCTGTGTATTGACGAAATCCCAGACCCCATCGCCGCCAAAGGTCACCGCATGATCCAGCATGGCCGTGCTGAAGCGTGCGGTGTCATGCACGTCGAAGCCGTAGGTGTGGATCATGTCATAGAGACCGTCGCCCGGCGCGACGCCAAGCGCCTGGTAGACCGCCGAGTTCTCCGGATCCTGCGCAAAGCTTTCGACCGTTTGATCGTTCCGCGTCATTTGCGCATAGGCCTTGATCGAAAAATCGAGCCACGGAATGTCGGGTCGCTGGACCGTATAACCCAAAGTGAATTGGTTGGTATTGACGTCGTTGTGCCAGAGCGGGCCGGCATCGGCGGTGCTGAGATTGTCGAAGCTATAGTTCTGCACGAGTATCCCGCCGGAAATCTTCTGGCCCTCGGCGGGACGGATGTTCATCTTGAAGAGGCCGCCCAGCAGGCCACTGCCGGTATCGGACACGAGCGCGCCCGAGCCGTCGTGATAAGACGTCGTGTCGCGATAGAGGAACTGACCATAGACATCGGCCGTGGTGCCCATACGGGCCGCGCCGGCAATGCTGTTGACGACGCCAGCACCGTTCGAACCATAGCCGACCGTATCGACTGCTCCGTAGGATTCGTTTGGCAGCAGCACGTCATCGACACCGCGCGTCGAAAACGAGGCGACGCCGCCAATGGCGCCTGAACCATAAATATTCGAGATCGGCCCGCGCACGATGTCGATACCGCTCACGAACATCGGATCGAGATAGAACGTGCCGTTCGCGTTGTGGCCGGAGATTTGATAATCCTGCCGCGCGCCATCGACGAGGATATTGACCCGGCCAAAGTCCTGCATGCCGCGGATATTGATCGACTGACCCGGATCGTTCGGCGAACTCTGCATCGTCACGCCCGGAACATCCTGCAGCACCTCGTTGAAGTTCTGCGCCTGGTAGGTCTTGATCTGATCTTCCGTGACCGAGCTGACACCGCCCATGGCATCGATGACGGCTTCATCCGTCATCGTCGCAGTGACAGAGACCGTATCGAGCGGAATGCTCCCGTCCGCGTTCGTCTGCGCATTTGTATTTGTCTGCGCACTCGCATTCGTCTGCGTGTTTAAGCTCGTCGATTGCGATGTCGAGCCAGAGGATTGCGCCGGTGGCGCGCTCTGCGCGTAGGCCGTGGAAACCGCCAGAAGAGACGCGCTGGCCAGCAGCGCGCGCAAGAATGAATAAGCCATAGAGCCCCCGCCCGTTTGCGATGTGCTGGCTGGCTCTGCGCTTGGCGCGCTCTGGCTGGCTTGCTGATCTTCTCGCCGTTCCCTAACAGCGACTTGACTGCCTGTAATAAATCGGATGGATATCTGTCAAGCAATACGCGGATATATTACATTATTATTGTTATAGAGAACAATAAATGGATTTATTCTTATTCTAAACTAGTAGAGGGCGTCGAAAGGAGAGGCGTGGGGGTAAGTATGGCTGAGGAAAAAAATGCCGCGTCGCCGTCCAGCGGACAAAAGCCGGAGACGCGCGAAGTGGACGTGCGCGAACTGATTGGCGAGACAAAGGAAGTGATCCTGCTTCACGCCGGCGAGCGCTATCGCCTGCGCATCACCGCCAACGACAAGCTCATCCTGACAAAATAATCGGCGGCGAAAGACCATGCACAGCACAGCCAAGGCTCGCATCTCATCCCCTCGCACATCATTCCCTCGCGCGTCATTCGGGCGCTCGACATTTGCATTTTTGATGCTGTCGCTTGCGACAACGCGGCTCGCGGCCACTCCGGCGTCAGCACCCCCACAGCGGATTGTCGCGCTCGGTGGCGCGATCACCGAGACGCTCTATGCGCTTGGGGAGGAGCAGAAGATCGTCGGTGTCGACACGACGAGCCTCTATCCGCCAGATGCGTTGCGCGCCAAGCCGAACGTCGGCTATTTCCGCGCCTTTTCCGCCGAGGGTGTGCTGTCGCTGAAGCCGACGCTGGTCATCGCCGCGTCGGCCGCGGGACCGGAGGATTCCATCAAGCTGCTGGAAGAATCGAAGGTCGCGGTGGCGCGCTTACCGGATAATTTCACCGCCGAAGGCGTGGAGAGCAAGATCACGACGCTCGGCCATCTCACCGGCACGGATGCGAAGGCCGCGACGCTCGCCAAAACCGTCGCTCAGGGTTTCGCGCAATTGGCCACGCTCCGCGCCAAGGTGCATGAACGCGCGCACGTACTCTTCATCATCGCAATGCAAGGCGGCCGTCCACTCGTCGCCGGCACCGGCACGGCGGCCGACGCCGTCATCGCGCTCGCCGGAGGCGTCAATGTTGCGCAGGGCTTTGCCGGCTACAAACAGATGAGCGATGAATCCATCGTCGCCGCGCAGCCCGATGTCGTGGTGATGATGGCCAACGGCAAACCGCCCGCACCCGGCGAGATTTTTTCGCTGCCTGCATTCAAGACGACGCCCGCCGCGGCGCACGGGCGGCTCGTCGCCCTGGATGGCCTTTATCTTCTCGGCTTCGGCCCGCGCACGCCGCAGGCGGCCAAAGATTTGTTCGCCGCTTTCTATCCGGGCCTGAAATGAGCGAGCCCTCCGCCGTGGCGGGCATCACCCCGTCTCTGCGGGGACTCATCGCGCGCCGCCAACGCGCCATTATCCTCCTGCCCGTCTTGGCTCTCTTATTGGTGGGGCTGGCGATCTTCGCGGCCGGCGAGGGACCGCTGGCGATCGCGCCAAGCCATATCATCGATATTATCGGCGCCGCTCTGCGTGGCGTCGATCAATCCTCCTCGCGCGACGCGCTCGTCGTTCTCGACATACGTCTGCCGCGCGTCCTGCTGGCGATCATCATCGGCGCCAATCTCGCCGTCTCCGGCGCACTGATGCAGAGCCTGTTTCGTAATCCCCTCGCCGATCCGGGAATCGTCGGCGTTTCGGCCGGTGCCGCACTGGCGGCGGCGAGCGTCATCGTCCTCGGCGATAGATACATTCCCTCCGGCCTGCCGTTCGGCGGCCTTCCGGTCGCTGCCTTCGCCGGCGCGCTGCTGACGACGATGCTTCTCTATCTCATCGCAACCCGCGATCGGCAAACCTCGGTCGCCACGCTTCTCCTCGCCGGCATTGCACTCGGTGCGCTGGCTGGAGCCGCCACGGGGCTTTTGACCTTCATCGGCGACGATCGCCAATTGCGCGACCTGACGTTCTGGTCGCTCGGCAGCCTGGGCGGCGCGACCTGGGACAAGGTCGCAATATTGGGCCTGCCATTTCTGCTGTTGCTCGCGGCCTTGCCATTTCTGGCGCGCGGATTGAATGCGCTATCAATCGGCGAGGCCGAGGCTTTTTATCTCGGCATTTCCGTCCAAAGATTGAAGATCGCCATTATCGTGCTGGCGGCGCTGGCGACGGGGGTGAGTGTCGCCGCCGCCGGCGTTATCGGCTTTGTCGGAATTGTCGTGCCGCAGTTTCTACGGCTGGTGCAGGGCCCCGACCACCGTCTTTTGCTGCCCGCCTGCGTGCTGCTCGGCGCGGCGCTTCTGCTCGGCGCGGACACCTGCGCGCGCACGCTCGTCGCGCCGGCGGAGCTGCCGATCGGCATTCTCACCGCCGGCATCGGCGCCCCCTTCTTCCTCTGGCTGCTGCTGCGCCGCCGGCAAGGTTTCGAGACATGAGCGCGTCTGTCGTCACCGCGCGAAAGGTCGGCTATGCCACGCGCGGCAAAGTGCTTATCGACGACGTTTCGCTGACGCTGGCGGCAGGGCAACTGACTGCCGTGATCGGACCGAATGGCGCGGGAAAGTCGACGCTCCTGCGCGTCCTCGCTGGCGAACTCGCCTGCAGCGCCGGCACTGTTCACTATGGCGGGGAAGACGCACGAACTTTGCCGCCGTGGCGGCTCGCGGCGCGGCGGGCGGTGATGGCGCAGACGGCGCGTCTCGCCTTTCCGTTCTCCGTGCGTGAGGTTGCCGCGCTTGGGATCGACGGCATCGGCCGCGGCCTGACGCGGGAACGGCGCCGGGCCGTTGTCACGACCGCGCTCGAAAAGGCGGAGGTCGCTCACCTTGCGGACAGAATCTACCAGACGCTTTCCGGCGGCGAGCAGCAGCGGGTTCAATTCGCCCGGGCGCTGGTCCAGCTATCGGCAGGCCGGGAGGCGAGCGCCGATCAGGTCCTCTTCCTAGACGAGCCCACATCGCATCTCGACATGAGCCATCAATTGCAATTGATGGACGAGGTGAGGGGGCTGACCGCAAGCGGGGTCGCGACCTTCGTAACGATCCATGACCTCAACCTTGCGGCGGCTTATGCCGACCGTCTCGTCGTGATGTGCGGCGGCCGGGCGGTCGCGCAAGGTGGACCGCACGAGATTCTGACGACGGCTCTTATTGCCGATGTTTTTGGCCTCGACAGCCGGATCGGCGAACCCGCCCCGCCCGGCTCCGCTTTCATCCTGCCGCACGCGCATGCGGAAAAACGCCGGAGCCTGCGGAATGGCGCCACAGGCGCCTGATCGCATCACCGTGCAGGGCGAGCGGCTCAATTAGGCTCATTCAGCGCCCGGGGATGACAGAGAACAAGACTTCCGGCACTTCTTTGTCGGAATCGATCGCGACCGCTTCGATTGTCTCGTTGGGGGCTCTGACCGTCAAACCGCGTTTCTTCAGCGCGGCTATTAATTCGTCCGGCGTCGTCTTCAGCACGGGCGCAAGATCGGACAGGCGCGCGTGCGTAAGCAGAGGGACAAGCCTGAACGCCGGGTTCCCGCGATTGTGGCCCCCTACGCCGGGAATGACGAAGGGCATCGCCGCGATGAGGCAGACGGCAAGCGGCAAGATGAGCGTGCCGCGCCTGACATAGCCGAGGAGCGGCACCCAGTTCTTGTAAAGATGGAACGCGAAGGCCGCGAGCAGGACGAGGCTGAGCCATTCATGCATTTCGTGGAACGTGCCCGGCGTCCAGTGAAAAAAGAGGGCGGTGCCGGATATTGCGGAAATCAAGAACAGGCCGGCCGTCAGGGGGGTCGCGAATCGGCTGATGAAGCGGCCAAAGGAATTCTCCTGCCCCGGCGCTGGCGGAACTCTCGCCCCGCCCGATATCCCCGACGTCGACATACGATCACCCCTTCGTAAATCCGCGTTAGCTTACTCGAATGAAACGGCCGTCAGCTTCGCTCGACGATCTGTGCCGCGGCATCCAGTGCCGCGGCGATGGCGTCGCCCGCTGCCTGATCGATGGAGCCGCGCCGCAGCCGCAGCCGCAAGGCGACCTTCAGGTTTTCCATCGCGCGCACCACCCCGGCGGGAATGGCGCGTGGGCCTTCGCCGGTGCTGCTGGTCAGGCGTGACAGCAATTCCTCCGCTGCCGCGCGATTGCTCGCAAGAAAAGCCTCGCCCTCGGCGGTGATGCGATAGCGCTTGCGGCCGGAGTCCTCGGCTTCGACGGTGGCATAACCCATATCGTCCAGCCAGGAGAGCGTCGGATAGACCACGCCGGGACTTGGCGAATAGCTGCCGCCGAGGCGCTCCTCGATCGCCTTGATGAGCTCGTAGCCGTGCCGCGGCTGCTCGGCGATCATCGCCAGGATCAGCAGGCGCAGGTCACCGTAATCGAAGAGCCGGCCGCCGCGATGGCGGCCGCCGTGACGCGGGGGCTCGCCGTGATGGTGGGGGTGAATGCGGCCCGAAAAGATGTCGGGCGGTGAATGATGGCGGTCCCAGCCGCCGATATGTCTGTTTCTCATGGAAGCCGATATAACTCTAGATATATCTAGAGTCAAGATATATCTGATCTCTTCTTTCACCCGTTCTGTCCCCCATCACGATTTTTCCAAAATGCGGGAAGCGCGGGAATTCCGCCGCTTTGCGGGCCTGTCACCGGCCGGTCAAACCTACGGCTTTGCAAATGCCCCGACCTTCCGCGCGAGCGCCACAGGATATTGGTACATCATGGCGTGACCGGCCCGCTTGATGATGACCACGCGCGCATTCGGCAGAAGACGTCGCAGCGCCTCGGAATTTTTGGCTGAGACAACGCCATCGTCGGAACCGGAAAGGATCAGAGTTTTAATTCTGATGGCGGGAAGCGATTGCGCGGCGCTTTGGTCGCGGGACCACGCCTTCAATAGCGCCGACTGTCCATTTGTGACCACGTTCGAAATGACTGGAGAGCGATAATCGCCCGGCTCGTACATTTCGTAGCGGAAGCACCGCTCGGCTGCGGAAAGACTCGCACGCGGGAACAGCACACTCATGACATCGTTAAATGTGACCCCCGACGCGCCCGATAGAATTGCCTCGACGCCGGGCGGCACAGCTATGCTTGAATTGCCTGGCGCAAGGGTGCTCATGAGCACCATTCGACCAATGGCCTTCGGATGGCCGATCGCAAGTTGCTGTACGACGACGCCTCCCATCGACCAGCCCACCAAGGTCGGATGCCGCAATTTCAGGGCTTCAATGAGTGCAAAAGTATCGGCTGTCATGTCCCGAAGACTGAAATCGGATGCCTCGGGAATCGATCGGCCTATTCCGCGATTGTCGAAAACAATTACCTCATGGCGCTTCGCCAGCTCAGCCAGGAATTCGGCGTTCCACTCGGATAGAGTCGCACGGAATCCGGTGACGAGCAGTATCGGACTGCCACGGCCAAACCGATAATAGGCGATCGAACCGCGGGATGTCCGCGCGATCCGCTCGTGCGCACCTGCGTATATCGGCGATGCAACGGGTGGCGTGACGCAGCCGGCCGAAATCTGCAGATCCGAAGCGAGCGTCGTTGCGGGATAGCCCGCAAACAGGCCCATGACCCCCAGCACCAGACAGGCGGCCAACAGGGCGATTTTGCGGGGATCAGATGTCGCGTTCACGGAAAATACATGTCGTGCTCGAACCAATAACTGAGTGCCGCGGCGATCGCGATAACCGCAAGCCCGATATACATCGCCATTGCTTTCGCTGCTACGTCCTCTCGCGCGTTGTGGGGCCGCGCCCTCATCTTCGGAATACTGCGATCAGGGCCGCCGACTTGATTTGAAGACGCCTGAGACCGGAACCGGGTGGCTTCAGCCGATAACTAGAACCAGCCTGCCCCGAACATGCCCATGCTCACTGATGCGGTGCGCTTTCGCGATTTCGTCGAGTGGGTAGGTTCGCTCGACCGGAAGCCAAAAGCGCCCGGCTGCGATGAGCGCTCCTATTTCCCCGAGCGCGTGAAAAGCATGGCCCTGAAAGCCGCTGCTGAAGCGCACTCCGTGCTGTTTCGCGCCGTCGAAATCGGCGAGGGTCACCACATTCTCCGGGCCGCCGGCGAGATCGATCAACTCCGCCAGCACGCCGCTTCCGGCGACGTCGAGCGCGGCATCGAGGCCATCGGGCGCGAGAGCGCGGACTCGTTCGGACATGCCTTCGCCGTAGGTCGCGGGCTCCGCGCCGAACAGGCGAAGGTAGCCGTGGTTGGCGACGCTGGCGGTGCCGATGACGCGCGCCCCGCGGGCGATGGCGAGTTGAACAGCGGTGCTGCCGATCCCACCCGCGGCGCCATTGATGAGCAGTCTCGTTCCACGACCGACGCCAAGCTGGTCAAGGCTCCGCGTGGCCGTTTCAAGCGCGACAGGGAGGCCGGCAGCGTCGACGAATCCGAGCGGCGGCGGGATCGGCGCCCGATAGGTCAGCAGCGCCAGTTCGGCCGCTCCGGCGCCATCGTCGGAGACGCCGAATACCCGCTCGCCTATAGCGACATCTGTAACACCCTCCCCGAGTTCATCGACGATGCCCGCCACGTCGCGCCCCGTCGTCTGCGGCAGCCCCGCGCCGAAGCTCAACAGACCGCTGCGCAGCTTGCAATCGGTCGCATTGATGCCGGCCGCGTGCACGACGATGCGGATCTGTCCTGGAGCGGGATGCGGGTCGGGAAGATCCACGATCTCAAGGACCTCGGGACCTCCGAACCGGCTGAATTGCGCTGCTTTCATGAGCTTCTCCTTTCGGTCCTTTGCCGCGCGTGCGCCAGCCGCTCGCACACCAGACCATCTCGTTCGAGGCTGTGTAACGTCAGGGTCAGCATGCAGTGCGAGAGGCCCGCGATGGCTCGCCGCGGCGCGTTGA
Source organism: Methylovirgula ligni (assembly GCF_004135935.1). Taxonomy (NCBI): domain Bacteria; kingdom Pseudomonadati; phylum Pseudomonadota; class Alphaproteobacteria; order Hyphomicrobiales; family Beijerinckiaceae; genus Methylovirgula; species Methylovirgula ligni. The sequence continues at coordinate 1,651,598 of NZ_CP025086.1, read as the reverse complement.
AGCGCATGGACCCGTCTGACAAATGCCGACGACCCTCATCGAAGCATCCTATCGGGGTTTCGATTTCTTTCGAGAATGCCTTCTTCCGTTTTCGGAATCAGCAGGTCCAAATTATTTACGGCCTTCACTTGCACGTCTTCGATAAATGGACGGAAACTTTCGTTGTAATCCTGGAAGGCCAGTTCGAAGTTGCCGTGGTTTTTTGCAAACGCATCAGCCAACGCGCCGGCGCCAATGATTGCCAGCGACCCGCCCATGCCTGCAGCCGGCGAGGCGCAATAGGCGGCATCGCCCACAAGTGCCACCCTGCTTTTTGTCCATGACGGCATTCTTATCTGATTTATTTTGTCGAAATAGAACGTCTTCGACTTGCTTACTTCTTCCAACAATTCCGGCGTTCTCCAGCCCTGTCCGGTGAACTGCTCGGAAATGATCTTTCGTTGTTGTTCCTCGTCGCGATAGTCGTAGGAAATCTCTTTTTCCGAGGAGAAGCAAAGAATGATGTCCGTCTTGTTATTGTAGGCATTCAGCATCACGGCCTTGCCCGGCAGATTATACATCTGCGTCGTGTTTTCCTTGATCAACAGCTTGTCGACGATCGTTATGGAGAAATATTGACCGAGGAAATGTGTGTATTCGGCTTCTTCGCCAAACTGCAATTTTCGGACAAGCGAATGATTGCCATCGCAGCCGAATACCAAAGCGAATGAGCGCTTCGAGCCATCTTTAAAGGAAACATTGATATTGTTTGGCGTCTCGTCCAAAGCCGCGATGCTATTGTTGAAAACGAACTCGACATCGTCTTTTACGCAACCGAACATAATATCCAGAAGCGTATCGCGTTCGATTTCCCAGTCATCGTCGGCTCGTGCGGCATCCACCTGCTGCCACATTCCCCCCTCCGTGACATCATCGGCGTTCTTGAATTCGATGCCTTCCATCTTCAAGCGGTTTGCCTGAACCTGCTCAAGCAGGCCCATGCGCTTCAGAATGTCCTTGGCTTTCTCACCGATATTAACGGGGGTACCGCCTTTTTTGAGGCCCTTCGCAATCTCAACGACCGTCACTTCATAGCCGAGTCTCTTCAGCCAATAGGCGGTTGTCAGTCCGGCGAAACTTGCCCCGGAAACGAGTGCGCCTTTGTCTGGCGGAGCGAGCGCCGCATCATTGGCTTGCTTTTCCATTTACCCCATCCCATCATGTACGCGCACTGAATATATATCGAATAATATTATATACTCAGTATATTAAATGGGCTTCTGGGAGTTTGTCAATGTCGCCGGATCGCCGATCCCGTAAGCGCCTCGCCACGCGGCAGGCCATCTCCGATGCCGCCACGCTCCTCTTCATCGAGCGGGGCTTCGATCACGTGACGGTGGACGAGATCGCGGAGGCGGCCGACGTCGGGCGAATGACGGTGTTCAATCATTTTCCCCGCAAGGAGGACATGTTCTTCGATCGCGACGAGGAGGGTCGCGAGATCCTGCGCGACGCCTTGCGGCAGCGCGATCCCGGCGTCGCGCCGATCGAAGCCTTGCGCCTGTTCGCGCATCGGCTGGTTGCGGAGCGGAACCCTGCCGTCGAGTTTTCCGCGAGGAGCCAGAGCTTCGTAGAGACGGTCGAGGGCAGCGAAACCCTCAAGGCCCGGGCGCGGGCAATTCGTGACGAACTCGCGCAAGTCATGACGCTGGCCCTCGCCGAATCCGTTGGGCGAGAACCGACCGATTCCGACGCTTATCTCGCGGCCAACCTCCTCCTGGCGACGTGGACCGTCGCTTTCATCCAGGCTCACCGCACCGTTCGGCAGACGCGGAATGCAAAGAAAGCGAAAGCCGCCTTTCTCGCGATTGTCGACAAGGGCTCCATCGGCCTGAAAGCCGCGATGGCGGACACCCCTTATGCCTGAGCAATCCCCTTCCCTTCTTTGAAATCCATTATGAACAGACCCCTTGTCGTTATTTTCGCCACGGTCGGCCTCGACGCCGCAGGCATCGGCCTCATCTTTCCGATTCTCCCGCGGCTTCTTGAGGATGTGACGCACACCCAGAATATCGCCCCCTACATCGGCATAATGACCGCGCTCTATGCGGTCATGCAGTTCATCTTCGCGCCTGTGCTCGGCGCTTTGAGCGACAACCTCGGCAGGCGTCCCGTGCTGCTCCTTTCCCTCGCGGGCGCAGCGATCAATTATCTCGTCATGGCATTCGCGCCGCAGCTTTGGATGCTGATACTCGGCCGCGCAATCGCCGGGCTGACCAGCGCCAATGTCTCCGTGGCGACGGCCTACATCACCGACATTTCGCCCGAGGACACGCGAGCCCGCCGCTTCGGCCTGTTCAACGCCATGTTTGGTGTAGGCTTCATCATCGGCCCGGTTCTCGGTGGACTGCTCGGCGACACCTGGCTGCGGCTTCCGTTCATCGCCGCCGCCGTGCTGAACGCCTGCAATCTTCTGCTGGCTTTGTTCATCCTGCCGGAGTCTCACAAACCGGCCCGCCGCAAGATCGATCTGACTGCGCTCAACCCGCTCCGGCCGCTGCGTTGGGTATTCTCGATGAAAGGGCTTCTGCCCATCGTCCTCGTGTTCTTCCTTCTCAGCGCCACCGGAGAGGCCTACGGCACCTGCTGGGCGTTGTGGGGCTTCGACACGTTCCAGTGGAATGGACTCTGGATCGGCCTTTCGCTTGGCACGTTCGGGGTCTGCCAAACGCTCGTGCAGGCGCTCTTGCCGGGTCCGGCAACCAGACTGCTCGGCGAGCGCGGCGCCGTTCTTGTCGGGATCGCCTTCGCCTGCATCGCCCTCGTCATCCTGGCCTTCGCCAGCCACGGCTGGATCGTGTTCGCTATCATGCCGATCTTCGCTCTTGCCGGCATCGGCACACCGGCGTTTCAGGCCCTGGCCACCCGGCAGGTCGATGTGGGCCGCCAGGGCCAGCTCCAGGGTGTGCTGGCATCGGCTGTCAGCCTGGCGTCGATCTTTGGCCCGCTGGGTTTCTCGATCTTCTACTTTGTCGTCCAGAAGCAATGGCCCGGCGCCATCTGGCTGTCGGTGGCCGTCATCTATGCAATCGCTGTCCCGCTGGTTGTTCTCGGCACTCGGACCGACCGGGCCCGACCGACGGCCTCGCTCAGGCCGTGAACGGCAATGGCGTCCGTACGCGCCAAAACAGTGAAGTCCTGATCCTTGCGGGCGTCGACGCCGGCTTTGATCTTTGCGATGAACTCATCGGCCGGCACCACATGCTTTCCGGACATATGCCCGCAACGTTTCGGCGAAACCTGGTCCTCGAGCATGATAGGGCCTCAAGCTGTAGCTCTTGGGGAATCGCTTTATATCTCGCTATCGATCAGCTTGCGGAGTAACGTTCGTCTATTGGTTTCGATATCACGGAGTATCCTCCATGATGCACGATACTGTGAGCCCGGTCAGAAACGTTGATGGTCTGGTGCGCGTCACCGGCGATGACGGCCAAGTGTTGACCACCTTTGCTGGCCACGATTTGCCATCCTGGCGTCAGTTCCAGCTGGACGTGTTTTCAACATTCAACATTGTGGTCAGCGATGGCTTCATGCCCGTTGAAATATCCAGGTTGATTACAGGGCCGGATAAGCGCGACGATAAGTTTGTCCCGTCCGGTTGATCGCTGATCGCTAACGTCGAAGCTCGTTCGCCGTTCAACGCTGCACCGCTAATGGGAAACTAACTATCCTCTTTGGAAATGATTTCATCGATCGACGGTTCACCCTTTACGGCGCGCTCGATTGCGATTTTGGTCGCTTCGTAGTTCCATTTCTGAATCTTCGCATCGTCTTTTGCGTCCCAGTGAATAAAGACGCCAACGCAGATGAAAATATTAGCGGCCTCATCCCTGGGGATGATTCCCGATTTAACTGAATCTATGACAGCCTTCCCAATCCCCTGCTGAGCCGGCCCGAACATTTTACCGGCCTGGTCGCCATTCTTTATGTCAACCTTATTGAACATCACAGTCGCCGGCTTGGTCATCAGATTTGGCCTGATAAGCGCGAGGAGAGCATTATCTCCCACTTTTTGATTGGTCAGAGTTGTGCAGAAGGCGGTTTCGGCAGCACTTCCCCGCGGCCCCATGATGAGATCGATATGCGCCACTTCGTTGCCATCTCCGACAAGCGCTTCGCCAACGAGAACGCGGTCAATCCTAAGCGTAGCCATGTGATCCTCCCTTTGATCGACTTCAGATGGAGTGTTTGGCCAGGAATGCGAGAATGAGACGAGCAATTTCGTCTTTTTTTCGTTTAAGGCGAAGTGGCCAGCGTCGAGCAAATGGATTTCTGCATCCGGTACATCGCGCTTATAGGCTTCTCCCCCGGGAGCAATGAAGGAAGGGTCGTTTCGTCCCCGAACAACAAAAGTCGGCGGCTTATGCTCACGCAACCAAGCCTGCCACGCGGGATATGAAGCGACGTTCGTTCGATAATCTCGTAGCAGACTTGCCTGAATCTCGTATGCCACGCATTCGGACTATACGCGGCTTAAACGGAGCGTCTCAATAAGGCGGGGCACGTCGCGCGCGTTGTTCGCGCGCGGCCTCCGTCCACCATGCGAGATCATCAGCAAAGCGGCCGAAACTTTGCTCAAGCGCCTTACCGCCGTCTCCGATCGGCAGAGAATTGACGTCAAGCGTCTGTGTGATTGGCCCCACCGCGAGCGTGCTCGAGACAACGATCATTCCCATTTCCGAGAGAATGCCATGCCAGATAGTCCCGGAACGTACGCCCGAAAAGCGTCCTGCCGAATAACTCGCGACAGCGGCCGGCCGCCAGAACCATTCTTCCAGGAAATGATCGGTCAGATTTTTGAGGCCGGGCTGCGGGCCCCAATTGTATTCGCCCGTGACGAAGATGAAGCCATCAGCGCGGCGAATTTTTTCAGCGAGAGTTTCGAGTGCCAGGGGCGCCGTGCCTTTGGGATATTCCTTATACATGCGATCGAGGATTGGCAGACCGATTTCCTTCGCATCAATGAGCTCCGGATTGCGACCGCGTTGGCTCAGACTGCGGACAATGTAATTCGCCAGCCTAATCCCAAGCCGATCACGACGATAGGACCCGTAGAAAACGAGAATATTATCTGTCATGGCTTCTCTCTCGCATCTTCTTTAACGTCATAGGCTCTGTCGGCGATCCTATCATCCATTCTGATTATCGCATTCATAAGATGCTCGGCGGCCATAGATAGGATACTCGACATTGTCCGATTCCCTTCACGCCTCTTTCGTTTACGCGCCGGCGACGCGGCGTCTGCGGACAATTGCAGTGATCTTGCTCGTCGCTGCAGGTTGCGTGAATTACTTGGACCGCGCCGCAGTGGCCGTGGCCGAGCCTCAGATCCATCAGGAATTGAAGCTTTCTTACGATCAACTCGGTCTCCTGCTCTCCGCCTTCGCCTGGAGCTACGGCTTGGCGCAAATTCCTGCCGGAACGTTGATCGATCGGTTCGGGCCCCGCCGGGTTTTGAGTGCCGGATTGATTTTGTGGTCGGTCGCTCAAATGGCCGCAACTTCTGTGCGCTCGCTCGGACAATTCATCGTGGCGCGGATAGCTCTCGGGCTCGGCGAGTCGCCAATGTATATCGGCGGCTCGCGTGTCTGCACGGATTGGTACGCGTTGGACGAGCGTGCGCTGCCAATCGCGATTTTCAATTCCTCCTCCGGGCTGGCGCCGGCGCTTGCACCACCATTGTTGACCTGGCTGATGCTGTCATTCGGTTGGCGGACGATGTTCTTCATCGCCGGCGCGGCGGGGTTTGTGATCGCAATCCTCTGGACTCGGTTTTATCGCGCGCCTCACTCGGCAGGCCTTCCCGCTTCCGACCTTGCTGAAATCCGCCGCAAGGACTCCGCGAACGTTGAACATGTCGGCTTTCAGCAGGCTCTCTGGCTGCTGCGTTTTCCAACGACATGGGGCATGTTTTTCGGGTTCTTTGGCGTCGTCTATATTTCCTGGCTCTATGCCACATGGCTGCCAGCTTATTTGGAAAATGCCCGGCATCAAAGCATCGCGAGCGCTGGATTCTGGGCTGCGATTCCGTTAGGCGCCGGCTTTCTGGGCGCTCTTGGAGGCGGGTTCATCGCGCGCGGGCTCGACAAACGCGGCATGGACGCGGTGACAAGCTGCAGAATGCCAACTATCGTGGGGCTGCTCGCGGCCGGCGCGTTCACGCTCGCCGGGTCCGTCAGCGGCAATGTTTACGTCGCAATTTGCCTGATGGCCTTCGGCCTGTTCGCTGCCAATGTCTCATCGAGCTGCGGATGGGCTTTGGCCGCGGTTATCGCACCGCCAAATACCGTCGCAACTCTCGAAGCAATTCAAAATGTGGGCGGCTCATTGGGCGGCGCGCTTGCACCTTTGGCCACCGGGGTCTTGGTGCAGGCAAGCGGTTCGTTCATGCCCGCCTTCGGCCTTGCTGGAGGAATCTCCGTCGTTTGTGCGCTGATCTATCATTTTGCGACGCATCAGAGGATTTCCGCATCGGTTTCACCGGCTTTAAACTAAGTCCGCGTCCGTCTGTTGCACGATGGTGTCGCCGATGCCGGTGCAGCCGGCCACATGCCGATGCAACCTCATCACCGGGATCAGAAAGTCGAGCAAGAGAGTTTCCGGCCCAACTGCTGCATCACTCGCTTGCGTGCATCGCACATGCCAGGTGCAGAAGCGATTATAATAAGATCGGCCCTCCAGCGAAGGGCGAATAACACCTTGGTATCGCTCAATGAAAAGTGTAGCCTCAGGCGGCCAAGCCTTTTTCGCGATTACTGACGCGGCTCTCTGTCGGCGCCGACACCGGCCGGCAATTTTGGTTGGTGTCCCGGAACCCAACCGCCGACACTTTGGTTTAATAGACCTCCTATTGAATATCGCCCAGGGTCGTGGACGTTGGACGAAATTTGATTAGACTTTTGGTTGATGGAGAGAGACATGAGTGCCGTGCCCCGCTCTGCATCAGCGAAAACGAGACAAAGAGAAACACGCGGATCCACCGCGTCGTTCCACTCCGGTTCGCACCTCTCACAGCTCCTTTCCTTTTATCGCTCGGTGCGCGAGACAAGCGAATATCTCGCTGAAAGCCTCTCCGACGGGGACGCCACCGCGCAATCGATGCCAGACGCCAGCCCCGCGAAATGGCACCTCGCGCACACAACCTGGTTTTTTGAGACGATTGTGTTGAACGCGTTTTCGTCGGCCTATTGCGTCTTCGACGAGAAATTCAACTTCCTTTTCAATTCCTACTACAATTCGATCGGTGCACGTCATCCGCGGCCCAAGCGCGGGCTTTTGACACGACCCAGCCTTGACGAGATTTATGCCTATCGCGCGCATGTGGATGAGGGGATGGCGCGTCTCGTCGAAAGCGGCGTGTCCCCAGCGGCGGTCGAGCTGATTGAACTCGGCTGCCACCACGAGCAACAACATCAGGAATTACTGCTCACCGATATTCTGCACCTTTTTGCGCAAAATCCCCTGCGGCCAGCCTATAAAAGTGCAGCGCCTTTGGTTGTCGAACCGAACGGCGCCAACGAACTCGCCTTTGTGGCTATGCCCGGCGGCTTGATCGACGTCGGGCACGACGGCAAAGGCTTCGCTTTCGATTGCGAAGGCCCGCGTCACAAAACTTTCGTTGAGCCGTTTCGTCTCGCCGACCGATTGGTCACAAATCGAGAATGGATCGAATTCATTGAAGGCGGTGGCTATCAAAACCCGCTGCTCTGGCTTTCGGATGGATGGGCCAAAGTCCTGGCCGAGGCGTGGATGATGCCCCTCTACTGGGACGAGCGCGACAAAGGCAATTATTGGACAATGACGTTGCGCGGAGCGCAGCCCGTCGATCCCGCGGCGCCGGTTTGCCACATTAGCTATTTCGAGGCGGATGCCTATGCGACCTGGGTCGGCCGGCGTCTGCCGACGGAATTCGAGTGGGAATATGCCGCGCGCGACGTCATGCGGGCGGGCAATTTTCTTGATTCGGAGCGCTTGCGGCCAAGGCCCGCGCCAGTGGGCGGCAACGGCGTGCGGCAGATCTACGGCGACGTGTGGGAATGGACGCGCAGCGCCTTCTCGCCTTATCCGCGCTTCAAGCCCGCCGCGGGGGCCGTGGGCGAATACAACGGCAAGTTCATGTGCGGTCAGTTTGTATTACGCGGCGGCTCTTGCGTGACGCCAGCGAGCCACATGCGGCCGACTTATCGCAACTTCTTCCCTCCAGAGGCGCGGTGGCAGTTTTCTGGATTGCGGCTGGCGGAGGACGCGTGATGCTTCAACGCGTCGATGACAAAACACGTCAACATGAAGCGTTCCGGGCCGATGTCATTGCCGGTCTGTCGCAAAGGCAAAAGACTTTGCCGAGCCGTTGGCTTTATGACGACCGCGGTTGCGAACTCTTCGAAGCCATCACGCACCTCGATGAATATTATCCAACGCGAACGGAAACTGCGATCCTGGCCGAAAACGCACGGGAAATTGCCGATTTCTGCGGCGCCCAGGCTGTCGTGCTCGAATACGGTGCCGGAGCCGCGCGCAAAACCGAAATTCTGTTGGAGGCTTTGGCGGCACCACGGCTCTATGTGCCAATCGATATTGCAGCCGACTTTGTCATGGAAACTTCCACGCGGGTTCGCGACCGGTTTCCAGGGTTGAAGGTGCAGCCTATTGCGGCGGATTTCACCTCCGATTTCAACATTCCCGTCACAGTCCCGGCGCGGCAGCGGGTCGCTTTCTTCCCCGGTTCTACGATCGGCAATCTCAATGAGGCGGAGACAAATGGCTTCCTGCGCCGCATGCGCCACCACGTCGGTGCCCTGGGCCGCGCCATCATTGGCGCCGATTTAAAAAAAGATGTAGCGACGCTTATTGCCGCTTATGACGATGGCGCCGGCGTGACAGCTCGATTCAACCTCAACCTGCTTGCGCGGATCAACCGGGAACTGGCTGGCAGCTTCAGACTTGATCAGTTCGTCCATGAAGCGCGATGGAATGACGCCGAATCTGCCATCGAAATGCATTTGGTGAGCCTGAAGCGACAGAGCGCAACGGTCGCAGGCCAGTCGTTCCAATTCCGCGCCGGGGAGACGATTCATACCGAGAGCTCGCGGAAATATACCCTCGACGGCTTCGCAAAGCTCGCGACCAACAACGGTTGGCAGGCGAGCAAAATCTGGGCGGATGCGGAGCGCCGTTTTGCCTTATTCGGGCTCAGTTGCGGCGGCGCGTAGGCGTGGGTCTCGACTACGCGACCACTCGCGATATCTTCGGGCAATTCACGCACCAACAACTCGCCGATGAGGCAGCGGACGAGCGTGCGGTATCGATCGGCAGCACAGAGCGCGCGGGCGGCCCATAGCTCTTCTTGTAGCGGTCAGGCTTCAAGGCATCCGCTCGACCCATTGTGCGCGCGATGGACCCGGCTCGAACGCATCGGCAAAATACTGAGTTTCGTGAGCGACTTTTCCATCGAGGAACTCCATGATGCTCACGGTGTAAGACGGCCGGCCATCGTATGTTAGGATGTATTCAGTGACCCAGAGGTCACCCACGCCGATGATTCGCCGCACCGTGAAGCGTTTGCGGTTCGGCTGCGCGGCGCGAGACAACTGAATATTCTGGCGTCCGCGGATTTGCTCGCCCGATTGCGGATAATCGAGCACCGCGTCCTCTCGGTAGATACGATGCTCTTCCTCAAAGTCGTTTGCGTCGGAAGCAGCCCAGTGGCGATTTAGAGCGGCCCGAATCTCTTCGTCCCCCATAGCAGCTCTCCCGGATCGTCACTGGCTATATCAAGCCGTCCTAGCATGTACCGCCCGATGCCCACACCCCTCTACGCACGGTCTCAAGCGAGATCCGGCCTGATTGGGATCTGAGTGCCCCGGGGCTCCGCGAGGCATGGAAGGCCGGCGATCTATCGGCTTTTCACGGTGGAACAGGCACCCGAAAACCACGCCGAATGAATTAAAGGATCGGGTCTGATCGGGAGCGAGGTCGTCGCTTTGGAAACCCGGACGCCGCAGCGTTGAGAAAGCCGTGGTGAAGACGCGCAGCGCTATCGAGGCGAGCCTGCACAGGGCCTGCAATACAGGACTGGGCGTGAGTTAGAGCGTGATGGCGCCGATGTCACCGAACAAAAAACGACGGCGGCGCAAACATGGCTACTGCGATAATCGCTGTGATCAGCAGAAGGCTGACAACGAAGGCGAGATCATCAGGGGGGACATGCTCGCGCAGGCGTTGCCACGAGACGGTGTGATGGTGCGAAACAACCGACATAGCGGTTCCTCCAGTTCGCCCCCAACCCCACTATATAACAAAAACGTGCATCCGCCAGAAGCAGTTCCAATTTTTCAGTTGGCAGCAAGGAATAGGCAGAACCAGTCCTGTTGCGCTGCAACGCAAATCGCAACGACGTCGTTAGCTTGCGCCGCAAAGAAGGCCGCTGCGGCAAAGGACGGGCAGTATCTGCGCTGATACCCATGTTCACGGCGGCGCGTATAAGGCGTCCGTCAAAAACACGGGCGCTATCGAGGCCAAACTGAACAGGTGGCCGAAAATGGAAGAGGCGTGAACGCGGCGCGGGCTAGGGTCATTGACCTGATGATCCATAACCGCTTCCAGAGCCGCCGCTACCCATCCCATGATGCCGGCGTCCGCTCGATGAACTGGAATTGGATGGTTGATCACCGCTGGTCGTTTGGTTGGTGCATTGCCAACCGGACGGCTCGCGAGATGAGCGCACCGGCCACTTTCCTTCCGGGCACAGTGGCGGCGCCGTTGTCTGTGCCACCGCGCCGAGGGCGGGGCAAATTACCAGAAGAATGACGATCATTGATCGACGCATCTGTTCCTTCCTCCCTTGATTTCCACTCCGTTAGAGATGGCGGCGAATTCAGGCTGCAGCGAGGTAAGAAACCTGCCTCGTCCGTCCTCAAGCGGTTGGTCGGATCAATTTTGTGAGACACAAATCGGATCTGCGCCGCCGCGCTGGTTATGGCGTGGTCCGGGGCCAGCGCCTATAGGGCGGCGGTCGGAAGGCCACCGGTCAGCGGCGGCCGTTGCCCCCAAGCGCGGCGATGGCTGCTGCTGGCATTCTCATACCCTTGGCACCCTTGGCACGGGATCGGCGTCGCGGGCGACGCGCTGTGTGTTCTCGGAAACATCGCCTTGGCCGAAACCGTGATAACCGACCATATCTTCAGGCGATTCTGTGAAATTGGTTTCGCTTTTCGGATCGGACGAAACCTTGATCAATGTACCGACAATCATTGGCTCGAGCGCAACGCTGTTGGGCCTGATTGGAATATTGCTGTTCGTTTTCGGTATCCGCAACGGTCAGTCACGGCGCTATGTCTGGTTCTGCTTGCCGTTCCTCTCAGGCATGTTCGGCGCCGCGGCTCTCATTGATCCAGCAGCCCTGCCGGGCAAATGGGGACTGTGGCTCGGCGGCTGGTTCATACTTCTCGCTTATGGCCTCGGCTGGCAGGCGACGCGCGCACTCTATAACCGTCCATTCCTGCCGCAATATGCGATCCTGGTGCCGACGCTGTGGATCCTGCTTTCGGTCGGGATTTTTCATCCGCTGCACCTTATGGGTCTGAGTGCCGTGACGCGCGCGGTACTGCCCGCGCTTTTCACGGCACTGGCGGCCTTCGAGTTCTGGCGCAGCAAGAACGAAAATCTTCCCGCGCGGGCGGCGCTCTTCTGGATTTTTGCTGTCTATGCAGCGATCGGCACGCTGCGAATTCCGCTCGCGCCCTTCCTGCCGATGCCGCTCGGCGCGACGAAGACGGAGACCTGGGCTGTCGTCGCCTATAATCTGGGGACAGCCACCTTGGCGCTCTTGGCGAGCGCCTTCATCATTGCGCTGCTGTTCGAGCGTGTCTCGGCGAAGAATTATCAATTGGCGATCAGCGATTCGCTGACCGGCGCCTATAACCGACGTGGCTATGAAGAGCAGATGGCCGCCTTCGGCGAGGAGGATGAGACACAATCCCCTTTTGCTCTCCTGCTGTTTGACATCGACCATTTCAAATCGATCAACGACCGCTTCGGCCACGAACTCGGCGACGAGGTGATCATTCTCGCCGCACGAGCCGCCGAAAAAGCGCTGCGGAAAGGCGACCAAGTGTTTCGCATCGGCGGCGATGAATTCGCCTGCCTTTTGCCGCACACCGGCGTGCATCAGGCGCTTGATGCAGGCGAGCGGCTGCGCACGACCTTCGCGACGCTGGCGAAACAGGTCGGCGGCATCAGCGTGAACGCGACGATCAGCGTCGGGGTCGCGGCGACCGAATCGCCCGAACAGACACCGGAACAGATTTTCGAATGGGCTGACAAAGCGCTTTACGAGGCGAAGAGGTCCGGGCGCAACCAGGTCATCGCGGCAGCGAGACAGGCCGCTCAAAAGGAATGAAAGCGACATCAGAGCAAGGCGATGGGTGAATCGGCCGCACAGTCTTCAAAAGCCCCATAAGCTATTTTTGTGAGGACATTTGGCGTCCAGCAACTTCGACTCGTCTGTGTCCTTAAAGGTCATTCCGGACGTGACATTTCCACCGACCACGATGGTTCCGACCTCAACCCATGTACCATCGCTATTGTGCTTCCAGGCATCACATGGAACCTTGTTGAGATCTTGAGGCCAGTTTTGAATGGTGTAAGTGGCGGCGGAAGCCGAGCTAATCGATCCGACAAAAATTAGGGCGGCTACACACGTCCTCATGGCTGCCTCCAAGGTTGTTCGGCCACTTTCAAATCGACTCGATTCTTACCCAAAGGCATAGCATTTTCACCCGAGAACATAGAGTGAACATGTGAGCAGGAAAATGCAAGCGCCACTGGCTGACCAGGCTGCGGCGAACGATGACGGTTTGCTCGCGGCTGGCATCGACGAAATCGTAACCGAGCACGGAGGCGACGCGCGAGCGGCTATTCGGTGCTGCTGGAGCAAATTTCATATTTGGAAATGGCGCGCAACCGGGGCCAACTTTAATTCGCGCGGGTGACCTCCACCAAATTATCGGAAAAGGAGGGTGCGTGACCCATGTCGGTAAATGCGGCCGAGCTGATGCTGTTCACGGTACCATCGTTAAGCTGGCGCCAATAGCCAAGCGTCGCTACGACGACGCCGAATTTAACGTCATCCGTAATGCGCGCGACGGCCTTGAAGGCACCGCGAGAATTCGCGACCTGGACGCGGTCGCCGTTGACGATGCCGCGGACGTCGGCATCACGCTGGTTGATCATAACGAACTGCTCGCCCTGACCCTGCAGCTTCTGCTCCATGTTCGCATAGCAGGAATTCAGAAAGCCGTGGCTCTTCGGAGAGACGATGTTGAGCGGGAACCGCTTGGCGAGCTCAGGATCGTTCGCGTGTGATTCTCTCGGACCGACATAGTTCGGAAGCGGATCGATATCCTCGCCGGGCTGGAAGTCCTCGTACATCTGGCGGAACGGCGGCGCGACGAAGTTCTTCGCGCCCTCGACGAGAAAGTGGCACTTGCCCGTCGGCGTCGGGAAATTGCCTTCCTTATGCGGTGCGCGATCGTCCGGCGTGCCGACCTTCAAACGCGCGTAGCCATGTCGACGAAGGTAGTCGAGATCGATGCCTTCACAGGCCGGCGAGTTCCAGTCGACGTAATGTTCGAGGCATTCCGAGTCGGTCCACTTGAAGTTTTCTTCTTCGAAGCCGAAACGCGCGGCAAGGCGACGGAAAATCTCGTTGTTCGGGATGGCTTCTCCGGGCGAGTCCGCACATTTGGCGTTGTAAGTGAGGTAGAGGTGACCCCAGGAGAGGATCATGTCTTCCATCTCTGCGCCCATCGAAGCCGGTAAGACGATGTCCGCATAGGACGCTGTGTCGGAGATGAAATGCTCGGCCGAGACAAGGAACAAATCCTCGCGCATCAGACCTGCTACGATTTTATCAGTCTCCGGAGCCTGGGTCACCGGGTTCGAATTCCAGCACATCATCGACATGATCGGCGGATCGAGCGGAATTTCGCCCGTAAGCGCGCGACCGATCTGAAGGTTGTTCACGACGCGCGTGCCTTGCGGGATAAGATCCGGGCGGCAGATGACGTCGAATTTATAGGGATGTTCCCAGACCGGGAATTGGGTGACGCCGCCGCCGACGTGGCGCCACGCGCCGGTCAAAGCCGGAATGCAGGTCACGGCACGAATGGTCTGCCCGCCACCATAATGGCGCTCGAGCGCGACGCCCATGCGGATCGCAGCCGGCTGCTCGGTCGCGAGTTCATAGGCGAGCTTGCGGATGTCGGCTGCCGCGACGCCGGTGATCGGTTCCGCCCATTCGGGCGTGCAGGTCCTTGCGCGCTCCCTCAGCTCTTCGAAGCCGACTGTGTATTTCTCGACATAATCCCTGTCGGCCAATCCTTGTTCAATGATCGAATTGATCAACGCCATGGCAAGGGCACCATCGGTGCCGGGCTTGGGGCAAATATGCCAGTCCGCGGCCTTTGCCGTTCGCGATGCATAGGCGTCTATGACCACAACCTTCGCACCATTCTTCTGCGCGTCCCGGACGATCGCCCAATGATGCAGATTGGTGCTGACGCTGTTGCACGCCCAGATCACGATGTACTTCGAATGGATGTAGCTCTCGGGGTCGAGCCCGGCGGTCGGGCCGACCGTGAGCAGCCATGCCGTACATGAGCCCTCGCCGCAGAACGTGCGTTCGCAGACCGTCGCGCCCAGCTTGTTGAAGAAAGCATCGCCCCCATTCAGCCCATGCACGAGGCCCTGGTGGCCGAGATAGCTGTAAGGAATGATCGCCTGAGGACCGTATTCAGCGATGATAGCCTTCCAGCGGGCAACAATTTCGTTGAGGGCCTCGTCCCAGGTGATCCGCTGGAACTGCTTGCTACCTTTCGGCCCGATACGACGCATCGGGTAGAGGATGCGATCGGGATGGTAGTGGCGCTTCTCGTAATCCTTCAGTTTCACGCATAGACCGCCGCGGGTCATAGGGTGGTCGGGGTTGCCGCGCACGCTTTGGAGTACGCCATCCCGCACCTCGAAAAGCATCGAACAGGTGTCGGGACAATCATGAGGACAGCCGCCGAAGAAAACCCCGTCCTGTATTATCTCGTTCATAGCTTCCTCCATGAAAAGTTGGCCTCTGTTGTCGTGCGGGCCTCTTCAATGCATGAGCTACGAACAAGAGCGCATATTTTGATCCGGAGGAAGAGCTAATCTGATCTCCCAAGTCTCAGCTCCGCTGATCGCTTCGACCTGCCTGTCGGCCGAAAGCGGACTGACGGCTCGCGGCCCAGAACTGTCACCCGTCCCCGTTTCAGCAACGGTTGTTGACGGGTTACATTCGAATCGGAATCATTTATCCAGCGCTTGGCGCTGTCAGTGCAGGAAGAAGTGCTTGGTGCGTTTGGCGAAAAGTGTACTCAGCACCTTCTGCGCCAGTACCATCACCCTCGCGAAACGACAGCTTCGCGCCCATCTCGGTCACTTAATATGGAGCCGCCGATTTCTCTAAAGCGGACATGATGCAAGCGAGCCTTTTCGCCGCCAAGCGCTCAATTCCGGTGGGCACGACACGCGTGGAGCCTGGGTTTTCAGAAGCGACACATCATTCTTATCATCTGGACATCGCACATCGCCGTAATTCTGTCAGACGGGACGTGATCGCGGGCCGCTCTCCGCTCGGAGACGCCGTAGGTCTTCCTTCGTATCGACATCGGCGTGAATAGATGCGTTCGCCACGGGATGCTCGATAACGCCTTCGGCGTGCACGAGTAGAGGGCCGGCCCCGCGGTCAGCCTCGAGCCTTGCGACCGCGGGAAAAAGCCGCCGTCCCAGGAGGACCGGGTTGCCGCGACGTCCAGCAAAGGTAGGCACAATTGCAGCGGCGCTGGGTGTTGTTTCGAAAACGTTGATCAAATCATCGATCAACGTCGACGAGATCAGCGGCATATCAGCGAGCAACACGACGACGCCATCAGCGTCACGCGGCAAGGCGGCCACGCCTTTCCGCAGTGAACACGATAGACCTTCGGCATGGTCCTCCGCATGAACGAATTGCAAGTCATAATCTTTGAGCGCAGCCAATATCGAGTCTGCCGCATGTCCTGTGACCACCACGACGGGACGCGCACGCGATTCCAACGCCGCTCCAGCGACGCGGCATACCATTGGCGTCCCCGCAAACGTAGCGACGGCTTTTGTCGTCGCCGCGCCCTGGGCGAAGCGCGTGGACCGGCCTGCCGCCAGAATGAGGGCCGCGATACGGCTCACGCCGCTTCTTCAAAGCGCAAAGGCTTTTGCCGCTTCGATGCGATCACTTCGGCAATGATCGCGATGGCGATTTCGCCCGCGCTGGCGGCACCTATATCGAGCCCTATGGGCGCATGTATACGCGCAAGCGCGGCCTCTGAAATGTTCTGCCCTCGCAGACGATCTAACCGAGCCGCATTGGTTTTGCGTGATCCCAAAGCGCCAATGTAAAAGCAATCCGCAGCCAAGGCTGCGGTGATGCCCGGGTCGTCGATGGCCGGAACGTGCGACAGAACGACCATCGCGGTATAGCGGTCGAGTCTTTGATCGACGAAAACCCGTTCAGGCCATTCGACTATTACATTGACGCCAGCAAATCTTTCCTGCGTAGCGAAAGCGCTGCGCGGATCAATCACCGTGACATCGTAACCCGCAAGCTTTGCAATGGGCGCCAGCGCCTGCGCGATGTGAACGGCACCGAGCACGATCATCCGAAGCCGCGGAACATTCACACGTAGAAAGAGCGACCTGCCGGTTGCTTCGACCAGCCCGCTTTTTCCGCGGCTCAAGTGCGCACGCAATTGTATCCCAAGCGGATCCTGTTCAAGTTCGCTATCGCTCACGATGCGCAGCGCGCCAGTGGCGATATCGGTGACAAGCACAGATGCATGGCGCGCACGCTCAAGGGCGCAGAGTTCAGAGAGCGCGCGTGCGTGTATCAAATCGACCCGCGCAACGAAAATCTTGATCCGGCCACCGCATGACAATCCCGCCCGCCAGGCCGTTTCGTCGCTGACGCCGAACTCGCGCATACACGGCTGGCCGTCAGCAATGACATCCAGCGCGTCAGCAATGACATCTGCCTCCACGCAACCGCCCGAGACGGAACCGACAAAATGGCCATCGGCATCGACTACCAATTGGCTTCCAACGGGGCGCGGTGCCGATCCCCATGTTTCGATGACCGTTGCGATTGCGACTTTGCGGCCGCGCGTATGCCAGTCGAGCGCGGTTTGGAGGATTTCTGCATCGGATACGAGCATGGAAGAGCCTCACGAAAGTAAGCAGCGTTGCAGGCAGGTCTCAGAAGGAGTGCGTGTCACCCTCGCGAACAGATCCGGATTGCATTCGCGTTGCTGCAGTCGGCTTTTGAGCAGACATAAAAGCGGGAATATTCATTTTCTTCAAGCTTTCACTTGAGCGGTGTCGCCCAAGGCGCGTACAAAAATTCGCGCAAATATGGAAAGCTATTCCCTCATCGCTACAGCAATAAATGCTGCGCGTCAGGTTACAAAAAGGAGCGGCATCTGATACCGTTCGTCGGTGTTTAGTAGCTCGCTGAATCTTCTGCCCATCTTGGTGGTCAGCACGACAAACGTCGCGTTGGCAAACCCCAGTCTCACCGTCACGATGGAGCAAGTCGAACACGTTCGGATCGTCTCGACAAAGACATTCGCGCGTGCAAAGGCTACGCTCGAAGCGGAGGTTCCGCAGCTCGACCCGAAGATCGTTGCCGCTCTGACGGCGGGTAATCTGAAGCAGGCCCAAGCGCTGGAACATGGTGCGCCGCTCTTTATCTTCTTGAAGCGCGATCATGGCGCACTCCTGCAGGCGGAGGGCGGTGCACGCAACGCTGTCCAATACGATATTGGCAATCCAATTACCGCATCACTGATGACCCGGCACAGATTGCAGGCTGCGCTCTACGCGCCGCTTCGTTTTGTGCTGTACGAGAATGCTGATGGCGGCGCGACTTTCGAGTACGACAAGCCGTCAACCCTTTTCGGACAATTCGGCGACGCTCAGGTCAACGAGGTGGCCCACAAGCTTGATGACGAACTGAAGCTGGCTTTGGAACATGCCGCCAAATGACACCGCGCTGCAGTCAATGAATCGTATCTGACCCGACACACATAATGCGTGAGGACGGAAGCATGAAAGTTCTATCGATCAACGGTCAATCGCACCAGGTCGACGTGCCAGATGACATGCCTTTGCTCTGGGTTCTGCGCGACGTTCTGGGCATGACAGGCACAAAGTTCGGCTGCGGGATCGCCCAATGCGGCGCCTGCACCGTCCATCTGGCGGGTCAGCCCGTGCGCTCCTGCCTGTTGCCGGTGAGTGCGATCGGTGCGCGGCAGGTGACGACGATCGAAGCGGTGGGGCAGACGCCGAACGGCCACAAAATCCAGCAGGCCTGGCTCGATAAAGAAGTCGTGCAATGCGGCTATTGCCAGTCCGGGCAAATCATGTCGGCCACGGCGCTCTTGAACCAGACTCCGCATCCGACCGACGCCGATATCGATGCCGCAATGTCGGGCAACATCTGCCGTTGCGGGACTTATGTCCGTATTCGCGAGGCCATTCACGCGGCCGCGTCGGTTTAGGGAGGCAGCCATGGGATATGACATGCCCTCACGGCGGTTTGTGCTGAAGGCCGGTGCAGCAGCGGGCGGCGGCCTGTTGCTTGGCCTGCATCTGCCGAGCCTTGCACGCGCTACGGCGGCGCCCGGCGCCATGGATCTCGCACCCAACGCTTTCGTGCGCATCGATACGCATGGAACGATCACCCTCATCCTGCCGCACACCGAGTTCGGGCAGGGAATCTACACGAGTTCTGCCATGCTGATGGGCGAGGAACTCGATGTCGGCTTGGATCAAATTGCGGTCGAGACGGCGCCGCCGGATATCAAACACTACATCGATCCTATTCTCGGCGACGAAGCGACAGGCGGCTCGGTATCAACGCGGGCCGACTGGGTGCGTTTACGCGAGGCTGCGGCGGTCGCGCGCACATTAATGGTGGCCGCGGCGGCCAAGCGCTGGAATGTCGACCCCGCGACATGCCGGGTCGAACGCGGCGTCATTCATGACGCGACCGGCCGATCACTTGCTTACGGCGATGTCGTGAGCGACGCCGCGCAATTGCCGGTGCCGGCGAACGTCAAGCTTAAGGATCCATCGCAATTCAAACTGATCGGCACCAGCGCCAAACGGATTGATACACCGTCCAAGGTCAATGGGACTGCGATCTACGGTATCGACATCATCGTCCCCAACATGCGTTTCGGGACCGTCGCGATCACCCCTGTCAAGGGCGGTAAGCTCGCCAGCATGGACGAGGCGGCGGCGCGTCATGTGCCTGGTGTCCAGGATGTCATCCGCAATGACGAGGGCGATGCGGTCGCCGTGATCGGCGATCACATGTGGGCGGCGAAGCAGGGTCTCGAAGCGCTCAATCTCAAGTGGGACGCCGGAGAGAACGGCGATGTGACGCTCGAAACGATCATATCCACGATGGATCGGGCGTCGCACAACAAAGGCGTCGTGGCCAAGAAGGAAGGCGATGCGGCCGCAGCGATCAGGGGCGCGGCGACGCAGCTTTCGGCAATCTATCAATCGCCGTTTCTGTCGCATTCGCCAATGGAGCCGCTGAATTGCACGCTGCATATCAAGCCGGATAGCGCTGAAATCTGGCTCGGCACCCAAGTTCCGGTGCGGGCGCAAAAGGCGGTCGCCAAGGTCGCCGGCCTGCCGCAAGACAAGGTGACGGTCCACAATCAGCTCATGGGCGGTGCCTTCGGCCGGCGGCTCGACATTGATAGCGTCGAAGTCGCGGCCTCGATCGCCAAACACGTCTCCTATCCGGTCAAGCTCGTGTGGACGCGTGAGGAAGACCTGCGCCACGATTATTATCGGCCCTATTATTACGATCGTGTCGCCGCCGGCCTCGATGCGGACGGGAAACTCGTCGGCCGTACGCATCGCGTCACCGGCCCGTCTATTCTCGCGCGCTGGGCGCCGCCCGCTTTCAAAAACGGCCTCGATGACGATGCCGTCTTATGCGCGGCTGAGACGCCTTACGAAATTCCCAATGAATATGTGGACTATGTCCGCGACGAACCACGGGCGATGAACACAAGCTGGTGGCGTGGCGTTGGCCCGACGCATAATCTCTTCGTCGTTGAAAGCTTCATTGACGAATTGGCCCACGCCGCCAAGCAGGACCCGGTCGAATTTCGGCGCGGCATGCTCAAGACGAATCCGCGGGCCCTCGCGGTCCTCAATCTCGCGGCGGAGAAGTCCGACTGGGGCAGTCCCCTGCCGCGCGGCACCGGACGCGGTGTCGAGTTGCAGTTCGCGTTCGGCAGCTACCTTTGCTGCGTGCTCGAAGTGGAAGTGACGCCGCCCGGCGAGATCAGCGTGCGCCGCGCCGTCGTCGCGATCGATTGCGGCATGACCGTCAATCCCGACACGGTCCAGGCGCAGATTCAGGGCGGTCTCATCCTTGGTCTCGGCACGGCCATGTACAACGAGATCACGCTGACCGGCGGCGCGATCGACCAGAGCAACTTCCACGATTACCGCGCGATGCGCATCAACGAAGCGCCGAAGATCGAAGTCTATCAGATCCGCAACAGCGAAAAGCCCGGCGGCATTGGCGAGACAGGAACGGCGGCCGCGGCGCCAGCCCTGGGCAACGCTATTTTCGCTGCCACGGGTAAAAGATTGCGCCGGCTTCCATTCGGGCGCGGGCAATTGAGCGGAACCTAGCAGACAGCACCATAGTCCCATTGTGAGGATGGACGCTCGCGCATGAAAAAGTGGCTCGCCTTCGCGTTTGGTCTTGTTGCTCTCGCCGTCATCGCCGCGGCGGCGTTCTTCCTCATACCCGCCGGGCTCGAACCCGTGACAGCAAGTGCGGCCGCGCCGACAGGTGCGGCGCTGGTCGCGCGTGGCGAATATCTGACAAGGGCCGCCGATTGCGAAGCCTGCCACACAAATCCCGGCGGCGAGTCTTTCGCAGGCGGCCGTGCGTTCGATCTGCCGTTCGGGACACTTTATGCGCCGAACCTCACGCCGGATCGCGAGCATGGCATCGGCGCATGGAGCAACGCGGAATTCGTGCGCGCCCTGCATCACGGTATCGGACGCAATGGCGAAGACCTTTATCCGGCATTTCCCTATGCGTCTTATGCCTTGCTGACGGACGACGATGCGCTGGCGATCCGGGCCTATCTCGCGACCGTCAAGCCAGTCGCCGCGACGCCACCTGCCAACGACCTGAAATTCCCATTCAACCAGCGCTATCTGATGCGGGCCTGGAAGCTCCTGTTCGTCCCGGGCCATCGCTTCGAGGCGGATGCCTCCAAGGATGCCACCTGGAATCGCGGCGCCTATCTCATCGGGCCTCTGGGCCATTGCGGCGAATGCCACACGCCACGCAATCTGCTGCAAGGTCTGGATGACAGCCGTAAATTTGCCGGTACGAAACAGGTCGGCTGGCTCGCCTATAATCTTACCAGCGATCCCGATCATGGGGTCGGCGGCTGGAGCGACGCGCAATTGGCGCAATATCTCTCGACCGGTCACGCCGAAGGGCGCGGACCGGCGTCGGGGCCGATGGCGGAGGTCATCGGATTTAGTTTGCGCTATCTGAGCGCCGACGACATCCGCGCGATGGTCACCTATTTGCGCAGCATCCCACCGCAGCCCGATGGGCCGCCTGCCGTGGGGCGCGGGGCGCCGGCTGAAGCGGGCAAGAATCCGCTTGGCGCGCACATCTTTGTCGAAGCCTGCGCCGGCTGCCATTTGCCGAGCGGTCACGGGCGCCAGTCGCCCTGGGCGGCGCTAGCCGGCTCGCACACGACCGGCGATCCCGACGCCAACAATCTGCTTCAGGTGCTGGCTCAGGGAACGCAGATCAAGACTTCGCAGGGGCTGATGTTCATGCACGCGTTTACGAGCGCCTATACGGATGAGGAATTGGCGGCGGTCGCCAATTACACCTGCGCGCAATTTGGCCAAACCGCCTGCCATCTCACGGCCGATCAAGTCCATAAGGTGCGCAAGAATGCGCCGACCAAGACTCTCGAGGCCTCGCAGTGAGTGCGATTGTCGTCTCTGTTGCGGCATCAGGCTGCGCCCGCCAGCGCATTCAAAGCCCTGTTTTTGCTGCGAAAGAGCAGTAAAACTGGCGCACCCGACAGGATTCGAACCTGTGACCTCTGCCTTCGGAGGGCAGCGCTCTATCCAGCTGAGCTACGGGTGCCTGGGGCGCACAGCGGCGCGGCAAACTTCTAGCTGATCCGCCGCGCGGCCACAATGCAGCAATTCGCACTCGCCAGACTGGCGGGCGAGCCGAACGTGCGGCCACCTATCGTCGGCAGGTTAGACTTTTAATGCAGCGTCTCGACGCTTCGCAGCTTGGCGATCTCGTCCTTGAGGTGAAGCTTTCGCCGCTTGAGTTGTGCCAGCTTCACCTCGTCAACCGAGGGATGGCACCATTCACGCGCGATGTCGCGATCAAGAGCATCGTGACGGCGTTCAAGCTCTGCGAGATGGCTTTCCAAAGACATGCTTGGCTCCTTGGCAGACGCGTCCACGAAGGTAGTGTGACACAGGATTGGTCGGCGGCAAGGGCCTTGCCCGGGGTGCATCGAAAAAATTCGCGCCTCACCCGCCCCGCGGCGACGCAGCCGCTAAACCTTTGTTAACTCTTGCATCATCAGCTTGAGCACAGCATGATTCAAAGCCGCGTGATCGGGGCAGCGCAAGCCAGAGGCAAGCGCTATTTTGTTGATGATAGCGCGGGTTAGAAACACCATGTGCGGTCCAGCACATTCTGCGTTTCGCCGCTTTTTTACGCTAGCTTCGCTTGAAGGGGCTTGGGGGTCGATTCGATGCATTCGAAGATGAGATTGAGCGTTCTGGCGCTGTCCGCGATCACTGCCGTCGGCTTGCTGTGCGTGCCGGCTCTGGCGCAATGGCATTACAACAACGGCTATCAGGCGAATTCCCCGAATTATGGCTACCCGCCCTATCCGGGCGGCGGCCAGCCGGGCCAGAACTACGGCGAGCCGCAGCCCGAACCGCCGGACGCCTATGTGCCGCCGGACCAGCGCGGCTATGCCAGCCCGCCGCAACGGGTGAGCCCGGACAGCGCGCCCTATAACCCGCCGCCGGACGATGATGCCGCCGCAGTCGGCAAACACACGCGCCAGGAAGTCGACTTCCCCACCAACGAGAAGCCGGGCACGATCATCGTCGACACCAATACGCGCCATCTCTATCTCGTCGAGGGCGACGGCCGGGCCTTGCAATATGGCATCGGTGTCGGCCGCGAAGGCTTCGCCTGGAAGGGCGTCGCCGAGGTCCACAGCAAGCAGGAATGGCCGAAATGGTTCCCGCCCTCTGATATGCTTCAGCGCCGCCCTGACCTGCCGCAAGAGATGGACGGCGGTCTCGGCAATCCGCTCGGCGCCCGCGCGATGTACTTGTGGGAGAACGGCAAGGACACGCTCTATCGCATTCACGGCACCAACGAGCCGGACACGATCGGCCAGGCGGTCTCATCCGGCTGCATCCGCATGATGAATGGTGACGTGATGGACCTTTACAACCGCGTCGCGGTGGGCACCAAAGTCATCGTACTGTAACAAATCTCGTGGCCCTTTACCCATTCCCCGGGTGAAGGGCCTTTTTCTTGCGCTGCGCCGCAGCACATTCTTGACCTTCCCCGTCATCTCGCATTTAAGGCGCGCAACGCGTTTCGCGCCACGCTCTTCCTTTGGAGCAAGCTCTTCCCCTGGAGCAAACTCTTCCCTGGAGATTGACGATGCAGAATTGGCCGATCCACGGCACGATTACCGGCCCTGTTGTCATGATCGGCTTCGGATCGATCGGGCGCGGCACCCTGCCCCTGATCGAGCGTCACTTTCACTTCGACAAGTCGCGCTTCACCGTCATCGACCCCGTCGACACGGACCGGCATCTGCTCGACGAGCGCGGCATCGCCTTCATCCAGAAGGCCGTGACACGCGAGAATTTTGTCGATCTGCTGAAGCCGCTGCTGACCAACGGGTCCGGTCAACCCTTCATCGTCAACCTGTCCGTCGAGGTCTCCTCCGCCGCGATCATGCGTCTCGCGCATGAGGTCGGCGCGCTCTATATCGACACGGTCGCCGAGCCCTGGCCGGGCTTCTACGACGATCCGCGCCTCACCCAGTCGCAGCGTTCGAACTATGCGTTGCGCCAGGAGATACTCGACCAGCGCGACGCGCTCGGCGCCGGGCCGACCGCCATTTCCTGCTGCGGCGCGAATCCGGGCATGGTCTCCTGGTTCGTCAAACAAGCCCTGCTGAATGTCGCCAAGGATCTCGGCATCACGGCGCCGGAGCCCAAGACGCGCGAGGAATGGGCACGACTGGCGAAAGGCGTTGGCGTCAAGGGCATCCACATCGCCGAACGCGACACCCAGCGCGCCAAGACGCCGAAGCCGATGGGTGTCTTCGTCAACACCTGGTCGGTCGAAGGCTTCGTCTCGGAGGGCCTGCAACCCGCCGAGCTCGGCTGGGGCACGCATGAAAAGCATTTGCCGCCAGAGGGCCGCCGTCATGAGTATGGCCCGGACTGCGCGATCTATCTGCTGCGGCCGGGCGCCGGCACGCGGGTGCGCTCCTGGACGCCAACGCCGGGGCCGCAGCACGGCTTTCTCGTCACGCATAATGAATCGATCTCGATCGCCGATTATCTGACGCTGCGCGAGGATGGCGAGGTCGTCTATCGGCCGACGGTGCATTACGCCTATCGCCCCGCCGACGACGCCGTGCTCTCGCTCGACGAAATGGCCGGCGCGCAATGGAAGCAGCAGGACGATTGGCACATTCTCGGCGAGAACGAGATCGTCGATGGTATCGACGAACTCGGCGTGCTGCTCTACGGCCACGCCAAGAACGCCTATTGGTATGGCTCGCAGTTGTCGATCGAGGAGACACGCCGCATCGCGCCCTATCAGAACGCGACTGGCCTGCAAGTCAGCTCCGCCGTGCTCGCCGGCATGGTCTGGGCACTGGAAAATCCGCGCGCCGGAATTGTCGAGGCCGACGAAGTGGATTTCCACCGCTGCCTCGAAGTGCAACTGCCCTATCTCCAGCCGGTGATCGGCACCTATACCGACTGGACGCCGCTCACCGACCGCGCCAGGTACTTCGCCGAAGAGCTCGACAAGGACGATCCCTGGCAGTTCGCCAATGTGATTGTACGTTGAGGACGCGCGAACCGGACAAGCGCAACGGTCCTATTCGGCCGCCAGCTTGACCGGCTGAGGCAGGTTTTCGGCGCGGAACTGCGCAAGCAGAGCTGTCTCTTCCGCTCTCGCGACTTCAACGCTTTGCAATTTCACATGGCCGAAGCCGCGGATTTTTTCCGGCAACGCGGCCAAGGCGACGGCGCTTTCGTAATTCTCCGGCGTCAGTTTCGCGGCGATCTCGTCAAGCAGCTTCTCGTAATCGGCGCGCAGCTCGCGCTCGAGCCGCCGCTCGCTCGACCAGCCGAAGAAATCCAGCGGCGTGCCGCGCAAAACCTTCAGCGGCCTGAGAATCTTGAACAGCCGCATCATCGCGGGGCCGAAAGCCCATTTGCGGACCGTGCCCGGCTTGCGTGCGAAAATCGGCGGCGCGAGATGGAAGGTGATGCGTATATCGCCCTCGAAGGCGGCGGCGATGCTGCGCGTGAACGTGCCGTCGCTGTAGAGCCGCGCGACCTCATATTCGTCCTTCACCGCCATCAGCTTGAAAAGGCTTTTGGCGACCGCGACCGCAAGCCGCATTTCTCCCGGGGCCATGCGCCGCTCGATCTCGGCGATGCGTTCCACCTGCGCCGCGTAATTTTCGGCATAGGCACGGTTCTGATACACGGTCAGGAAAGCCTGCCGCCGCGCGAATTTCTCCGCGAAGGTTTCGGAGATGACGCGCGATGAGGCCGGATCATGCGCCGGCGCCAACAGAGCGGCGACACGATCCGGCGCGAAGGCTTCACGGCGCCCCCAAAGGAACGCGCGCTTGTTCATCTCGACGGATTCGCCGACAATCTCGATTGCCCGCATCAGAGCTTCTTCCGACAGGGGCAGCAGGCCGCGCTGCCAGGCGAAGCCGACGAGGAAGATGTTCGCGGCGACCGATGTGCCGACCAGCGCTGTTGCAAGACTCGTCGCGTCACAGAACGCCGCACGATTGGCCGCCGCCTTCTGGATCGCCTGTTTGATCGCCGCGACCGGCAGCGTAAAATCGGGATCGCGGGTGAAGTCGCCGGGATAGGTCTCGGCGGTGTTGATGACGACGCCGGTTTCGCCGGGCCTTATCGCGGCGAGAGCCTTGGCGGTACCCGAGACAACCAGATCGCAGCCGATGATGAGATCGGCGCCGCCCGCGCCGATACCGATGGCATGGATCTGCTCCGGCCGCGCCGCGATCTTGATATGGCTTTGAACCGCGCCACCCTTCTGCGCCAGCCCCGCCATATCTGTCGAGCCGCAGATTTTGCCTTCAAGATGCGCCGCCATCGCGAGGAAGGCGCCGATGGTCACCACCCCGGTGCCGCCGACGCCGGTGATGAGAATGGCGAAAGGCTTGTCGCCAAGCTGCGGGATCGCCGGTTGCGGCAGCGGCGGAAAATCATCGGCCTCCGGCGATTTCATGCCGGCAACTTTGAGCTTGGCGCCATGCACGGTCACCATCGCCGGGCAGAAGCCTTCGAGGCAGGAGAAATCCTTGTTGCAGCTCGCCTGGTCGATAACGCGCTTGCGGCCGAACTCGGTCTCGAGCGGTTGCAGCGAGACACAGTTCGAGACCTTGCCGCAATCGCCGCAACCCTCGCAGACGAGATCGTTGATGAAGACGCGCTTGTCCGGATCGGGGAATTCGCCGCGCTTGCGGCGGCGGCGCTTCTCCGCGGCACAGGTCTGATCGTAGACGAGGACCGTCGTACCCGCGACCACGGCAAGCTCGCGCTGCACGGCATCGAGTTCGTCGCGCAGCCGGACCTCGACATCCCGCGGCCAGTTCGCGAGATTCTGATATTTCTGCAAATCGTCGGTGACGACGACAATTTGATGGGCGCCTTCGGCCGCCACCTGGCGGACGATTTTGTCGACCGTCAATCCGCCTTCGAGTTGCTGGCCGCCGGTCATCGCGACGGCATCGTTGAAAAGGATCTTGAAGGTGATGTTGGTGCCGGCGGCAATAGCCCAGCGGATCGCCAGAACGCCGGAGTGATTATAGGTGCCGTCACCGAGATTCTGGACGATGTGGCCGCGCGTCGAGAACAGCGCCTCGCCGATCCAGTTGGCGCCCTCGCCGCCCATGTGGGTGTAGCCCTCGGTGGCGCGGTCCATGCCCTGGACCATGTAATGGCAGCCGATGCCGGCGTAGGCGCGCATCCCCTCGGGCACTTTGGTCGAGGTATTGTGCGGGCAGCCCGAGCAGAAATAAGGCGTGCGCACCGCTGCGTCTTTCAGGCTCGTGAGCCCGCGCTGCAAGCTTTCGAGATGGGCGACGCGCGCCTCAAGCTCCGGGCCCGGGTTGAATTCAAGCAGGCGGCGGCCGATGGCGATAGCGATGGGATTGACGTCAAGCGCGCCGGCGACGGGAAAGAGCGTCCGGCCCTTTTCATCCTTCTTGCCAACGCAGACCGGCTGATGCGCGCTGCCGTAAAGCTCGTCGCGCAACTGGTTTTCGATCAGCGACCGCTTTTCCTCGACGACAATGATCTTGTCGAGACCTTGCGCAAATTCGCGCAATCCTTGCGGCTCGAGCGGCCAGGTACAGGCGATCTTGTAGACTCGCAAACCCAGCGCATTGGCGCGCAACTCGTCGATGCCGAGTTCATCGAGTGCCTGGCGTACATCGAGATAGGATTTACCGGCGGCTATGATGCCGAGGCGCGGCTTGGCGCCACCCGATATGACGATGCGATTGAGCTTATTGGCGCGCAGCCAGGCCAGCACGGCGTCGCGCTTGTAATTCTGCAGCCGCTTTTCCTGATCGAGCACCGGATCGCGCGCGCGGATGTTGAGCCCGTCCGGCGGCAGGAAGAAATCCGTCGGCACGACGGGCTGCACTCGATCGGGCGCGGCATCGACCGAGGCCGTCGATTCGACCGTGTCCTTGAGGCATTTAAGGCCGACCCAGCAGCCCGAATAGCGGCTGAGCGCATAGCCATAGAGGCCGTAATCGAGGAGTTCCTGCACCCCGGCGGGGGCGAGGATCGGAATCATCACATCGACGAAGGCAAACTCCGATTGATGTGCGGTGGACGAGGATTCAGCCGTGTGGTCGTCGCCCATCAACGCGAGGACGCCGCCGAAGCGCGAGGTGCCCGCAAGATTGACGTGGCGCAGAACATCGCCGGAGCGATCGACGCCCGGCCCCTTGCCGTACCAGAGGCCGAAGACGCCATCGAAACGCCCTTCGCCGCGCATCTCCGCCTGCTGCGCGCCCCAGATGGCGGTCGCGGCGAGATCTTCATTGAGGCCCGGCTCGAAGCGGATGTCGCGCGCTTCAAGCTGCTTTTTGGCGCGGGCGAGATTGAGGTCGACGCCGCCGAGCGGCGAGCCACGATAGCCGGACACGAAACCGGCGGTTTTGAGCCCGGCGCGGCGGTCGACTTCCGCTTGCATCAGAAGAAGGCGAACGATCGCCTGCGGGCCGGAGACGAAAATGCGGTTTTGCGCGAGATCGAATCTATCCGCGAGTGAAAGCGGTGCCGTCGTCCCTGGCGTTTTGCCCGCGTCCACCATCTGTGCCCTTGTCCCAGGCGAGGAATCCTGGCCGCCCCTACGGGACTTATCGGTATAGAACAGCCGTATTGATCTTCCAAACCCTTTCCCACCTTCGACCCGCATCGCCCACACTTCGCTAAGTAAATGATTGTAACGCAGTTTTGCGGGCCGCGAGCAGCGCGTCCGCATGCCTTTGATGGCCCTGCGCCTCGCTTTGGCCAGAGTTTGGCTGGCAAAGTGCAGTTTCACATCCGCTGTGGCGATTCCGTGGCTAAGCCCTTGACGATTCACATGCACACGGCGCGCGGCCGGATCGGCGGCCTCATCGCCCTCATGCTCGCCTGGGCAACGCCGGCCTGCGCCCATCCGCATGTGTGGGTCACGGCGCACGAAGACGTGATCTTTCAGCCCGATGGCAAGATCACAGCGATCCGCAACTCCTGGATCTTCGATGACATGTATTCGGCCTTCGCGGTTCAGGGCCTTTCCAAGGATGGCCAGCTCGCGACCAAAGAACAGCTCGCGCCTCTCGCCAAGACCAATGTCGAGTCCCTGGCGGAGTTCGGCTATTTCACCTTCGCGAAGAATGCCGGTCAGAAGGTGGATTTCGGGCCGCCGCGCGATTATTCGCTTGAGGAACGGCCGGACAAGCTCGTCGTGCTGACGTTCACCGTGCCGCTGAAGGAGCCGCTCGAGCCCGGCAGGGCCTTCACCTTTTCGATCTACGACCCGACCTTCTTCGTCGACTTCAGCCTGGCGAAGACGGGTCCGGTGGCGCTCGTCAGCGCGCCGAAGGGCTGTTCGATCGGCGTGCTCGGCGCCAATCCGCTCGAAGTGCAGGACGCCAAACAATTGTCCGAAGCCTTCTATCAAAATCTGTCCCCCGGTGCGAACTTCGGCATGAAGCTCGCCGACCGGGTCATCGTCGCCTGTCCGTAGAACAGATGCGCAAAAGGACCGCGATGCGCCCAAACCAAAAGCTCGACATCATCACGCTTGCCGCCCTCATGCTTCTCGCCGGAACATTAGCGGCCGCGGCGCAAGGCTTTCATCATCCCTTTGCCGTCGGCGCCGACGAAGGCGCGGTCGGCAACGCGTCCGGCGTTACCGCCTGGATCATCGAACAGGAGAGCCGATTTTCGCTCGCGCTCGTCGGCGCCATGCGCGCCGTGAAGCAGAGCGACTACGGGTTTCTCGCTCTCGCCGGATTGAGCTTTCTCTACGGCGTCTTCCACGCCGCCGGTCCCGGCCACGGCAAGGCGGTCGTGACCTCCTACATGATCTCCAACGAGAGCGCGCTCAAACGCGGCCTGATCATCTCCTTCCTCGCGGCTGTCCTGCAGGGGATCGTTGCGATCGCGCTCGTCGGCAGCGCGGTGCTGATCTTCAACGCGACGGCGCAGCGGATGAACGCGGCAGCGCGCTGGCTCGAATATGCCGCCTATGCCGGCATCATCCTGCTCGGCATTGTCCTGCTCATCAACAAGACAACGGCGCTGGCGGCGAGCATCCGCCAGGCCACGGCCGCGCGGGCTTTGCCGGTCTTCGCCGGCGCATCGCCGAAGCTCGCTTATGCGCAAACCGGCGGCAACGGCAATTTTCTCGCCGACGACGGAAACGGCCATGTGCATGGGCCCGATTGCGGCCATTTCCATGCGCCGGACCCGCGCCAGCTCGGCGCAGGCTTTTCGTGGAAATCGGCCGCCGTCACCGTCGCGACCGCCGGCGCGCGCCCCTGCTCCGGGGCGATTCTGATTCTGGTCTTCGCGTCGGCACAGGATATTTTCGGCGCCGGAATCTTTTCCGTCTTCGCCATGTCGCTCGGCACCGCGATCACGACCGGCGCGCTGGCGACAATGGCCGTCTATGCCAAGAAACTGGCGGTGCGCTTCTCGGGCAGCGGTTCGCCCCGCGCGGAAATCATCGGGCGGCTGATCGAGGTCGGTGCGGCGCTTGGCGTGCTCGTCTTCGGCTGCCTGCTCCTGCTTGCCAGCGTTTCCGGCCTGACCGTGGCCTAGAGAGTAAGCGCCGGAAAAGTTGCACGGCTTTTCCGATGGGGGCATGCTTTCGAGCCGATAGGAGTTAAGGCGAAGCGATGGCCTTTCGATTGACGCGCGGGCGCAGACTTTGGGACCGAATCCGGCCCTCCGTGCTGGGGCTGGCGGCGCTCGGCCTTTGTCTCGGCGCGTTCGACATGCCCGCCGCGCGCGCGCAGAATTTCAACCCCTTCGGCTGGTTCCAGCAAGTGTTCCGGCCGCAGCGCAATTATGACGAATACCGGCCGCAGCGCCCGCATCCGCATTACACCTACCATCCGCATCCGGTGGCCAAGGTGCAGAAAGCCCCCGCTGTGCCGCCGAGCTTCTTTGTCGCGGTCCTCGGCGACTCGCTCGGCGAGTTGCTCGGCCAGGCGCTGACGACCTCGCTCAGCGACCGGCCCGAAGTCGAGGTTCTGCACGAGGCGAAGGAAGATTCCGGCCTCGTCCGCGACGATTATTACGATTGGCCGAAAACCGCGCATGATCTCGCGACCGGCAGCCAGAAAATCAATGTCGCCGTCATCATGATCGGCAGCAACGACCATCAGACCTTGCACGATTCCACCGGCAGCTACGACCCCGATTCGGAGCAGTACGACCAAATCTATGCCGCGCGGATCGAGGCCG
Source organism: Methylovirgula ligni (assembly GCF_004135935.1). Taxonomy (NCBI): domain Bacteria; kingdom Pseudomonadati; phylum Pseudomonadota; class Alphaproteobacteria; order Hyphomicrobiales; family Beijerinckiaceae; genus Methylovirgula; species Methylovirgula ligni. Next base: position 1,620,101 of record NZ_CP025086.1, on the reverse strand, counting down.
TCGCCAAAGCCTTTCACGATGCGAAAATTCCGCTCATCTGGGTCGGCCTGCCGATCATGAAAAGCGACCGCTATTCGAAAGCCATGACCGCGCTCAACGATATGTATCGCCAATATGCGAGCCAGGACGGCGCGACCTACGTCGACATCTGGGATGACTTCGTCGATGACGGCGGCCAGTTCAGCCCCTACGGGCCGGATGTCGATGGCCAGGTCGTGCGGCTGCGCGCGCTCGACGGCGTCCATTTCACCAAGGCGGGCGCACTCAAGCTCGCGAGCTTCGTCGCCCCGCAGATCCGTCAAATTCTGCAAGGCGAGGCGCCGCAGGACGACGCCGCGCTCGCAAAAATCGAGACGACGGCGCCGTCCGGCACCAATTTGCCCGCGGCAAATGCGGCGGTCCCCCCGATCAAGCCGGCGATCGGCCCGGTGCTTCCCCTGACCGGGCCGGTTATGGCCGCCGGCGGGCAGCTTGCGACGCTGACCCCCGCCAGCGGCGGGGCCAATACGGCAAGCCTCGTCGAGCAGACCTTCGTCGATACCCGGCATCCGCTGCTGCAGGCCGGCCGCGCCGACGATTTCGACTGGCCGCGCCATGAGCTTGCGGCGGCAGAGCCGCCGCCGAAGCCGGCCCCGCTCCCGACGCTGACGGCGCCGGCCGAAGCCCCGCCGCCGGCTTCGCCTGCCAAGAACCCCGCCGCCTCGCCGACCAGCACCGTCCGATGAACAGACGTTCACAACGGAACAAATCGCACATCCGCTGAAACCGACCTGTGGCTTCATCACTGCGCGGCTTTTCTTCGTGGGGGATGTGTCATGCTGACACTTCGCACTGTTGCAGTTTCTGCATTGATTTTATCGTTCGGCGCCACCGGCGCTTTTGCTCAGGATCTGCCTTTTCCGTTCAATCTCTTTTCCGGCCCGCAGGCGACGCAAGCCCCCGCGGCCAATGCCGGCAACGTCGCGATCGCCGTGCAGCCGACGCGGACGCTGGTCGATGACCCGACCGGCGCGCCCAAGGGCGTGGTCACCGTCGATAGCAAGACGAAGTATCTTTATCTCTCGCTCGGCGACGGCAAGGCTCTGCGCTATGGCGTCGGCGTCGGCCGCGAGGGTTTTAGCTGGAGCGGCCATGTCCATATCGCCCGGCGCGCCGAATGGCCGGATTGGACGCCGCCCGAGGTGATGCTGAAGCGCCGGCCCGACCTGCCGCATTATATGGCGGGCGGTATCGGCAACCCGCTCGGCGCCCGCGCGCTGTATCTCTTCAATGGGCAGGGCGACACCGGCTTCCGCATTCACGGGACCAACGAACCCGATACCATCGGCCAGGCGGTTTCCTCCGGCTGCATCCGGATGCTGAATGTCGACGTCGAAGACCTCTACACCCGGGTCAAGGTCGGCACCCAGGTCAACGTCATCTGACGCGGTCCCCGCCTCGACCTTCTGAGGATTTGCAGGCGGACCCGAAAATGCATTATCCCGTGGCGATCGGCAGGGCACCCGCTCTGCCGGTCGCAATGTTTCGGGTGGGCAGCAGATGGCGGACAAATCCAGCGACGAGGAGCGCGCGGCCCTGCACGCGGAACTCGAACGTCTGCGCCAGGAACACCGCGACCTCGATGCGGCGATCACGGCGCTGATCGAGATTTCCGCCGCCGACCAGTTGCAAATCCAGCGGCTGAAGAAGCGCAAGCTGATCCTGCGCGACAAGATCGACCGCATCGAGGATGTGCTGACTCCCGACATCATCGCCTGACCTCTGCGGTTCGCCCGGCAGCCTCGCGCAAGCCCGTCGGTGTAATGAGCGGACGCCACGCTCTGGAATTGCGCCCGGCGTCGCGGGCGCTTTAAGGCCCGCCGATGCACCCGTCCGAAGCCGCCGCGCAACCGTCCGCGGCCGAATTGCTGCAAAGCGCGCTCGAATTCCACGGCGGCAAGCAATACGGCCTCGCACGCCAACTCTATCTGCAAGTTCTCGATCAAAATCCCGATCACGAGGTCGCCTGGCACAATCTCGGCCTTGTCGAACATATGACCGGGCGTCACGCGCAAGCCGCGGAATATATCGGCAAGGCCATCGGCCTTAAGCCCGATTATGCGCGCGCCTATGCCAATCTCGCCGCGGTTCTGCGCGAAACGCGCCAGCTCGAGGCGGCGCGGGAAACCGCTCTGCGCGCCGTGCGCCTCGATCCCGGCTTTGCCCCGGCGCAGGGCAATCTCGGCAACATCCTCGAAGACATCGGCGAACTCGAAGCCGCCGCGATGGCCTATCTCGAGGCTTGCCGGATCGACCCCTTCTTCATCGAGGCCCATACCAACGCCGCCGAAATTCTGCGCCGGCTCGGCCGTCCGGAAGAGGCCCTGAACATCTGCCGCGCGATCGCCGCACGACGCGCCGACGCGGCGGAACCCTATTTCGCGATGGGCAATATTTTGCGCGGGCTTCTGCGGCTCGACGAAGCGGGCGAGGCTTTTCGCCGGGCCATCGCCCTGCGGCCGGACTATGCGGAAGCCTATTGCAATCTTGGCAACATCCTGCAGCACCGCGGCGATGTGCCGGGCGCCATCGCCGCCTACGAAAACGCGCTGGCGCTCAAGCCGGGCATGGCCGAGGCGCATTGCAATCTCGGCGCGGCCTATGAGACACAGCGCCGCCTCGACGACGCGCTGCGCGCCTACCGCCAGGCGATCGCGCTCAACCCGGACCTTGTCGGCGTGCGCATGCAAATGCTGCATCTGCGCCGCGCGATCTGCGACTGGGCGGATATCGAGGCGGAGGAAAAGGCGGCTTTGGCCGCAATAGCCGACCATGACGGTACTATTCCTCCCTTCAGCCTGCTCAGCATGGAGTCGGGCCACGCCCTGCAACTCGAAGCAGCGCGGCGCTGGGCCGGGGCCCTGCACGCCAGGCCCTGTTTCACGCATCAGCCGACCGAGCGCGGCCGGAAATTGCGCATCGGCTATCTCTCGGCGGATTTCTTTCGTCACGCGACTGCGGTGCTCATGGCGGGACTGTTCGAGGCGCACGATCATTCGCGCTTCGAGGTCATCGCCTATTCCTATGGTGCGGACGACCGCAGCGAGTTGCGCCAGAGGCTTGGCAATGCCTTCGACCGCTTCGTCGATCTCAACGGCGTCGGCGACCGCGAAGCGGCGCAACTTATCTTTGACGACAAGATCGATATTCTCGTCGATCTCAAGGGCTATACGATGTTCGCGCGCAGCGAGATCACAGCCTTTCGCCCAGCGCCGATCCAGGTGAATTTCGTCGGCTACCCAGGCACGATGGGCGCCGATTTCATCGACTATGTGATCGCCGATCCGGTCACTTTGCCGATGGATCAGCAGCCTTTCTACGCCGAGAAAATCGTCCAATTGCCGGACTGCTATCAGCCCAACGACGACCGCCGCCGCATCGCCGAACGCACGCCGACGCGGGCCGAATGCGGCTTGCCGGGGACGGGCTTCGTCTTCTGCTGCTTCAACAACAGCTACAAGCTGACGCCGAAATTCTTCGACGTCTGGATGCGGCTGCTCGCGGCTGTACCGGGCAGCGTACTCTGGCTTTACGACTCCAACGCGCGCGTGAAGGACAATCTGCGGCGCGAGGCCGAGGCGCGCGGCATCGATCCCGGCCGTCTCGTCTTCGCGCCGCATATGATGGCGGTGGACCATCTCGCCCGGCAGCGGCTGGCCGATCTCTTCCTCGATACTTTGCCCTACAACGCCCATACGACGACGAGCGACGCGCTCTGGGCCGGCCTGCCCGTGATTACGCTCGCGGGCGATGCCTTCGCCGGCCGGGTGGCGGCGAGCCTGCTTCAGGCGGTCGGTCTGCCGGAACTCGTCACACATTCGCTCGCGGATTATGAGGCACTGGCGCTCGCACTCGCACGCACGCCCGAGCGGCTCGCGGCGATCCGTCAAAGGCTTCTCGCGACACGGCGCACCGCGCCGGCCTTCGACACCGGCCGCTATGCCCGCCATCTCGAAGCCGCCTACACCCGCATGTGGGAAATCCGGGCCGATGGCGCAGCGCCGCAGCCTTTCGCGGTGGCATCCCTATCGACAGCTAGCCAAGCTTCACCTGTCATCGCGCCTGAGCCGCCGCAAATCGCGCGGCACGCCTATGAGGTCTGCCCGCTCTGCGGCAGCGGCGCCCACAAGCCGTTCCTCGCCGCCGATTGCAGCAAGGATCCGGCCTATCGCAGCACGCTCGCGCCGGACGTGCGCTGGCACCTCTGCGAGGACTGCGACCATTTCTTCACCGAAGGCTATTTCGAAGGTGCCGATATTTTCGCGCCACTCGCACGGGAGACGCTCGGACATGCGATGGAGGCCGGACGCCAGGCCGCCGCGCCGCGCGTCGCCGCGATCGCACGGCATGTCGGCCCGTTGAATTGCGATGCGGCCTGGCTCGATGTTGGCTTCGGTAACGCGGCGCTGCTCTTCACCGCCGCCGAATGGGGCTTCGAGGCCGTCGGGCTCGATCCGCGCCCCGGCCATGTCGCGGGACTGCGCCAGCTCGGCCTTGAGGCGCATGAAGGCGCGCTCGAAGACCTCGACGCGCCAGGGCGCTTTGGCATCGTCAGCCTCGACGATCAATTGCCGCGCATGATCGATCCGGTGCGCGCGCTTGCCGCCGCACACCGCCTGTTGCAGCCGGACGGATTGCTGCTGCTCGGCCTGGCGAACATGGACGCGATGGCGTTCAACCTGCTGCACGCGCAGGAGGCCAATCCGCATTGGGGCGAGATCACGCACTATCATATGTTCGGCCGCGCGCGGCTCCATGCGCTGCTGCGCGAGCAGGGCTTTCAGCCGCTCGAATATCAGGTGAATCCGCAAATCCGCATCGGCATGGACGTCATCGCACGCAAGCTCGGCTGATCTACGAGTCGAGATCGCTGTCCTGCTGCGACCGCAGCCGCGAAGAACGCAACTCGCCGCGCTCCTCAAGAACCGGGTAAGCGGCGCCGGCCACAAGGCAATCGTTGACCCCCTTGAGCGCCCGCAGCAGATCGAGATGCAGCGCGTTCGCCTCGATCGCGTCCGGCCGGGATTGGCGCAGACGGCGAAAATAAGCCGCCGTCGCCTTGGACTCGATCTCCCGGAAGAAGGCTTTTTCGTCCGCCAGCGCCCGCGCGGCGCGGAGATCCTGCGTCATGAAGACGGTTGCGGCGAGGCGCAGATTGGCGGAAAGATGCTCCAGCATGAGACGCGCGTCGGCGCGTCCCTCGTCGGCGAGCACGAGGCCGCGTTTCAACTGCCGCGTCAGCGTCGCCAGTGCGCCGCGGTCGATCGTGTCCCCCGCCTGCTCCAGATTGCTGGTGAAGGCGAGGATGGCTGCGGCCCTCTTGTCGTCATCTTCGGTCAGCGACTCGGGATCGAGGCCGACGATATAGGAGCGGATCGCGGTATTCAGGCGATCGAGGATATCGTCGATGCGGCGCGTTTCGACGATCCGCTGCTTGTCGGTCTTCTCATCGAGCGCGCGGCCAAATCCCTGCAGCATCTCGTCGAACACATCGACCATGCGCAGCGCCTCGCGCGTGGCATTGCCGAGCGCCACCGCCGGCGCCTCGGCTGCGGCGGGGTCGAGATAGAGCGGACGCGAGGGATCCTGCGCTTCGACGCGTTGCGGCAGCAGCCGGCGCAGCGCTTTGGCGAAAAGCGGCAACAACGGCAGGAAGACCAGCGCCATGACGACGTTGAAGAACATGTGAAAATTGGCGACGTCGCGGGCGAGGCTCGGATCGAGCCGCACCAGCGCCGGGCCGATCCGCTCGATCAACGGCAGCGCGATCGCCGCGCCGATCAGCCGGTTGAGCAGATTGCCGAGCGCGACCTGCGCGCCGGTGCGGTCGACGCCGCGCGGGGCTTCGAGAAGCGGATTGATCGCCGAGCCGATATTGGCGCCGAGCACGAGCGCGATGCCGGTATCGAGCGACACGGCGCCATTGGCGACGAAGGACATGACAATCAGGACGATGGCGACGCTCGAATGCGCCGCCCAGGTCGCGAGCGCGCCGAGAAGCAGCGCAACGAACGGCTGGGTCGCCACCGCGCCAAGCAACATGCGCAAGCTCGGCACGTCCTCGTAAGGCGTGATGATCTGCACCAATTGGCTGAGCGCCATCAGCAGCAGGCCAAGGCCGATGGCCACGCGGCCAATATCGCGGGTGCGCGACTCGCCGCTGCGGCGGAACATCATCACGCCGATGATGAGGAAGACCGGCGCGGCAAGCGCGATATCGAAGGAGAGAAGCTGGACAATGAGCGTCGTACCGACATTCGCCCCGAGCATCACCGCGAGCGCCGGAACGAGATCGACAAGTCCGGCGGCCGCGAAGCCCGCGACCATGAGGCCCGTCGCTGTACTGCTCTGCAACACCGCCGTGACGCCGATGCCGGCGGCGAAAGCCTTGATGCGGTTGCCGAAGGCGTGCGCGAGCACGCGCCGCAGATCGGCGCCGAAGGCGCGCTGAATCCCGCTCTGGATCATGTGCATGGCCCAGAGCAGCAGCGCCACGGCGCCGGCGAGATCGAGCAGAGAGAGCGTCGCGTCCAACTTTGTTCCTCTTCGACCGCACGATTCGAAACTGCGCGGCGCTTGCTCAAAGTGGTGCAAAACGCGCAGATATCAAGTTTTGATTCAGAGCGCGTTGCGGCCCTGAATGTCGAGCGCGGCGAAGGCCGCATCGCTCAATTCGAGATTAGCGGCGGCGACGTTCTCGACAAGATGTTCGGGATTGGCCGTTCCGGCAACCGGCAGCATGATCTTCGAGCGCTTGAGCAACCAGGCGAGCGCCACCTGACTCGGCGTCGCCTTCAGCTCTGTTGCCGTCTGCAGCAGCGCCGAACCCGGATGCGCCAACGCGCCCGCGGCCAGCGGCGCCCAGGGAATGAAGCCGATGCTGTGCCGCTCGCAATAGGTCAGCACATCTTCGCTGGAGCGGTTGACGAGATTGAACCGGTTCTGCACGGTCGCGACGGGAAAATATTTTCGCGCTGCTTCGATGTCATCGACGCCGACGTCGCAAAGGCCGACATGGCGGATCAGCCCCTCTTTGCGCATCGCCGCGATGACGGAGAATTGCTCGTCGCGCGGCACCGCCGGATCGATACGGTGCAATTGCCACAGATCGATGCGATTGAGCCGCAGCCGCCGCAAGCTCATCATGACGCATTGGCGCAGATATTCCGGCCGCCCGAGCGGACGCCAGATCTCCGGCCCTGGCCGCGTCAGCCCGCCCTTGGTCGCAACGAGGATGTGGTCGTAAGGATGGAGCACCTCACGGATCAGATCCTCGCTTACAAACGGGCCATAGGAATCGGCGGTGTCGATGAAATTGATGCCAAGCTCAGGCAGCCGGGCCAATGTCGCCCGCGCCGCGGCAAGGTCTTGGGGATCGCCCCAGATGCTCTTGCCGGTCAGCCGCATCGCGCCAAAGCCGAAGCGGTTGATGGTGAAATCGCCGCCGACCTTGAATTGGCCCGCTCTCGCGGCGGACAGCGTTGCCGACATTTACAATCCCGGTCTTCGATCGCCGCACCTGCTTATCGCGGCGCTTGCAATGTCTTCATAGTGAATTCTGCGAACTTTAGAAACGGCGCTGCGATGGTGCGGCGCAGGACGGCTTGCCTTCGCGAAGGCATAAGCGCAGCTTCTCTTTGCGGTGATGTGACGGCGCCTTTGGCGCTGCGAACGGAAAGGTCCGGGGAATGGCCGAGAACGCGAGCAAAACCGTCGTCTTCATTCATGGCGCCTGGATGGTTCCCGCGTCATGGGACAATTTTCGCAGATCTTTCGAGGCCGCCGGCTTTACGACCCATGCGCCGGCGTGGCCCTATATCGACAGCGCGCCGCCCGAGGAATTGCGACGCAATCCACCGGCCGGCCTGGGCGCCTTGAGCATCAAGGAGATCGTCGATCATTATCAGAATTTCATCGCGAGCCTGCCGGAAAAGCCGCTCATCGTCGGCCATTCCTTCGGCGGACTGTTCACGCAGCTTTTGCTCGACCGCGGCCTCGGCTGGGCCGGTGTGGCAATCGATCCCGCGCCGATCGCTTTGGTCCCGCCAGGCGCTACCTCTCTCTTCGCGGCTGCGCCAGTGCTGTTACGCTGGCAGGGCTGGGAATTGCCGTTCACGCTATCGCGCGAGGCGTTCGCCAGCTCTTTCGCCAATGCCGCACCGCCGGAAGTTCAAAGCGAGGCCTATGACAAGCTCGTCGTTCCGACCTCTGGCCGCATGTTCTACGAAGGGGCATTCTGGATCGGCACCGGCGTCCATCCGAAGCGGCGGACGCAGCCGCTGCTCATCACCGTCGGCGGGGAAGACAAGACCGTGACGCCCTTCACCGCCATGGGCGCCTTCAACCTGCAAAAGCACGCGCCCGCTGAAACCGATTTCAAATATTTTCCCGGCCATTCGCATTTCCTGATCGCCGAGCCGGGATGGGAAGACGTGGCGAATTACATTCTGCGCTGGGTCGCTCACCTTTGAGAAAAGATTCGGGGAGAAGGCGCGCTACGCTTGCGCGCCCCTGCCCCTTCGTCTAGGACGCTGCCTTCTTTTTCGGCTGCCCCGCAGAGTTTTCATGTCCGCTCCCAAACTCGTCGCCATCGTCATGGGCAGCCAGTCCGATTGGAAGACGATGCATCATGCCGCCGAAACGCTGGAAAAGCTCGGCGTCGGCTATTCCGCCGAAATCGTCTCCGCCCATCGAACGCCCGACCGGCTCGTCAAATTCGCCAAGGGCGCGGAGGCGGCGGGCTTCAAGGTGATCATCGCCGGCGCCGGCGGTGCCGCGCATCTGCCGGGCATGACCGCGGCGATGACGCCGCTACCCGTTCTCGGCGTGCCGGTCGAGACCAAGGCACTCTCGGGCCAGGATTCGCTCTATTCCATCGTCCAGATGCCGGCCGGCGTGCCGGTCGGCTGCCTCGCCATCGGCGAAGCGGGCGCCATCAATGCGGCGCTGCTCGCCGCCGCCATCCTCGCGCTCGACGACAAGGCGCTCGCCACCCGGCTCGCCGACTGGCGTGCGGCGCAGACCGCCGCCGTCGCCAGACATCCCGAGTGAGGCGGATGGCGGAGAGTCTCGCGCCGGGCGATACGATCGGAATTCTGGGCGGCGGCCAATTGGGCCGGATGCTGGCGACGGCGGCCGCACAACTCGGCCTCAAGACGCATATTTTCGCGCCCGAAGCCGATAGCCCCGCTTTCGATGTCTCGGCGGCACGGACGATTGCGGCCTACGAGGATGAGACGGCGCTGAAGGCGTTCGCCGCGGCGGTCGATGTCGTCACCTATGAATTCGAGAACATACCCGCCGCGACGGCGGAACTGCTCGCCGGGCTGCGTCCCGTCCGCCCCGGCCCCGCCGCGCTAGCGGCGAGCCAGGACCGGCTGACGGAAAAGGATTTCCTGACGGGGCTCGGCATCGAGACGGCGCCCTACCTGCCGGTCGAGGACGCGGGCGCGCTGATCCGCGCCGTCGGCAAGCTCGGCCGCCCGGCGATCCTCAAGACCCGGCGTTTCGGCTATGACGGCAAGGGTCAGGTGATGATTCGCGAAGGCTCCGATCTTGGCGCCATCTTCCGCAGCCTCGGCGGCGCGCCGGCCATTCTCGAAGGCGTCGTGCCTTTCATCAAGGAAGTCTCGGTCATCGGCGCGCGCGGCCTCGACGGCAGTTTCGTCGCCTATGACGTGACCGAAAACGTCCATGCCAACCATATTCTGAGCGTCAGCCGCGCCCCGGCGAAGATCGACGCCGAAGCGGCGGAAGTGGCGATCGCCACCGCGCAGAAGATCGCCGATGCGCTGGATTATGTCGGCGTGCTCGGAGTCGAGCTGTTCGTGACCGAGGAGCCCGACGCTGACGGCCGGCCGCGGCAAACGATCCGCGTCAACGAAATCGCCCCCCGCGTCCACAATTCCGGCCATTGGACGCTGGACGGCGCCGTCTGCTCGCAATTCGAGCAGCATATCCGCGCCGTCGCGGGCTGGCCGCTGGGCCTGGCTCGGCGCCACGGGGCCGCCGTCGAGATGCGCAACCTGATCGGCGAGGAAGCGAACGCCTATGCCGAAATCCTGCGCGAGCCGGGCGCTTGCCTGCACCTCTATGGCAAGGCCGAAGCCCGGCCGGGCCGCAAAATGGGCCATGTGACACGAATTCTGGACCGGGACGTCTGATCATCGGGCTTCCGCTGGACAAGAACGGCCGACTCTGCTAACCGAACTCCAAGGGTCGAGGCGCTTCAGCGCCTGCGGGCCTATTCCCGAAAGCTTACGCTTAATCACTGCCGAGGCCAAAGCCGTCGGCGCAAGACAAGGATCGCCGCGTGCAAGTTCTGGTTCGTGACAACAATGTTGACCAGGCCCTGAAGGCGCTGAAAAAGAAGATGCAGCGCGAGGGGATTTTCCGCGAGATGAAGCTTCGCGGCCATTACGAGAAGCCCTCCGAGAAGCGGGCACGCGAAAAGGCCGAGGCCGTGCGCCGGGCGCGCAAGCTGGCGCGGAAGAAGCTGCAGCGTGAAGGGCTCCTGCCCATGAAGCCGAAGCCCGTGGTCGGCGTCCGTTGATCTTGCGCTTGCGCTGATCCTAGCGGCGCCGCTGGCTTCATGCTCCGCGGCTTTCGCTTTTTCTGCACTTTCGCTTTTTCTGCAAAAGACGTTTGTTATGCCAATTGCGGGCAGGATTGCGCTTCGTCGCAATCTTGCCGGATTGCCGGGGCCTAAAGACGTCCCGGGACGGATGCGAGAAGTGGGAACCGGTTTGCAGAAATCCCGCTTAAGGTTCCCGGAATCGATCGTCTGATCGTACCGTTTTTCGAGATTGGCACTCAAACGGACTGATCCAGGACTTGCATTTCGATGACTTGCATTTCGATGATACTGTTTCGACGCCCCGTCCTCCCCGCATTTTTGCTGGCGACTTTGTGCCTCGCCGGGTGCGAAAGCGGCAATTCTCTCGGCCCCACGGGCGCCGGCATTGCCGAGGTGGCGCCGGTTTCGCCGGAAGCGGCGCAGGCGAATATCGCCTCGCTGACCGATGTCATCCAGCGCAATCCGAACAGCGCCGAAGCCTATAATACCCGCGGCGTCGCCTATGCGCGCATCGGCCAATATGACAACGCAATCGCCGATTTCACCCAGGCGGTCCATCTCGATCCCAACGACGCGGCGGCGCTCACCAATCGCGCGCTCGCCTATCGGCAGACCAATCACGACGATCTCGCCCTCGCCGACTTCGATCAGGCGATCACCGCGAATCCGAACCACGCCCCCGCCTATATCGGCCGCGCCAATCTGCTGCGCACCCAGGGCAAGCTCGACCCCGCCCGCGCCGACCTCGACGTCGCGATCCGTCTCAACCCCGAGAGCGCGCAGGCCTATCACGCGCGCGGCCTGATCTTCCAGCGCGAGGGCAACAACCAGGCGGCGATCACCGACTTCGACAATGCCATCGACCGCGACCCCTTCGTTGGCGCGCCCTATGAGGCCCGCGGCGAAAGCCTGATCGCCATCGGCCAGCCGGCCAAGGCGGTCGAGGACTTCAACGCCGCGCTGAACGTCAACAACAAGGACGCCAACGCCTGGGCGGGGCTTGGCCTCGCCTACGAGAAGCTCGGCAATCGCGCCAAAGCCGCCGAATCCTACGACCACGCCCTCGCCTTCGACCCTAACAACAAAGTGGCGCGCGACGGCCAGGCGCGAGTACGCGCTTAACCCCGCCGGCTTAATCGGGCGCAAGGCCGAACGCCGACCATGCTTTAAAGTCCGGCGTCTCGTCGGGAAGCGTCAATGATCGGGTTTTGGCACAGACTGCCGCGCTGGCGCGTTCTGCCTCTCATCCTCATCGCGTGCGGAATCGGCTTTACGCCAGCATCGGCGATGCAAGCGCCACTTTGCACTGCGGGCCCTGCCGCGCAGCTCTCCGCCTCGCCGATAGCCCATTGCCATCACGCCGCACCCCACCACGACGGCCAGCGATCTTGCTGCGGCATCTGCGGGATCGTCCTACTCCGTGCCGAAGAAACGATCGCTTTGCGGCTTCCCGCGGCCGGCCGGCAAAGATATGTCCGGCAGAATTGGGACAGCCACGGCATTGCGCTGCCGCCTGCGCTCGGACCGCCGCGCCACCTCGTCTGATGCTCCGCGCCTTTGGCGCTTCCATCAGTGCGCCGGCCTGCCGGCCCGAAACGAGGACAAAAACATGAATCGTCGTGATTTTCTCAACGGCTTGATGGCCGGCGCTGCGGCGCTCGGCACGTCAGGCTTTGCCCATCCCGCCCGTGCCGACGCACCATCCCGGCGCCTTGCCATCGTCAATCGAACCTTGGAGATCAACGGCAAGGCGGCCCGCGTCTTCGGACTCGCACAGCCGGACGGCATGACCGGCCTGACACTGCAGGCAGGCTCTGCCTTCGACGTGACACTCACCAATGACATCGCCGCGCCGACGCTTGTCCACTGGCACGGCCTGACGCCGCCCTGGAAGATGGACGGTGTGCCCGACAATCCGGCGCCGCCGCTGAAACCGGGTGAACCCCGGCGCTATACCTTCCCCGCCGGCGCCGGCGGCACCCATTGGATGCATGCCCATACGCTGCAGGAGCAGAACCTGCTGGCTGCGCCGCTGATCGTCCGTACCATTGGTGACGTGAAGCAGGACGAGCAGGAGATCGTGATTCTGCTGCACGACTTTTCCTTCACGCCGGCCAAGGAATTGCTCGCCCGGCTGACCGCGGGCAAGGGCGGCGGCAACATGTCCGGCATGGATGTGCAGCAGATGATGAAGGTCAGCCCCAACATGGACATGTCGCACATGGATATGCCGGGCATGGCGATGGACCTCAACGACATCGATTTCGACGCTTATCTCGCCAATGACCGGACCCTTGCCGACCCCGATGTTGTACAGGTCGAGAAAGGTGGCCGGGTGCGCCTGCGCCTCATCAACGGGGCCACCGCGACCAGCTTCATGATCAGCACCGGCGGCCTGCCCGCTGAACTCATCGCCGTCGATGGGCAGGATGTCGCGCCCATTGCCGGCACCGCCTTTCCGATTTCGATGGGACAGCGGCTCGATCTGCGTCTGCACCTGCCGGCGCGAGGCGCCTGGCCAATCCTCGCGCTGCGCGAAGGCGCGCGCGAGCGGGCCGGAATCGTGCTCGCGACGCCGGGCGCAGCCGTCCGCAAGCTTGCCGTGGAAGGCGATCGCGAGACGCCGGCGCTCAACCTCGGCCTTGAACGGCGGCTTCGCGCCCGCGCGCCGCTCACCGCCCGCACAGCAGACCAACGATTCTCGCTCAGCCTGACCGGCGACATGGCCGGCTATCGCTGGGGCCTGT